>NZ_PSXZ01000004.1:0-512977 GCF_002931375.1 Pseudoclavibacter sp. RFBJ3 | reverse complement strand
GGTGGGCAGGCCCTTGTAGGTCGTGCCGACGAGGTCCTTCGTGCCGGGTACGTCCTGGGAGGTGATCTTGAAGATGTCCCCGACCGCGAGGTGGTGGGGGCCGTCCTCGAACTTCTCGAGACGGATCTTCGGTCCCTGCAGGTCGACCAGGATCGCGACGGGAACGCCGAGCTCCTCGGCGGCGTCCCGGACGAGGGTGTAGTTCTCGGTGTGCACGGCGTGGTCGCCGTGGCTGAGGTTGAAGCGCGTGACGTTGACGCCGGCGCCGATGAGGGCGCGGATCCCTTCAGGGGTGTTGACGGCTGGACCGAGGGTGGCGACGATCTTCGCTCTACGGCTCATGCATTAACTCCGGTTCGTCGAAACTGTGGTGCGCCGAGAGGCGCGTGGTGGCGGATTCAGAGGGAGATCGCGCGCTCGGTGGCGAGGATCGGCTCCGGAAGCTCCGTCGACTGTTCAAGATACCGGTCGACGGAGGCGGCTGCCGCACGTCCCTCGGCGATCGCCCAGACGATGAGCGACTGGCCGCGGCCCGCGTCGCCCGCGACGAACACTCCAGGAAGCTCCGTCTCGTACTCGGCGGTGCGGTCGAGGGCCCCCCGTGAGGTGAACGGGAGCTGCAGCTGAGGTTCGATCGTGTGCCGCTCCGGGCCCGTGAAGCCCATGGCCAGCAGCACCAGGTCGGCGGGAAGCTCGCGCTCCGTGCCCGCCTTCGGGCCGCGGGAGCCGTCGGCGCGGAACTCGGTCTCAGCGAGGCGGATCGCGCGGACTCGACCGGACTCGTCGCCGATGAACTCGACCGTGGACGCCTGGAAGGCGCGCTCGCCGCCCTCCTCGTGCGAGGTCGAGACCTCGAAGAGGGTCGGCGTCGTCGGCCACGGCTGATGCGCGGGACGCTCGGTCGGCGGCTCCTTGCCGATGGCGAGGTTCGTCACCGAGGCTGCGCCCTGGCGGTGCGAGGTGCCGATGCAGTCTGCACCGGTGTCTCCACCGCCGATGACGATGACGTGCTTGTCCTCGGCGTGGATCTGCGAGGCGAGGTCGTCGCCCGCGACCACGCGGTTCGACTGCGTCAGGAAGTCCATCGCGTAGTGGACGCCCTTGAGCTCGCGGCCCGGCACGGGGAGATCGCGCGGGACCAGCGCTCCGGTGGCGACCACGACGGCGTCGTAGCGCTGTCGGAGGTTGTCCCACGTGATGTCGCGACCGATCTCGATGCCGGTGCGGAAGCGAGTGCCCTCGGCGCGCATCTGCGAGAGACGAGCATCGAGTACGGACTTCTCCATCTTGAAGTCCGGGATGCCGTAGCGCAGCAGCCCGCCGATGCGGTCGTCACGCTCGAACACCGCGACCGTGTGGCCGGCGCGGGTCAGCTGCTGGGCGGCGGCGAGGCCCGCTGGCCCCGATCCGACGACGGCGACCGTCTTGCCCGTGAGGCGCTCTGGCGGGTGCGGACGGACGTTGCCCTCGGCGAAGGCGGTGTCCGCGATGGACTGCTCGACGCGCTTGATCGTGACGGCCGGCTGGTTGATGCCGAGCACGCACGACGACTCGCACGGGGCCGGGCACAGGCGTCCCGTGAACTCCGGGAAGTTGTTCGTGGCGTGCAGGCGCTCGCTCGCGCCCGCCATGTCACCGCGGAACGTCAGGTCGTTCCACTCGGGGATGATGTTGCCGAGCGGGCAGCCCTGGTGACAGAACGGAACACCGCAGTCCATGCAGCGTCCGGCCTGCCGGCGCAGCTGGGTGGGCTCCTGCGGGTCGTAGACCTCGCTGAAGTCCATGATGCGCACGGGAACGGGCCGACGCTTGGGGAGCTCGCGTTCGCGATTGGTGAGGAATCCTCTCGGGTCAGCCACGGGTTGCCTCCAGAATCTCGTGCCAGGTCGTGCTGTCATCGGGGTCGCCACCGCGTTCGATGGCGGCGTTGCGGATCTCGGTGACCTTGGCGTAGTCACGCGGGAGCACCTTCGTGAACTCCTTCGACACCGCGTCGAAGTCCTCGAGCATCTCGCGAGCGAGCTGCGAGTCGGTCTCCGCGTAGTGGCGTTCGAGGATGTCGCGCAGGATGTCGGCATCGGCGCTGGTCAGCGTCGTCAGGCCGAGCTCCCCCGTCGAGACCATGTCGGGGTTGACGAGCTTCGGGTCGAGCTTGTGCACGTAGGCGATGCCACCGGACATGCCCGCACCGAAGTTCTTGCCCGTCTCCCCCAGGATCACGGCGAGTCCGCCGGTCATGTACTCGAGCGCGTGGTCGCCGACGGCCTCCGCCACCGCAGTGGCGCCGGAGTTGCGGACGAGGAAGCGCTCGCCGACGACGCCGCTCAGGAACATGGTTCCGCTCGTCGCGCCGTAGCCGATGACGTTGCCCGCGATGACGTTCTCGTGCGACTTGAACGGCGCACGCTCGTCGGGCCTGAGGATGATCTCGCCACCGCTGAGTCCCTTGCCGACGTAGTCGTTCGAGTCGCCGACGAGCCGGATGCGGATGCCGTTCGGCAGGAACGCGCCAAGCGACTGCCCTGCGGTCCCCCGCAGTTCGATGTCGATCGTGCCTGCTGGCAGGCCGTGCTCACCGTGCTTGAGGGTCACGTGGTGCCCGAGCATCGTGCCGACGGCGCGATCGGTGTTGATGACGTCCATCGACACCTTGACGGACTCGCCGCGCTCGAGCGCCTGCTCGGCGAGCGTGAGCAGCTGCTGGTCGAAGTGCTGGTCGAGCTCGTGCTCCTGGGTGACAAGGCTCCGAGTCGGCGCATCGCCGAACTCGTGGCCGGTGAGCACGCGCGAGAGGTCGAGCCCCTCGGTCTTCCAGTGATGCATCGCCTCGTCGACTTCGAGGAGCTCGCGCTTCCCGATGATCTCGTCCAGTGAGCGCACGCCGAGCTCCGCGAGGTACTCGCGGACCTCCTGCGCGACGAACTCGAAGAAGTTCACGACGTGGTCGGCCTGGCCCGTGTAGCGGGCGCGCAGCTCAGGGTTCTGCGTGGCGACGCCGACCGGGCACGTGTCGAGGTGGCAGACGCGCATCATGATGCAGCCGGAGACGACGAGCGCCGCGGTAGCGAAGCCGAACTCCTCGGCGCCGAGCAGGGCGCCGACGATGACGTCGCGGCCCGTCTTGAGCTGACCGTCCACCTGCACGACCACGCGGTCGCGCAGCCCGTTGAGCATGAGCGTCTGCTGCGTCTCGGCAAGGCCGAGCTCCCACGGGGTTCCCGCGTGCTTGAGGGAGTTGAGGGGCGAGGCGCCGGTGCCGCCGTCGTGGCCTGAGACCAGGACGACGTCGGCAAGCGCCTTCGTCACACCGGCCGCGACTGCGCCGATGCCGTTCTCGCTCACGAGCTTCACGTGGATGCGCGCCGACGGGTTCGCGCGCTTGAGGTCGAAGATCAGCTGCTTGAGATCCTCGATGGAGTAGATGTCGTGGTGAGGGGGCGGGGAGATCAGTCCGACGCCGGGTGTCGCGTGGCGCGTCCGAGCCACCCAGGGGTAGACCTTCGTCGGAGGCAGCTGCCCGCCCTCGCCCGGCTTCGCGCCCTGCGCCAGCTTGATCTGGATGTCATCCGCGTGGGTCAGGTACATGCTCGTGACGCCGAACCGGCCCGAGGCGACCTGCTTGATGGCGCTGCGTCGCTCGGGATCGAGGAGGCGCTCGACGTCCTCGCCACCCTCGCCCGTGTTCGACTTGCCGCCGATGCGGTTCATCGCGATGGCGAGCGTCTCGTGCGCTTCCTTCGAGATGGAGCCGTAGCTCATGGCACCGGTCTGGAAGCGCTTGAGAATCTCGGAAGCCGGCTCGACCTCGTCGATCGGGATCGGAGTCCGGTCGCCCACCTTGAGCTTGAAGAGCCCACGCAGCGTCATCGTCTCCGCGGCCTGGTCGTCGACGAGCTTCGTGTACTCCTTGAAGATGTCGTAGCGGCCCTCGCGCGTCGAGTGCTGCAGACGGAAGATCGTGTTCGGGTTGAAGAGGTGCGGTGGCCCCTCACGGCGCCACTGGTACTCGCCGCCGATGTCGAGGGGGCGGTGCGACGCGGGAGCAGCCTGGGCCGGGTACGCGTGGCGGTGGCGGAGCTGGTTCTCGCGGGCGATGCCCTCCAGCCCCATTCCGGAGATCTTGCTCGCCGTGCCCGTGAAGTACTCGCTGACGAGCTCGTTCGAGAGGCCGACGGCCTCGAAGCACTGCGCGCCCGCGTAGGAGGAGACCGCGGAGATGCCCATCTTCGACATGATCTTCAGGACGCCCTTGCCGAGCGCCTTGATGAGGTTGGCGACCGCCTTCTCCTCGGAGACTCCGGTGAGCTTGCCCTGACGGACCATGTCCTCGCAGGATTCCATCGCCAGGTACGGGTTGACGGCGGAAGCGCCGTAGCCGAGCAGCACTGCGACGTGGTGCACCTCGCGGACATCGCCCGCCTCGATGACCAGGCCGACGCGCATCCTGCGTTCCGTGCGGATCAGGTGGTGGTGCACGGCACTCGTCATGAGCAGCGAGGGGATGGGCGCGTAGTCGCGGTTCGAGTCGCGGTCGGAGAGCACGATGAAGCCGGCGCCGGCGTCGATCGCGCGGTCGGCCTCCTCGCACAGCTCCTCGAGCCGCTTGCGCAGCCCCTCGACGCCGTCGTCGACCCGGTAGCAGCCGCGGAGCGTCTCCGCCGCGTCGATACCGGGGCGCTGCTCGATGTGCTGGATCTTCGCGAGCTGGTCGTTGTCGATGACCGGGAAGTCCAGCACGACCTGACGCGCGTGCTCAGGGCCGGCGCTGAGGAGGTTCTCCTGCGGCCCGATGCTCGTCGTGAGGCTCGTCACGACCTCCTCGCGGATCGAGTCGAGCGGCGGGTTCGTCACCTGCGCGAAGTTCTGCGTGAAGTAGTCGAAGACGAGCCGCGGTCGGTCCGTGAGGATCGCGATGGGCGTGTCCGTGCCCATGGCTCCGATCGGCTCAGCACCGTTCTTCGCCATCGGAGCGAGCAGGATGCGCAGCTCCTCCTCGGTGTAGCCGAAGGTGCGCTGGCGGCGTTCGACGGAGGCCGGAGTGTGCGTGACGTGCTCGCGCTCCGGGAGCTCGGCGAGGTTGATGCGACCCTCGTCGAGCCAGTCCCCCCACGGCTGCAGCTCCGCGAGGTCGTGCTTGACCTCATCGTCTTCGATGAGGCGGCCGACCTCGGTGTCCACGAGGAGCACCTGTCCTGGGCGCAGACGCCCCTTGCGGATGACGGTCGCGGGGTCGAGGCTGGCGACCCCGACCTCGGAGCCCAGCACGATGAGGCCGTCGGCTGTCTGCACGAAGCGGCCGGGGCGAAGTCCGTTCCGGTCGAGCGTCGCGCACACGTAGCGGCCGTCGGTGAAGGCCATCGCCGCGGGCCCGTCCCAGGGCTCCATGATGAGCGAGTGGTACTCGTAGAAGTCACGCACCTCGGCGCTCAGGTCCTCTGCGGTCTCCCACGCTGCCGGCACCATCATGTGCACGGCGTGCGCGAGGGAGCGGCCCGAGAGGGTGAGCAGCTCCAGCACCTCGTCGAAGGATGCCGAGTCGCTGGCGCCCTCGGTCACGATCGGGAACAGGTCTGCGACGTCGCCGAGGATCTCGGAGCGCAGCTGCGACTGCCGGGCGCGCATCCAGTTGCGGTTGCCGCGAACCGTGTTGATCTCGCCGTTGTGCGCCATCATGCGCATCGGCTGCGCGAGCTGCCACGACGGGAACGTGTTCGTCGAGTAGCGCGAGTGCACGATCGCGAGCTTGGAGGCGAAGCGCTCATCGCTCAGGTCCGGGTAGAACGGCTCCAGCTGCAGGGTCGTGACCATGCCCTTGTAGGTGATCGAGCGGCACGAGAGCGACATGAAGTACACGCCGAGCGAATGCTCGGCGCGCTTGCGCATCCGGTAGCACTGCCGGTCGAGGGACGCGCCCTTGCGCGGATTCCCTCGGAAGTTCTGGCGCTCGCTGCGCACGAAGAGCTGCTCGATGACGGGCATCGCGGCCCGAGCCAGCTTGCCGAGCTCGTCCGGCTGCACGGGAACCTCGCGCCAGCCGATGACGCGGAGGTCCTCTTCTGCCGCGAGCTTGGCGATGCCAGCCTTGACCCTGGCCCGCTCGTCGGCGTCCACGGGAAGGTAGGCGTTGCCGACCGCGTAGCGGCCATCGGCAGGCAGGTCGAAGCCACTGACCGCGCGGAAGAAGTCGTCCGGGATCGCCGTCAGGATGCCAGCGCCGTCTCCGGTGCCCGCATCCGAGCCGACAGCGCCGCGGTGCTCCATGTGGCGGAGCGCGTCGAGCGCGTGGTCGATGATGTCGTGACCCGGCGTGCCACGCAGGGTGGCGACCATCGCGAGCCCACAGGCATCGCGTTCGTTGGCAGGGTCGTACAGACCGGCTGCTGCTGGGTAGCCATTCGTTGGAAAGGCGGCGGAGGTCATAACTCGTCCCCTCGTCGGTGGTGCCATGGGTCGCTTGGCGGACTCGACAGAAGACTGATGTTGACGGAGCCCGTTCGGGGCGGGTGCCTACAGGCGTCCGTCGGTCCATTCAGCAGATTACGACCGCTGTGTTACTTCTGTGTTTCGAGGTGCACGAGCAAGCCCCGAGAGGGGTGGGCTGTTTCGCCTCAGCTCTTCGAGGGCGTGGAGACTTCTTCGCTCTCATCAGGGGTATTTTCCACGTCGCCCGAGTTAGGCTTGGCTTCGGAAGTTTCCTCGTCGTGAACCGAAGATTGCGTGGAGGTTTCCTCCTCGGCGTCGAGCTCGTCGTCGCCGTCGAGTTCGTCGGCCTCAGCACCATCAGCGCCCTCAGTGGCCCTGGCTGCCTCGGACTCCGGATCGCGCCCGGGAAGGTAGATGCTCGTGCTCAGCTGCGAGACCGGCAGGCGTGAGACGTAGATGAAGAGCGCGATGCCGACGATGACGAGGCACAGGGCCCCGAAGACGTTCGAGCGCATCCCGAGGATCACCTCGGAGTAGTCGACGCGAATGGACTCGATCCAGATGCGTCCCGTTCCGTACCAGATGAGGTAGGCGGCGAGCGTCTTGCCCGTGCGCCACCGGAACATGCGCTCGAGGAGCACGATGAGGGCGATGCCCGCGAGGTTCCAGAGCATCTCGTACAGGAACGTCGGGTGGAAGAGCGTGCCCTCAGGCAAGCCGACGGGGAAGGCTGGATTGCTCGCCTCGATCTGCAGGCCCCACGGCAGGTCGGTGGGCCAGCCGTAGAGCTCATGGTTGAAGTAGTTGCCGAGGCGCCCGACGGCCTGTGCCAGGAGGAGGCCGGGGATGAGCGCGTCCGAGAACGCGAGCATGCGGATGCCCGTCATCCGGCTCGCGATGAAGATGCCGATCGCTCCGCCGATGAGGGAGCCGATGATGGCGTTGCCGCCCTCCCAGATGAAGAAGATGCGCCAGAAGTTGGCGCCCTCGAAGAAGTAGTCGGCGGGATGCGTGAAGACGTGGTACAGACGCGCGCCAAGCAGCCCGAGCAGCACGGCCCAGATGGCGAAGTCGACCGTGATCCACTTCTCACCGCCACGCGCGGTGAGCCGTCGGTCCGTCCACAGCACGGCGAGGATCATGCCCGCCACGATGAAGAGCGCGTAGAGGTGCACCGTGAGCGGCCCGACCTCGAAGCTCGCCCACTCGAGGGGCGGGCTGGGGATTCCGGTCAGTGGCGTCATGCCTGTTCCTTCGAAGATGAAGCGTCGAGAGCGGTTCCGGTCGCGAGCTGGGCGGCGACCTCGGCGACAGCGGGCACGCCGCCGGCGGCGAGGGCCTTGACCAGCGCGGATCCGACGATGGCGCCCTCCGCATACGCGAGCACCTCGCGGACCTGCTCTGCGGTCGAGATGCCGAGGCCGACGCAGGCTCGTGTGCAGCCGTGCGCGTGGAGTCGGTCCGCGAGCGAGCGAGCGGCCTGGTCGACGTCCGCCCGGGCTCCCGTGATGCCCATGGTCGAGACCGTGTACACGAAGCCGCTGCTGGAGTTGATGACCAGGTCGAGGCGCGCGTCGCTCGAGCTGGGGGCCGCGAGGAAGACGCGGTCAAGCTCGTGCGCCTGCGAGGCGGCAATCCACTCCCCACCCTCGTCGGGGACGAGGTCGGGGGTGATGAGTCCGTTGCCACCCGCTGCCGCGAGGTCGCGGGCGAACGCGTCGACGCCGTACTGCATGACGAGGTTCCAGTAGGTCATGACGACGATCGGCGCATCCACCTCGGCGCGGATCTGGCGGATGGCCTCGAAGACGTGCTCCGTGCGGAAGCCGCCCTCGAGCGCCTGAACAGCTGCGGCCTGGATGACGGGGCCGTCCATGACAGGGTCCGAGTACGGCATGCCGAGCTCGATGACGTCGACGCCCGCCTTGACGACCTCGATAGCCGCGGCCACTGACGTGTCGAAGTCGGGGAATCCGACAGGCAGGTAGGCGACGAGCGCGCCCCTGCGGTCCCGATTCGCCGTGTCGATGACCTGCTCGAGGGCGGATGTCGCGGACGGGATCGGGGAAGCCGCGGTGGTCGATGCTGAGGTCACTTGACTTCTCCCTCGGTGCGGTCCGGGTTGCCGAGGCCGAAGTACTCGGCTGCGGTCTCCATGTCCTTGTCGCCGCGCCCCGAGAGCGAGACGAGGATCGTCGCGTCCGGACCGAGCTCCTTGCCGAGCTCGAGCGCGCCGGCGAGGCCGTGGCTGGACTCGATGGCCGGGATGATGCCCTCGGTGCGCGAGAGCAGCCGGAAGGCCTCCATCGCCGCCGCATCCGTCACTGGGAGGTACGTTGCGCGGCCGATGGCGGCGAGGTGGGCGTGCTCTGGTCCGACGCCGGGATAGTCGAGGCCCGCCGAGATCGAGTGCGACTCGATGGTCTGCCCGTCGACGTCCTGCAGGAGCAGGGTGCGAGCGCCGTGGAGCACGCCAGGGCGACCGGCGCCGATCGTCGCCGCGTGACGTGGCGTTTCGACGCCGTCGCCAGCGGCTTCGTAGCCGTAGAGCGCCACCGAGGGGTCATCGAGGAACGCGCTGAAGATGCCGATCGCGTTGGAGCCGCCGCCGACGCACGCGACGACGGCGTCGGGCAGAGCACCGGTCAGGTCGAGCACCTGCTGGCGCGCCTCCTCGCCGATGATGGCCTGGAGGTCGCGCACCAGCGCGGGGAACGGGTGCGGGCCCGCCGCAGTGCCGAACACGTAGTTCGTCGTGTCGACGGACGCGACCCAGTCGCGCATGGCGTCGTTGATCGCATCCTTGAGCGTCGCCGAGCCGGACTCGACGGCCACGACCTCTGCGCCCAGGAGTCGCATCCGCGCGACGTTGAGTGCCTGGCGAGCCGTGTCGACGGCACCCATGTAGATCGTGCAGTCGAGCCCGAAGAGCGCCGCAGCAGTCGCGGTCGCGACGCCGTGCTGGCCTGCGCCGGTCTCGGCGATGACTCGCGTCTTTCCGATGCGCTTCGTCAGCAGGGCCTGACCGAGCACGTTGTTGATCTTGTGCGAACCCGTGTGGTTGAGGTCTTCGCGCTTGAGGATGATGCGGGCGCCGCCAGCGTGCGCTGCGAACCGCGCCGCCTCGGTGATGATCGAGGGGCGACCGGAGTAGTCGCGGTGCAGCCGGGAGAGCTCAGCCCAGAATTCATCGTCGGCTTTCGCCGCCTCCCAGGCGCTCGACAGCTCGTCGAGAGCCGCCATGAGGCTCTCCGGGACGAAACGGCCGCCGAACTCCCCGTAGTAGGGGCCAGAGGCGTTCCGCAGCGATGTGGTGTCTGGGGGCAAGGTGCTCATGCGAGGTGGAAAGTCTCCAAAATAGATTCCGGGTTGCCGCCCGTCACGAGCGCCTCCCCGATGAGAACGGCGTCTGCGCCAGCGTCGCGGTAGCGACGCACGTGAGCTGGCTCGAGGACCGCCGATTCGGCGACCTTGACGACATCGTTCGGGTAGAGGGGAGCAAGCTCCCCGAAGAGCTCCGGGTGGAGCTCGAAGGTCGCGAGGTTGCGAGCGTTGACGCCGAGGATCCTTGCGCCGGCGTCGAGACCGCGCAGCAGCTCGTCCTTCGAATGCGCCTCGACGAGCGCCGTCATGCCGAGCTGCTCGGTGAACTCGGCGAGGCGGACGAGCGTCGACTGGTCGAGCCCCGCGACGATGAGCAGGGCCAGGTCGGCCCCGCACGCGCGGGCCTCCAGCAGCTGGTACTCCTCTGCGATGAACTCCTTGCGGAGCACGGGGACGGCGACCGTGTCGCGCACCGCGCGGAGGTCGTCGAGCGAACCGAGGAACTTGCGCTGCTCGGTGAGCACGGAGATCGCGGCTGCACCCCCACGTTCGTAGGATGCCGCCAGCACAGCGGGGTCGGGGATGTCGGCGAGGCGACCCCGAGAGGGGCTGGCTCGCTTGACCTCCGCGATGATGTTGACGCGCTCCGAGCGGGCGAGCGCCCCGTACGCATCGAGCGCAGGGGCGACGTCGGAGATTCGAGCCTCGAGAACGCTCGAGGGAGTGCGCTCCCGCCGTTCAGCCGCGTCCTCGAGAGCGCCGTGGTACAGCGACTCGAGCAAGCTAGTGCGCCTTCGGACCGAAGCCGAGACGAGCGAGCAGCGGCCAGGCGATGGCCCCGATCACGATCGCGACGACGCCGACCCAGGTGACGATGTTCTGGTCGAACCAGATGCCGAGCGTGCCGACGGTGAAGCCGACGAGCATGATGAGGACTCCGGTCCACGCGGCAACCGAGTGGCCGTGGCTCTCGTGAGGCTCCTGCAGCGGCGCCTCCTGGACCTCTTCGGCCTCTTCGATGCTCGTGGGTTCGTGGGACGTCTTCGCGGCCAGTTCAGTCATGAGGGTGCTCCTTGTCACGTGCGCTGGGGTAAGTCTAGCTGGATGCTCGCGAGCCACCCGCGTCGGTGGGGTCGTCGCCGTGGCTCAGCGCATCCCACTGCTCGACACGCTGATCGCTGCCCGCCGGGGCGTCCGCACGAACGTCACCCGACGGCTGTCCATTCTCGGGCATCTCGTCGGCCGCTTCCAGTGAAGTCGTCGAGAAGCGCCGTCCACTCGTCGGCCACCGGCGGGCCGTGACGATCGCGAGCACGCCGGCGAAGGCGAGGACGGCGCCGGCGACGACGGCCAGCCATGGCCAGAATCCGACGGAGACCGCTCCGGCGGCGACCGCATCCGCGATCGTCTGCTCGCCCGCGAGTCCCGATGCTGCCGTCACCTCCGGTGCGATGGCCGGGGCCGGGTTGCCGACCGCGACGAAGGACTGCAGCACCAGGACCGCGCCGACGAGCGTGAGCAGCCCGCCGAGCACGTATCTGAACACGACTCCCGCCAGGGCCAGCGCCGCGAGGACGGCGAGGGCAGCCAGAGCGAGCGCCATGACGGCCGGGGCTGCGACGTCTCCGCGGACCTCGCCCGCGAACGTCTGCGCCCCGAGGGACACCTCGAACGAGAACCACACCTGCGACCAGGCGAGGATCGCCAGACCCGCGCCGACGACGATTGCGAGGAGCGTGCCGCGCTTGCCGCGCTTGCCCGCAGCGTCAGGCGACGTCATGGGCCGGGAACTCGAGCGCGAGGTCGTCGCCGTCGAAGCAGGTTCTGGTACCGGTGTGGCAGGCGGGGCCGTGCTGGTCGACGCCCAGGAGGATCGTGTCGGCATCGCAGTCGAGCGCGAAGCTCACGAGGCGCTGCGTATTGCCGGAGGTGTCGCCCTTGCGCCACAGCTCCGAACGAGAGCGCGACCAGTAGACGACCCGCCCCCCGGTCAGGGTCATGCGCAGCGACTCCGCGTTCAACCAGGCGAGCATGAGCACCTCGCGGGTGTCGTGCTGGGTCACGACTGCCGGAACCAGGCCGCGGTCGTCGAACGAGACGCGCGAGAGGATGTCGTCGATCTGCCGAGCGGCAACGGGGAACGTGGATGCCGTCATCGGACGCTCCGCCTGACGGTGACTCCTGCTTCGGCCAGGGAGTCCTTCACCTGGCCGATCGTGAACTGCCGGTGGTGGAAGACGCTCGCGGCCAGCACGGCGTCCGCGCCGGCCTCGACGGCGGGAGCGAAGTGCTCGAGCGCACCCGCTCCGCCGGACGCGATGACGGGGACCGTCGCCAGCTCGCGGACGAGGCGGGTCAGCTCCAGATCGAAGCCGGCCTTCGTGCCATCAGCGTCCATGGAGTTGACGAGGAGCTCCCCCGCGCCGCGCTCGATGGCATCGCGGGCCCAGCTGAGCGCGTCGATCCCAGTGTCTGTTCGCCCACCGTGGGACGTCACGACGAACCCGGACTCGGTCGATGCCGAGCGCTTCACATCCAGCGAGAGGACGAGGACCTGGTTGCCGAACGTCGACGAGATCTCATCGAGCAGCGCCGGCCGTGCGATCGCCGCAGAGTTCACGCCGACCTTGTCGGCGCCGCACGCGAGCAGCACGCGAACGTCCTCGATGCTGCGCACCCCACCGCCGACGGTGAGCGGGATGAAGACCTGCTCCGCCGTCCGCGTAACGAGGTCGTAGGTGGTCCCCCGTCCCTCGCTCGAGGCGGTCACGTCGAGGAAGGTGAGCTCGTCCGCACCCTGCTCGGCGTAGAGCGCCGCGAGCTCGACGGGGTCGCCCGCATCCTGCAGATCCAGGAAGTTGACGCCCTTGACGACACGCCCCTCGGCCACATCGAGGCAGGGGATGACGCGCATTGCGAGCCCCGTGGACTTCGGGGCGGATGAGGAGACGGTCATCATCACACCCGGACGGCTTGCAGCGCCGTCACGATGATGGCCTTGGCCCCGGCATCCTGGAGCTGGTCCATGACCTGGTTGAGCTCGTTCTGCGGGACCATGGAGCGCACCGCGACCCACTCCGAGTCGCGCAACGGGGAGATCGTCGGCGACTGGAAGCCGGGTGTGATCGCCAGAGCCGCGTCGAGCTTCGACGACTCGATGTCGTAGTCCATGATCGCGTAGCGTCGCGCGACGAGCACACCGTCGAGGCGGCCGAGGAGGCGACGCGCAGCGTGCTCCTTCTCCGGCGTCGAGATGAGGACCGCCGTGGATTCGAGGATGACCGGCCCGAAGACCTCGAGGCCCGCCTTGCGCAGCGTGCCACCCGTGGAGACGACGTCGGCCACGGCATCCGCGACGCCGAGCCTGATGGCCGACTCGACCGCCCCCTCCAGGGGCACCAGCTCAGCTTCGATGCCCGCCCGGGCGAACCAGGAGCCGAGCAGGCCCGTGTAGCTCGTCGCCACGCGCTTGCCCTGCAACTGGCTGACATCGGTGAACTCGCCGGCGGGGCCCGCGAATCGGAAGGTGGAGTCGCCGAAGTCCAGCGCACGGACCTCCTTGGCGGCCGACTCGGTGTTCAAGAGGAAGTCGCGGCCCGTGATGCCAGCGTCGAGGACACCCGAGCCCACGTAGGTCGCGATGTCACGAGGCCGGAGGTAGAAGAACTCGACGTCGTTGATCGGGTCGATGGCGACGAGCTCACGGCTGTCGCCGCGGCCGCGGTAGCCGGCCTCCTGCAGCATTTCGTTGGCCGTCTCGGCGAGCATGCCCTTATTTGGCACGGCGATGCGAAGCATTGTTGGAACGTCCTTGGTTCTGGGAGTCGTGAATCGGGGTGGGTGCGCGCTGACCGGTGAGGTCACCGGCGTCTGCGCACGTCTCGCGCGGGGCAGTCGAGAGCGGCGAGCTCGTGCCTGCTAGAGGTTGCGGTAGACGTCGTCGAGCGTGAGGCCCTTGGCGAGCATGAGGACCTGCAGATGGTAGAGCAGCTGCGAGATCTCCTCAGCCGTCTCCTCGTCGCTCTCGTATTCGGCGGCCATCCAGACCTCAGCGGCCTCCTCGACGATCTTCTTCCCGATCGTATGCACGCCCGCGTCGAACTCTCGGACCGTGCCTGAACCCTCTGGTCGGGAGGCGATCTTCTCGGAGAGCTCTGCGAACAGCGTGTCGAAGGATTTCACAGGCACAGCGTAGTCGCTTGGCGCCTAGTGCGCGTGCCGGGCATCCGCTGCAGCGGCGCGCAGCGCCGCGATCTGCTCACCGGGATCACCGCGGAACACGGCCGATCCGGCGACGAAGGTATCGGCGCCGTTCGCTGCCGCGAGCTCGATCGTGTCGAGCGAGATCCCGCCGTCGACCTGGAGCCAGGTCTCGAGGCCGTGCGACTTCCTGAGCCTGTCGGCCCTCGCCAGCTTCGGCATCATGTCCGCCATGAAGGACTGACCGCCGAAGCCGGGCTCGACAGTCATGATGAGCAGCTGGTCGAAGTGGGGCAGGATCTCCTCGACGGCGCTGAGGGGCGTCGCCGGGTTGATGGCGATGCCAGCGCGCGCGCCTCGCTCCTTCAACCGCTTGGCGAGGGTCACGGGACTCGTCGCGGCCTCCGCATGGAAGGTCACCGAGAACACGCCCATCTCCGCGAACTGGGGAGCCCAGCGGTCCGGGTCCTCGATCATGAGGTGCAGGTCGAGCGGCACGGGGCTGATCTCCTGCAGACGCTCCACCATCGGCTGCCCGAACGTGAGGTTCGGCACGAAGTGGTTGTCCATGACGTCGACGTGCGCCGCATCGGCTGAGGCGATGCGTCCGAGATCTCGCTCGAAGTTGGCGAAGTCGGCGGCCAGGATGCTGGGGTTGATGCGCGCGTTCACGGGGCGATCCTACGGGGTCGGGGTCTCCTGCTGAGCGGGTGCTCGGCGCAGGAGTGCGAGGAACATGGCGTCGGTGCCGTGGCGGTGGGGCCAGAGCTGCACGAGCGTGCCGTCGCCGAGGAGGCGTTCGCCGAGGTCCAGTTCACCGGTCGTCGAGGCACGGCTCACGATCGCGGCCGCGTCCAGCACCTCAGCGCCCGACAGCCGAACCGCGCGGCGCACGACGCCGGTCGTCTCGGCCTGGTGGGGCGAGCAGGTGACGTAGGCCACGATGCCGCCTGGCTTCACGGTGGCGAGCGCCGCCTCGAGCAGCTGCTCCTGCAGCTGGACGAGCTCGCTCACGTCGCTGCTCTGCTTCCGCCAGCGAGCCTCCGGCCTGCGCCGCAGCGCGCCGAGGCCCGTGCAGGGGGCGTCGAGGAGGACTCGATCGAACTCCCCAGGGTGGCTCTCGGCGAATGAGCGTCCGTCCTCGTTGGTGACGGAGACGGGAGCCGCGAGCGGGGCGAGCGCCGTGCGGACGAGCCCGGCGCGAGCCGGCACGAGCTCGTTGGCGGTGAGCTTGGCGCCGAGCTCGGTAGCGCTGGCGGCGAGCAGCGCAGCCTTGCCCCCGGGGCCGGCGCACATGTCGAGCCAGCGCTCGCCGGCGAGGACCGGCGCCGCCTCGAGCAGCGCGAGCGTGACCAGCTGCGAGCCCTCGTCCTGGACGCGTGCCCTGCCCGCCTTGACCTGAGGGACCCAGGACGGGTCGCCAGAGGCGAGCGTCAGCCCGCGAGGCGAGACTCGGCCTGGCCCGAGGAGATCGGGGTTCGTCTCGATGAGCTCGCCGGGCGTGTCGAAGCCGGGGAGGGACACGATGCTGACGGCTGGCGACACATTGTCGGCGGCGAGTGTCGCGGCGAGCTCGTCGCCGCGCTCTTCCGCCGCGAGCGAGTCGCGCAGTGCGCGCACGATCCAGTCCGGATGCGAGTGGCGCACCGCGAGAGCCTGCTCCTCGCTCTGCCCAGTCGTGATCTCGTCGAGCCACTCGTCGAGTCCGGTGCGCGAGATCTTCCGAAGGATGGCGTTGACGAACCCGGAGGCGCCTCGGGACGCGATGCGGGCGGCCTGCTCGACCGACTCGTTGACCGCAGCGTGCCTCGGCGTGCGCATGCTCAGCAGCTGGTGCGCGCCCAGCCGGAGGACATCGAGGATCGGCGGGTCGATATCGCGGACGTCGCGTCCGGAGGCCTCGGCGATGATCGCGTCGTACGTGCCTCGACGACGCAGCGTGCCGTAGGTCAGCTCGGTCGCAAGGCCCGCATCCGACGGGGAGAGCCGTGCCGCCGAGATCCGGTGCGGAAGCAGGAGGTTGGCGTAGGCGTCGTCCTCGTCGACAGCTCTGAGCACCTCGAACGCCACCTGGCGTGAGCGAGTGACCGAGCGACCGGCGGTCGGCTGATCAGGGCGCCGCCTGCCCTCCGAGGGGCGGTTCCCGCGGCGTCCCCCTGCACCGGCCGGGCTCATACGAGCACCAGCGTCTCGGCATCGCGCCTGCCGCGGAGCCAGTCTCGCGCTGGCATCGACTTTTTCCCGGCGGGCTGGACCGTGACGAGCTGGAGGGGCTGCGTTCCCGTGCCGACGAAGACGTCCTGGCCGACGACGGCGAGCTGCCCCGGTGCAAGCGGCGGCACGTCGATGGCCTCGCTCGGGCGTGCGATGCGCAGGATGCGCAACGGCTGTCCGTCGACGTGCGCCACCGCGCCCGGCTCCGGAGTCACGCCGCGGATGTGCGCATCCACGCTCACGAGCGGAGCCGCCCAGTCGACCGCGGAATCCTGCTTCCGCAGCTTCGCCGCGGTGGTGGGTTCGCCGACCTGCGGCTTGGCGATCAGCGCGTCTTCGCTGATCCCCTGCACCGTCTCCGCGAGGAAGGCCGCTCCCTCCCCCGCCAGGCGCTCGAGGAGCTCCCCCGAGGTCTCGGTCTCGCCGATCGGCGAAGCCTTGGTCGCGAAGACCGGCCCCTCGTCGAGGCCGACCGTCAGCTGGAAGATGGTCATGCCCGTCGACGAGTCGCCACGCATGACGGCACGCTGGGCCGGGGCGGCGCCGCGCAGGTCGGGGAGCAACGAGAAGTGCAGGTTGATCCAGCCGCGCCCGGGCGCATCGAGCGTCGCGGCGTCGATGAGCGCCCCGTAGGCGACGATGACGCCGAGCTCGGCGTCGAGGCTCGCGAGCTCAGCGGTCACGTCCGGGGACATGCGGTTGCTCTTGATCACCCGAAGGCCGAGCTCCGCCGCGCGGGCCGCCACCGGGGATGGCGTGAGCGCCCTCGCGCGACCCACCTTGGCATCGTCGCGAGTGAGGACCGCCGCGATCTCGTGACCGTCGTCCACGAGCGCCTCAAGGCTGGGGACGGCGGTGGATGGGGTGCCGGCGAAGACGAGCCGCATAGCTGGTGCCTCTCGAGGTTGGTGCGAGTGTGGTGCTGGAGCGCGGGTCAGAAGATGCCCGGCGGGTCAAATCGTACGCGCAGGGTCGAGGCGTGCCCGCCGCCGCGACCCGCGACGCGCGGGCGCCGGCTTGTTGCTGCTCGGACGAGCTCGCTCTTCAGCAGCTTCGCCAGCGGGGCGCCGAGCGAGTAGCTGAACTTCAGAACTGCTCGGCTTCCGACCTCCTGGGGCGTCGGTCCGAGGATCTGCATGGCCCCAGCCTGCTTGAGCTCGGCGGAGGCCTCGACGGTCGCGATGGCGTGGCGGACTTCCTCGTCGCTCCCGGAGATGGCGGCGACGCGAATCGCCGGTGGAAAGTGGAGATCGCGCCGTTCCTCGAGCTCGCGCGTCGAGAAGGCTGGCTGCTGCCAGGTGCGGAGCGCGTGCGCTGCCGGATTGTGGGCTCCGACGATGACGACCTTGGCGCCGCCCGACGCCAGCGCCGCGGCGTTCGACCATCCGCGGAGCGCGTCGACGCCAGCGTCGAGGCGCTCCTGAGCGAGCGAGCGCTCCGTGTCGAGCAGGACGATGCCGGCGTAGCCGGAGCTCGGAACCGGCTCGGCGCCGCGCGTTGCCACGACGAGACAGGGGCGGTCGTCGATCGTCACGGTCTCTGAGGCTCCATCGGCCACGACGACACGAGTGCCGGGGAAGGCGCGTCCGAGCTCCTCTGCGGTCCGCTCCGCGCCGAGTGACGTGTTCCGGAGGCGCCGGTCGCCGCACTCGGGACACTGCCACTCGGGATGCAGGGCGTCGCACACCCTGCAGGAAGGGGGCGCTCCCGGACGCGAGTACTCGAGGGCTCCGCCGCAGACCGTGCAGCGAGCTGGCGTGCGACACCTGGCGCAGCTGAGGCTCGGGATGTAGCCGGCACGCACGACCTGGAGCAGCACCGGCCCGTGCTCGAGCGCGCGCCTCGCCTCCTGCCAGGCGAGCGCTGGGATGCGCGCGTGCGCCGCCGGCGTCTCCGCGGCGAGAGCCTGGCTGCCCGAGATGACCTTGGGAGCCTCCGGTCGCGCGAGCGGCACCGGAGTGAGCCACCGCATGCCCACGAGGCGGGCGACCTCCAGGCTCGGGGTGTGCGCCGCGAAGATGAGCGTGAGCGACTCGCGCTCAGCGCGGAGCAGGGCGACATCGCGGGTGCTGGCGTATGGCGCGAGCTGCTCGGTGAAGCTCTCGTCGCCGTCGTCCCAGACGAGTACGGCCCCGAGGTTCGAGGCTGGAGCGTAGATGACGCTCCTCGTGCCGACGACGACACCCGGTGTCTCGTCGAGGCAGGCGAGGAACGCCGCGTAGCGGTCGGCGGGCTTGGCGCGGGTGTCGAGGCGGCGGACCCGCCCGGCATCGAGGAACCTGCCGAGCGCGCGCAGGGCCAGCTCGACGTCGCGGTAGTCGGGGACCGCCAGGATGACGGACTGCCCGGCGGCGACGCGAACCGCTGAGATCGCTGCGAGGGCGAGGAGCGAGCGGGGAACTCCCCCGTCGACGCCGACCGGGGCGTCGACCGCGAACCTCGCCGCCGGACCCCGTCCGAGCAGTTCGGCTGCCTCTGCCCCGTACATGGGAGCGAGCGTCGCCTCCGGGGCATCGTGGAGCTCGTCCGCTATGGACGCGGGCTCGTCGGCATCGCTCGACGGCGCGTCCTCGCCGCCAGGAGCTTCCGCCGTCGCTGGAGCTGCCTGGGCGCGTGCCTCCAGCCAGCGCTGCTCGACGCGCACGGACCTCGCCGGGATGGCGAGGCGCAGCACGTCCGCCGCGCATCCGGCCTGCCGGTCGGCGACGGCCCGGGCGAGGCCGGCGATCTCGGGCGTGAGTACCCTGGCAGTCGAGACGAGCTCGATGATCGGCGCGAGCTTGCCCGTGTACTCGGCGACTCGCTCGACGGCCACGACGAACCCCTGCAACTGGCGGTTCGAGGTGCGAAGCGGAACCGCAACCCGCATTCCGACGCCGATGCTCCCGCGCAGCTCGACGGGGATCTCGTACTCGAGCTCCCGGTCGAGCTGCGGAAGCGGGGAGGCGACGACGACGCGCGCGACCCTCGGCAGGGTGTCGTCCACAGCTGGCTCTGCGATCAGAGACCAGCGGCTCGGCGGAGCTCCTCGGCCCGGTCGGTGCGCTCCCACGTGAAGTCGGGCAGCTCGCGACCGAAGTGGCCGTAGGCGGAGGTCTGGGCGTAGATCGGGCGACGCAGGTCGAGGTCCTCGACGAGCGCACCTGGGCGGAGATCGAACGTCGAGAGGATCGCCTCGATGATCGTGGCGTCCGCCACCGTGCCGGTGCCGAAGCTCTCGACGTAGAGGCCGACCGGCTCAGCCTTGCCGATGGCGTACGCGATCTGCACTTCGAGGCGATCGGCGAGTCCAGCCGCGACGGCGTTCTTCGCCACCCATCGCATGGCGTACGCGGCCGAGCGGTCGACCTTCGAGGGGTCCTTGCCGCTGAAGGCGCCGCCACCGTGGCGCGCCATGCCGCCGTACGTGTCGACGATGATCTTGCGTCCGGTCAGGCCAGCGTCGGCGCGGGGCCCTCCGTCGATGAAGCTGCCTGACGGGTTGACGAGGAAGGTGGGCTCGGCGTCAGCGAAGCCGTTGCGCTCCAGTACCGGGCGGACGACGTGCCTGATGACGTCTTCGCGGATCTGCGCCTGCTCGAGACCAGGGTCGTGCTGCGTGGAGACCACGACGGTCTCGATGGAGCGGGGCACACTCCCCTCGTAGCCGACGGTGACCTGCGTCTTGCCGTCTGGGCGCAGGTAGGCGACCTCGCCGGACTTCCGGACGGCCGCGAGCTGCTGCGCGAGCTGGTGCGCGAGGTGGATCGGCAACGGCATGAGGGCTTCGGTCTCTCGGGTCGCGTAGCCGAACATGATGCCCTGGTCTCCCGCGCCCTGCTTGGCGATCGCGTCTTCCGAGCTCTCGGAGCGGTGCTCCAACGAGGTCGTCACGCCCTCGCCGATCTCGGGAGACTGCTCTCCGACCGAGATCGAGACGCCGCACGAGGAGCCGTCGAAGCCGACGTCGCTCGACGTGTAGCCGATCTCGCTGATGGTGCGTCTGACGATGCCGGCGATGTCGGAGTACGCCTTGGTCGTGACCTCACCGGCGACGTGCACCTGGCCCGTCGTCACGAGCGTCTCGACGGCGACGCGGGACGCCGGGTCCTGGGTCAGGAGGTCGTCGAGGATGCGGTCGGAGATCTGGTCGCAGATCTTGTCGGGGTGACCCTCGGTGACCGACTCAGAGGTGAACAGGCGAAGAGAAGACAAGAAGAACCCCTTGCGGTGAGTGTTGCGGCTGCTGGTTGGCGACGCCGGCGTGACTAGACGTTGGCGAGCAGATCCAGGATGACATCGGCCACCGACATCTTGTCGCCAGTGTGACGCGAGACAACGTCGCCAGACGCTGCGAGGATGAAGACCGAGTTGTCGTCCGACTGGAAGCCGAGGCTCCAGCCGACCCTGTTGACGACGAGGTAGTCGCATCCCTTCCTCGCGATCTTGGCCCGACCGAGCTCGAGGAGCGCAGCGTCGTCGGTCTCCGTCTCGGCCGCGAAGCCGATGATGACCTGATCGGCACCACGTGACGCGGACAGATCCTGCAGGATGTCGGGATTGCGGGTGAAGGTGAGCGTCAGCTCCTCGCCCGCCTGCTCCTTCTTGATCTTGCCCTCGGCGACGGTCAGTGGCCGGTAGTCCGCGACCGCCGCGGCCATGATGACGACATCGTGACGTGGGGCGATCTCGGCGCAGGCCTGCGCGAGCTGCTGCGCGCTCGAGACGGTGACGAGCTTGACCCCGTCGGGTGGCCGGACCTCCGCGTTGGCGGCGACGAGGGTGACCTCAGCGCCACGCGCGAGGGCACGCTCAGCGAGAGCGAAGCCCTGCCTCCCGCTCGATCGGTTGCCGATGAACCGCACGGGGTCGAGCGGCTCGCGGGTGCCTCCTGCAGTGATGAGGACGCGCCTCCCGCGGAGGTCGCTCACCAGTTCCGCCTCGCGGCGGCGTCGACGTTCGCCGCGTCCGGCGCTCAGGATCGTCGCAACGATCTCGGAGGGCTCCGCCAGGCGACCTGGCCCGGAGTCGTTGCCGGTCAGCTGTCCGTCGGCCGGACCGACGAGCACCACTCCACGTGCGTCGAGACGGGCCGCGTTGGCCTGCGTCGCCGGGTTGAGCCACATCTCCGTGTGCATGGCTGGCGCGAGGATGAGCGGGGCCGTCGACGCCAGGATCGTCGTGCCGAGCAGATCGTCGGAGAGACCGGCGGCGATCTTCGCCATGGAGTTCGCGGTCGTCGGCACGACGGCGATGACATCAGCCTGCTGGCCGAGCGCGACGTGCCGAACCTCAGCGACGTCGTCGAAGACGTCGGTTCGAACGGGATTGCGCGAGATGGCCTCGAACGTCGGACGGCCCACGAACCGCAGCGCGGACTCCGTGGGCACGACGTCGACGTGATGGCCGAGGAGAACGAGATCGCGGATGACCTGCACCGCCTTGTAGGCGGCGATGCCGCCCGTCACGCCGATGACGACGCGCATCGGCTGCCCGTCAGACGCATCGGTCTGGCGGGCGGCAGCCGGATGCGCGCCAGCGATCTCGCTCACGGTCGTGCTAGGCCTGCGGTGCGTCGTCTTCGAAGTTGATCTCGTCGTCGAAGACGATGACGTCGTCCGGCGTCTCGAGCGGACGCGCCTCGACCATGACGATCTTCTGCTCGTTGATCTCGTGCAGCGCGATCGAGAGCGGCTTGTCGTCGATCGAGGAGTCGATCAGCGGGCCGACGTTCTGGTAGATCGCACCGTCGTGCAGGTCGGAGTAGTAGTCGTTGATCTGACGCGCGCGACGCGATGCGAAGATGACCAGCTGGTACTTGTTGTCGACGCGCTGCAGCAGCTCGTCCATGGGCGGGTCAATGATGCCCTTGGGCTTCTCAATCATGCGTGCTCCTTGTTCAGTCCCAGATGTTCGACTACGCGTGCCGCAGCCTCAGGCACGGAGTCGTTGACGACCAGTGCATCGAACTCGTCCTGGGCGGCGAGTTCGATCTTCGCGGTTTCGAGGCGCCGAGCCTGTTCTTCGGGTGATTCCGTGCCGCGCCCCACGAGGCGCCGCACGAGCTCGTCCCAGCTCGGAGGCAACAAAAATACCAGTCTAGCCTCAGGCATGCGCGATCTGACCTGTCTGGCGCCCTGAATGTCGATTTCGAGGAGGACGGATCGGCCGGAGGAGATGGCTTCGTCGATGGGGCCGCGCGGAGTGCCGTACCTGAAGGCGTTGTGGACGGTCGCGTACTCGAGCAGCTGCTCCTGGTCGACGAGCCGGTCGAAGCCGGCGTCGTCGGTGAAGTGGTAGTTGACGCCGTCGACCTCGCCGGGCCGGGGTGAGCGCGTCGTGGCGGAGACGGAGAGCTCCACTTCTGGGTAGTGCTCGCGGATGTAGTTGGCGACCGTGCCCTTGCCGACTGCCGTGGGGCCAGCCAGGACCACGAGGCGATTCCCGGTGCTCTGCGCACCGAGTCGTTCCTCCAGGAAGGCGCGGAGGCGGATGCGCTGGTTGCGGCCGAGCCCCCCGAGGCGCTTGGACGGCGAGATGGCCAGCTCCTCGAGGATGCGGGCCTGCTTGGTGGCTCCGATGTGCGGGATGCTCAGCAGGAACTGGGTCACGCGCAGCGAGTGCTCGGCTGCGTGTTCCGGGGACTGGCTCGCGTCGAGCACCGAGATGGGGCTGCGAGCGCCGGTCGCGAGCGCTCGCTTGACCTCCGCCCGGGCCTGGCGGGCGAGGACCGCGGCCCTGGAAGCGGCGACGCGGTCGACGGGGGGTGGCACCTGGGTCATGAGAGGGCGTTCTCCAGCTCTGCGGTCTGCTGGTCGATGGCGCCGGCGATGCCATCGGGTCCTGCAGCCAGGACGCTCCGGGAGACGTTCACGATGAGTGATTCGGTGGCTGCACCGAACGTGCTTCTGATCTGCGCGAACTCGGCCCCCTGGTGCCCGAAGCCCGGAGCGAGGATCGGGGTACGGGGTGCGCCGCCGAGGGCGGGGAGGTCGACGCCGAGGGTGTCGAAGTCGACGGTGCCGCCGAGGACGACCCCGACCGAGCCGAGGTCACCGCTCGCGTGCTGCGCGTTCCAGGCGACCGCACGATTGGCGATGCCTCCCGCGACGGTCTCACCGCGCTGCGTTCCACGATCACGGCGAGCCGTCTGGATCGAGGTCGACTCTGGGTTCGACGTCGCAGCGAGCACGAACAGCCCCTTCCCGAGCCGCTCGGCGAGCTCGAGCGCCGCGGCGAGCGAGTCGAAGCCCTGGTAGGGGTTCACCGTCATCGCGTCGGCCTCGAGCGGAGACCCCGCTTCGAGCCAGGCCTTCGCGTAGGCCTCGAGGGTCGTGCCGACGTCGCCGCGCTTGACGTCGGCGATCACGAGCAGGCCCGCGTCCCGAGCCGCCGCGAGGACGGACTCGAGCGCCGAGAACCCCGCAGAGCCGAAGCGCTCGAAGAAGGCGATCTGCGGTTTGACGACGCCGACGCGTCCGGCAGCGGCCTCGACGACGCGAAGGCCGAACTCCTCCGCTCCGGTCGCGGTGTCGGGCAGCCCCCACGAGGCGAGCAGGAACTCATGCGGATCGATGCCGACGCAGAGTCGGCCCCGCTCCTCCACGGCGTGCTGGAGTCGCGGGCCGAACCCGCCCACTCCAGCACGCGACGCCATCGCTGCAGTCAACTAGCTTTCCCCCCTCTGGGTGTTGTACTCCTGCAGGCTCGTGACGGTGAATCCGCTGCGGAGAGCGGAGAGGGAGCCGACGGCGGCGGAGAGCTCCGAGATCGTCGTGAAGATCGGCAGGTCGGCGGAGACCGCAGCCATGCGGATCTCGTAGCCATCGGCTCGAGACGCCCGGCCGGATGGGGTGTTGATGACCATGTCGACCTCTCCCCCGTGGATCATGTCCACGATGTTGCGGTCCTGGCCCGGCGTCGTTCCATCCGGAGAGTCCGGGGTGAACTTGCCGACGACCTTCGCCGAGATGCCGTGGCGGGCGAGGACCGCTGCGGTGCCCTCGGTGGCGGCGATCGAGAACCCGAGTTCCACGAACTTCGCGACGGGCAGGACGATGGCGCGCTTGTCGCGGTCGGAGACGGATACGAAGACCGTGCCCGACTTCGGGAGGCCACCGTAGGCGGCGAGCTGGCTCTTCGCGAAGGCGGTCGGGAAGTCCGTGTCGATGCCCATGACCTCGCCGGTCGAGCGCATCTCCGGGGAGAGTAGCGAGTCGACGATGCGGCCGTCCTTCGTGCGGAAGCGCTTGAACGGGAGCACTGCTTCCTTCACCGCGACGGGACTCGACGCAGGCTGGTGCGTGCCGTCCTGCTCGCGCAGGAGGCCTTCCGCCTTGAGCTCCGCGATGCTCACGCCGGTCATGACGCGTGCGGCGGCCTTGGCGAGCTGGGTTCCGAGCGCCTTGGAGACGAAGGGCACGGTCCGGGAGGCACGCGGGTTGGCCTCGAGCACGTAGAGCTTTCCTCCGGAGAGGGCGAACTGGACGTTGAGCAGGCCGCGCACCCCGACGCCCTCCGCGATGGCCAGTGTCGCGTCGCGGACGTTGTTGAGGACGGCGCTCGAGAGCGTGACGGGAGGCAGCGTGCAGGCCGAGTCGCCCGAGTGGATGCCCGCCTCCTCGATGTGCTCCATGATGCCGCCGATGTACAGCTCGTCGCCGTCGAACAGCGCGTCGACGTCGATCTCGGTCGCCTCGTCGAGGAAGCGGTCGACGAGCAGCGGGTGGGCGGGACCGACGATCGCCTGGCCCTCGATGCGCGAGAAGTAGTCACGCATCTGCTCGGCGTCGTAGACGATCTCCATGCCTCGGCCACCGAGCACGAAGCTCGGGCGGACGAGGACCGGGTAGCCGATGCCGGTGGCCACTTCGAGCGCGCCCTCGAGGTCGGTCGCCGTGCCGTTCTCCGGGGAGATCAGGCCAGCGCGGTCGAGGACACCCGAGAACAGGCCGCGTTCCTCCGCGAGGTCGATGGCGGCGGGGCTGGTGCCGAGGATCGGCACGCCAGCGGCCTCGAGGCCCTTCGCGAGGCCGAGTGCCGTCTGACCGCCGAGCTGCACGACGACGCCGAGCAGCTCGCCTGCTCCGCGCTCGACCTCGACGATCTCCAGCACATCCTCGAGCGTGAGCGGCTCGAAGTACAGCCGGTCGCTCGTGTCGTAGTCGGTTGAGACCGTCTCCGGGTTGCAGTTGATCATGATGGTCTCGAAGCCGGCGTCCGAGAGTGCGAACGACGCGTGCACACACGAGTAGTCGAACTCGATGCCCTGGCCGATCCGGTTCGGGCCGGAGCCGAGGATGATGACCTTCCGACGGTCGCTCGGGGTGACCTCCGACTCCTGGTCGTAGCTGGAGTAGTGGTAGGGCGTGAATGCGGGGAACTCGCCGGCGCACGTGTCGACCGTCTTGAAGACCGGGCGCACGCCGAAGTTGTGGCGGATGGCGCGGACCTCGTCCTCGCTGAGCCCGCGAAGCTCGGCGATCTGCGCGTCCGAGAACCCGTGTCGCTTGGCGTTGCGGAGGAGCCGCGCGTCGACGACGTCGGCGGAGGCGATCTGATCGGCCACCTCGTTGATGAGCACGATCTGGTCGATGAACCAGGGGTCGATCGCCGTGGACTCGAAGACCTGCTCCGGCGTCGCACCCTTCCAGAGCGCGCGCTGGACGTTGACGATTCGGCCGTCGGTCGGGACCTTGATGATCTCGAGCAGTTCCTCGACGGAGGCCTCGTCGGCAGTCCAGGTGAAGGAGGACCCTCGCTTCTCCAGCGACCGCAGCGCCTTCTGCAGCGCCGTCGAGAAGTTGCGGCCGATGGCCATGGCCTCGCCGACCGACTTCATGGTCGTCGTCAGCGTCGTGTCGGCGGCGGGGAACTTCTCGAAGTTGAAGCGGGGCACCTTGACGACCACGTAGTCGAGCGTCGGCTCGAAGCTGGCGGGCGTCACCTTCGTGATGTCGTTCGGGATCTCGTCGAGGCGGTAGCCGATCGCCAGCTTGGCGGCGATCTTCGCGATCGGGAAGCCCGTGGCCTTCGAGGCGAGCGCCGACGAGCGGGAGACGCGCGGGTTCATCTCGATGACGATGATGCGGCCGTTCGAGGGGTCGATGGCGAACTGGATGTTGCATCCGCCCGTGTCGACGCCGACGAGGCGGATGATCGCGATGCCGATGTCGCGAAGGCGCTGGTACTCGCGGTCGGTGAGCGTGAGCGCCGGGGCGACCGTGATGGAGTCGCCCGTGTGGACGCCCACCGGGTCGACGTTCTCGATGGAGCAGACGACGACCGTGTTGTCGGCCGTGTCGCGCATGAGCTCGAGCTCGTATTCCTTCCAGCCGAGGATCGACTCCTCGAGGAGCACCTCGCCGGTCGGGCTCGACTGGACTCCGTCGGCGACGAAGCGGATCAGGTCCTCTTCGTTGTAGGCGAAGCCCGAACCGAGGCCGCCCATCGTGAAGGACGGCCGTACGACGAGCGGGTAGCCGAGGTCCTCGGCGAAGCCGATGGCCTGCTCGACGCTCGTCGCGATGTGCGAGCGCGCGACCTCTGCGCCGGCCTCGATGACGAGGTCCTTGAAGATCTGGCGGTCCTCGCCGCGGCGGATGGCCTCGACCTTGGCGCCGATGAGCTCGACACCGTGGCGCTCGAGGATGCCCTGCTCGTGGAGGGCGATGGCGGCGTTGAGCGCCGTCTGTCCGCCGAGGGTGGGGAGGATCGCGTCGGGGCGTTCCTTGATGATGATCGACTCGATGATGTCGGGGGTGATCGGCTCGACGTAGGTGGCGTCTGCGAAGTCCGGGTCGGTCATGATCGTCGCGGGGTTCGAGTTCACGAGGATGACGCGGACGCCCTCCTCGCGGAGCACTCGGCAGGCCTGCGTGCCCGAGTAGTCGAACTCGGCAGCCTGGCCGATGACGATGGGGCCGGAGCCGATGACGAGGACGCTTGAGATATCTGAGCGCTTTGGCATGCTTACGCGTTCTCCTGGCCGTTGGTGTGGGTGGATGGGGAGGCGAGGTGCTCGAGCACCATCTCCCTGAACTGGTCGAAGAGCGGCGCGGAGTCGTGGGGGCCCGCCGCCGCCTCTGGGTGGAACTGCACGCTGAACGCCGGGATGTCGAGGCAGCGGAGGCCTTCGACGACCTGGTCGTTCAGTCCGATGTGGCTCACCTGGGCGCGCCCGAAGCCTGCTGGCGTCTCGACGGGCCCGTCGAGGGGCGCCTGGACTGCGAAGCCGTGGTTCTGCGCGGTGATCTCGATGCGTCCCGAGAACGTGTCCACGACGGGCTGGTTGATGCCGCGGTGCCCGAAGGGGAGCTTGTAGGTGTCGAACCCGAGTGCGCGGCCGAGCAGCTGGTTGCCGAAGCAGATGCCGAAGAAGGGCGTCCCGTCGCGGAGGACGTTGCGGAGCAGCTCGACGTGAGCCTCGCTCGAGGCAGGGTCTCCCGGTCCGTTCGAGTAGAAGACGGCGGTCGGTGCGAGCTCGCGGAGCTGCTCGATCGTCGTGGCGTGCGGGAGCACGTGCACGTCGAAGCCGCGTTCGGCGAGCGCTTTGATCGTCGCGGTCTTGATGCCGAGGTCGATGATCGCGACGGATCCGATGCGCTCGGCTCCCGTGGAGGGGTGCACGACGGCCTTCGGCGTGGAGACGAGGTCGCTGAGGTTGCGTCCCGCCATGGTCGGCTGGGAGCGCACCTTCTCGAGCAGGGTGTCGTCGTCGGTCGCGGCCGCGTCTCCCGAGAAGATGCCGCCTCGCATCGAGCCTTCGCTGCGGATGCGGCGCGTGAGCGCCCGAGTGTCGACACCGGAGATGCCGACGATGCTCGTCGACGTCAGCGCGTTCTCGAGGGTGTCCTCTGCGCGCCAGTTGGAGACGACGCGGGAGGGGTCGCGCACGACGTAGCCGTCGACCCAGATCTGGCGCGACTCCATGTCCTCGTCGTTGACGCCGGTGTTGCCGATGTGCGGAGCCGTCTGCACGACGATCTGGCCCGCGTAGCTCGGGTCGGTCAGGGTCTCCTGGTAGCCGGTCATGCCTGTCGAGAAGACGACCTCGCCAAGCGTCTCGCCGACGGCGCCGTAGGCGTCGCCCTCGTATCGCGTGCCGTCCTCCAGAACGAGCACGGCGGGAATTGGTGGCGTCATGAGGACTCCTCGGTCGTGGGGGCTGGTGTCAGCTGCAGCGAGTGCAGCGCGGTCTTGAGCTGTTCGCGCGCCGTGGCGTCGACAACTCGGAGTGAAGTCTCGACGCTCACGCGCGGGTTCGCGTGCTCGTCGGCGGGCAGGAGCCATCGGATGATCGTCAGGCCGCCGTTCTCGACCACGCGGTCGATCGTGACGGTGCCGTCGATCGTCGCCTCGATGTCTCCCGCTGGGATGAAGAAGGCGCGTTCGCCGGCGATCCGGACGACTGGCCCCTCACGGAGCACGGTGACCTCCGCTCGTCCTCGGAAGCCGAGCGGGGGCACGACGATCCGGTCAAGCGCATCGCCAGTGCGGCTTGTCGAGACGTAGTGGACGTCGTGCCAGTGTCCGAGCGGCTGCTGCGTCGAGTGCGGCGCCTCGAGGGGCGACGAGATGCCGGCCTGCCCTCGCACGCGGCGTCGCCAGCCGAGCCACATGAGCACGACGATGATGAGGAAGGCGACGATCGTCAGCGTCGCTGGGAGTACGCGATCGTCCATCAGGCGAGGTCCTTCGCTCTGGCCTTGGCGGCGTCAGCGGCACCCTCGGCCGACAGCAGCGCGCCATCGTCCAAGGTGCGTGTGCCCCGGTAGACCGTGTGCACGACCCGGCCGGGCAGCGGCATGCCGAGGAAGGGCGAGTTGATGCTCTTCCCGCCGAGCGAGTCCGTCGTGAAGTCGGCGGTGGGAGCGGGGTCGTAGAAGACGAGGTTGGCGAGCTCGCCGGCCGCGACGGGGCGGCCTGAGATGGCATCGCCGCCGATTCGGGCTGGGGTCTCCGACATGATCCGGGCGACGTCCGCCCACGTGAGCGCGCCGGTGTCGAGCATGGTGTGCTGCACGACGCGCAGGGCTGACTCGAGGCCCACCATGCCCATCGCAGCCTGATCCCACTCAGTCTCCTTGGCGTCAACCGGGTGCGGTGCGTGGTCGGTTGCGACGATGTCGATCGTGCCGTCGGCGAGCGCCTCGCGCACGGCGATCACGTCATCCTGGGTGCGCAGCGGCGGGTTGACCTTGAACCTCGCGTCGTAGCCGCGGACGAGCTCCTCGGTCAGCAGGAGGTGGTGAGGCGTGACCTCCGCAGTGATGTCGATGCCTCGTGACTTGGCCCAGCGGACGACGTCGACGCCCTCCCTGGTCGAGACGTGGCAGACGTGGAGGCGCGACCCGACGTGGTCGGCGAGGAGCGCGTCGCGCGCGATGATCGACGATTCGGCGACGGCGGGCCACCCGCCGAGACCGAGCTCTGCGGAGAGGGCGCCCTCGTTCATCTGCGCGCCGGCCGTGAGGCGCGGGTCCTGCGCGTGCTGTGCGACGACGCCGCCGAAGGCCTTCACGTATTCGAGTGCGCGGCGCATGATCAGGGGGTCGAAGACGCACTTGCCGTCGTCCGAGAACACCCGGACCTCGGCGTTCGACTGGGCCATCGCCCCGATCTCCGAGAGCTGCTCTCCCCCGAGCCCGACCGTGACGGCGCCGATCGGTCGCACGTCGGCGTAGCCGGCGGATCGGCCGAGCGCCGCTACCGCCTCGACGACGCCGGCGGTGTCCTGCACCGGTGAGGTGTTCGCCATTGCGAACACCGTCGTGTAGCCGCCGAAGGCCGCTGCGCGTGTGCCGGTCAGGACGGTCTCGCTCGACTCGAAGCCCGGCTCGCGCAGGTGGGTGTGGAGGTCGACGAGCCCGGGGAGCAGGACGAGTCCCTCGACATCGATCACGCTCTCCACGCTCTCGACGCCGATCGTGCCGGCCGGCGCGACCTCGGTGATCGTCGTCCCGCTGACGAGGACGTCGACGGGGTCGACGCCAAGCAGCTGGGCGCCTCGGTACAGCGTGGTCATGGTGCCTCTCTCGTTTCCTTGGCCCTGGTTCACGAGCCGCTCCCCGCACGTTCGCCTGAGCAGAGCACGTAGAGCGCTGCCATGCGGACGGCGACGCCGTTCGCGACCTGCTCGAGCACTGTCGACTGCGGTGAGTCGGCGGCGATGGAGGATATCTCCAGGCCTCGGTTCATCGGGCCCGGATGCATGACCATCGTAGTCTCGGGCAGGCCTCGGAAGCGGGCCTCGCCGAGGCCCCAATTCTTCGCGTACTCCCTGGTGTTCGGGAAGAACGCGTCGTGCATCCGCTCAGCCTGGATGCGCAGGAGCATGACCGCGGTTGGCTTGGTCGCGAGCGCGCCGTCGAGGTCGCTCGTGATGGTCGCTGGCCAGGCCTCCGTGCGGACCGGGACGAGCGTCGGGGGTCCGACGAGCGTGACCTCGGCGCCGAGCGTGGTCAGGAGCCAGACATTCGACCTGGCGACACGGGAGTGCAGGATGTCGCCGACGATCACGACGTGGCAGCCGTCGAGGCCCTTGCCGCGTGCCGCAGCGCGCCCGTGGACACGTCGGCGCAGCGTGAAGGCGTCGAGCAGGGCCTGCGTCGGATGCTCGTGCATGCCGTCGCCGGCGTTGAGGATGGGGGCGTCGATCCAGTCGCGCTCGGCCAGCAGCTGCGGGGCCCCGCTCGAGGGGTGCCGGATGACGACGGCGTCGGCGCCGATGGCCTTGAGGGTCTGGGCCGTGTCCTTGAGCGATTCTCCCTTCGAGACGCTCGAGCCCTTGGCCCCGAAGTTGATGACATCGGCGGACAGGCGCTTCTCGGCTGCCTCGAAGGAGATCCGCGTGCGCGTCGAGTCCTCGTAGAACAGGTTGACGACGGTGATACCGCGCAGGGCGGGGAGCTTCTTCACCTCGCGGTCGCCGACGTCGGACATGTCCTCGGCCATGTCGAGGAGCATGATGGCGTCGTCGCGCGACATGCCCTTCGTGGAGAGCAGGTGCTTCATGCGCGAGCTCCGTCCGTGATGACCACGCGGTCGCCGCCGTCGAGCTCGGTGAGCTCCACGCCGATTCGCTCGCTCCGTGCGGAGGGCAGGTTCTTGCCCACGTAGTCGGCGCGGATGGGCAGCTCCCGGTGGCCTCGGTCGACGAGCACGGCCAGCTGCACGGCGCGCGGGCGGCCTGTATCGCTCAGCGCGTCGAGCGCAGCGCGCACGGTCCGACCCGAGAAGAGCACGTCGTCGACGAGCACGATCGTCTTGCCGTCGATGCCGCCGACGGGGATGTGCGTCGGCTGCGAGACGCGCGCCGGGCCCCTCCGCAGGTCGTCGCGGTACATCGTGACGTCGAGAGCACCGGCGATATCGCCGGCTTCGACGTGGGTTCCGTTCGAGGCCTCGAAGCCAGCGATGAGGCTGGCGAGGCGCTTCGCGAGAGGAACTCCGCGGCTCGGGATGCCGAGCAGGAGCAGGTCCTTCGACCCGCGGTTCTGCTCGAGGATCTGGTGCGCGATGCGCACGAGGGCTCTGTGAACGTCGTCGTGATTCAGCACGGTTCGCTGGGACACGTCGACCTCCTTCCCCGCCTCACTGGACGGTGTTAAAGGATGTCTGGACTGGAGCCACCGGGACTGCAGGCGAGCTGCAGGGGATCCGGTCGGCCGGAACCCGACTGGGGCCTGGGCCTCCACCGCTCTCGCGGCATCGACCCAGGCCACCAGCCTATCACCGGGCTACTGCTCGCTGATGCGGCCGAGCACTCCGTGGATGAACTTGCCCGAGGCATCCGTCGAGTACTCGCCAGCTGCGCTGACCGCCTCGGTGATGGCGACCGCAGCGGGGATCTCGTCGTTGTACTTGAGCTCCCAGATGGCGACCCTGAGGATCGACCTGTCGAGGGCCGGCATGCGCTCGAGCGTCCAGTCTCGGGCCGTCTCGACGATGTAGCCGTCGATCTCGTCGGCGTGCTCGATGACGCCGAGCACGATCTCCCTGGCGTAGCGCCAGCTCGCGGCGCGGTCGGGCTCGTCTGCTGCCCGTTCTGCTTCTTGTCCGAGGAGCTCCGGAATCGGGGTCCCCCGCACATCCGACGCGAACAGGATGTCCATGGCGCGCTTGCGCGCCTTCGTGCGCGCGCTCACTAGTCGTTGACGCGGCCCAGGTAGTCGCCCGTGCGGGTGTCGATCTTGACCTTGGTGCCGGCGTTCAGGAAGAGCGGGACCTGGATCTCGGCACCCGTCTCGACGGTCGCAGGCTTGGTGCCGGCGTTCGAGCGGTCGCCCTGGAGGCCCGGCTCCGTGTACGTGATCTCGAGGACCACGGACGGCGGGAGCTCGATGTAGAGCGGCTCGCCCTCGTTGAGCGCGATCTGCACGCTCTGCTGCTCGAGCATGTACTTCGCGGCGTCGCCCACGATCTTCTCGTCGAGCGTGATCTGGTCGTAGTCGCTCTGGTCCATGAAGACGTAGCCGTCTCCGTCGCGGTAGAGGTACTGGAAGTCGCGCCGGTCGACGGTCGCGGTCTCGATCTTGGCGCCAGCGTTGAACGTGCGGTCGACGGTCTTGCCGCTGACGACCTGCTTGAGCTTGGTGCGCACGAACGCACCACCCTTGCCGGGCTTCACGTGCTGGAAGTCGATGACCTGCCAGAGCTGTTTCTCGATGAGGAGTACAACGCCGTTCTTGATGTCTGCCGTAGTTGCCATGGAAGTTTCTCCGTGTCCATCCCGCGGTGCTGCGGGATTCTTCAGTTATTGGCACCTGGTTGAGGTACGCGCGAGCTGTCGGCGCGAGGCGTTTGCCCCAGCGGCCCCGGAGAAGTCTAGTGCAGGGTCTCTGGAGAGGGCCTCGTCGCCTCGCTCATCGCCCGAATGCCCTCGAGCGCGGCGAGGTACGAACCTGCGCCGAGCCCTGCGACGACGCCGGTCGCGACCGGCGAGATGACACTCCTGTGACGGAAGACCTCACGAGCGTGGGGGTTCGAGAGGTGCACCTCGATGAGCGGGGTGCCGGTCTCCGTCACGATGGAGACCGCATCGCGCAACGCGATCGAGTAGTGCGTGAGGGCTGCGGGATTCAGGATGACCGGGGTGCGTGCGTCGGCCGCCTCGTGCAGCCACTCGACGAGCTGCCCCTCGAAGTTCGACTGGCGGGCATCGATCTCGACGCCGCTCCCCGCTCGCTCGCGGAGGAGTTCGATGATGTCGTCCAGGGTCTGGGTGCCGTAGGTCTGGGGCTCGCGGGTGCCGAGCCGGTTGAGGTTCGGGCCGCCGAGGACGAGGATGCGCATGCCGGCCAGTCTAGCGATCGGCCTCAGGCGTACGCGGCGGTCGGCGCCACCGAGGCGTCTGCGGTGATCAGGCCGTTGCTGACGAACGCGTTCCACACCCCGTTGTCGTCGACGCCCGTCGTGACCTGGTCGGCGTGGGCCTTGATGGCGTCCGGGGCGTTGCCCATGGCGATGCCGATGCCCGTGACCTGGAGCATCTCGACGTCATTGATGCTGTCGCCGATGCCGATCGTGTCAGCCGGGTCGAGATCCAGGATCCTGCAGACCTCGAGAATCGCGCTCCCCTTGTTGACGCCGAGCTGCAGGAGCTCCCCGCTTTGGGGACCGAGAGCCGGCACGGTGGCGTTGATGACGTCGAAGCGCCCCGCGAAAGCGGCGCGGATCTCGGCGATCGACGTGGCCGCGCTCAGGAAGCACATCTTGCCGATGTCGTCGCGCAGCACCTCGCCTCCATCGTCGAAGAACTTCTCGAACTGCAGCTCGCCGTCAGACTCGACGCGGTTCGAGTCGGCGACCTCGGCCGCGAGGAGTTGGCGCAGATGTGCGCGGAACCCCGGGCTGGCGACGACGGCGGCGTCGCTCTGCACGTAGAAGTCGATGCCGGCGCCCGTGAAGAAGTCGATGGCGAACGCGGCGTCATCGAGGGACATGGTCCGCGAGACGCGGGTCTCGCCGTCGAGCCAGACGAAGCTCCCGCCGGCGCTCACGATCCCATCGAAGCCGAGGTCGAGGATCTGCGGGTAGATCTCGCCGCGGGACCGGCCGGTGCAGATGAAGAGCAGGTGTCCCGCGTCCCGGGCTCGGGACACGGCTTCGACGGTCGAGGGCTGGATGTGCTCCCGCTCGTCGATGAGCGTGCCGTCGATGTCGAGGAAGACGATGCGCCTGGTCAACTGTGGATCCTCCTGCTCGATGGATGCGGTCACTGCGTCTGCGTCCCGCGCGAGCGCGGCATGCCGTCAGGTCCGCCGTTCAGGCTAGACGATGTCGCGAGCGGTCCCGGCCGAGCATGCTGGCGCGGCTGCTCGCCTGCCCGTAGCCTCGAATCCATGACCGCGGAACCTGGACCAGCCACCGAGGAGCCGGCGCTGCTGCCGACGGTCGCGCAGGCCACCTCCGCGCTGATGGCGAGCTGGCCCGCTCTGGATGAGCGGCGAATCGGCGGATGGCGCCTCGGATTCGCAGAGGGATTCACGAGGCGCGCGAACAGCGTGTGGATGCTCGGCCCCGCCGAGGAGACGCAGCTCGCGCTCGGCGCCGTCGAGGAGGCATACCGCGTTCGTGGGCTCCCCAGCCAGTTCCTCGCGACGGGGTCGGCGGATCCCCGCGACGTCGCCGCCCTCGAGGCGTTCGGCTACTCCCCCACGCTGACGGGCAGGATCCTCTGCCGCTCGCTTCGCGGTGGAGAACCGGCAGCTCTCGAGGGCGGGTCGGGCGGCGACCTCATCCCGGTCACGCGGGCTGGTCCCGAACTCCCTCCGGACTGGCTCGACGCCTGGCTCAGCTGGAGCGACCGCAGACTGGCGCGCGACCGGCGCCTCGCCCCGCGCATCCTCAGCTCAGGAGCGTCGAGCTTCCTCGGCGTCCGGCAGGAGGGAACGCTCGTGGCGCTCGCTCGGGTCACCGTGGTCGACGGCACCGGGGTCATCGACTGCCTGGTCACTCAGAGCGCACACCGAGGGCGAGGCCACGGTCGGCTGCTCCTGCGCCTTGCCCAGCAGGAAGCGGCTCAGCGCGGCGCGACTTCCTGCCTCGCGATGGTGGTCGAGAGCAACGCCGTCTCCCGGCGGCTGTTCCACCGAGCAGGCTTCACAGCCCTGAGCTCCTTCACCTACCTGCAGGCGCCGGAGCGCGTGAGCTGCTGCTGACCGGTGGCTGGCGCCGATCTAGCTGGCGATCTCCTGGTACGCGGCGAACAGCAGGCTCTCGTCCGGCGCCTGCATGATCGTGGGACGGCCGAGCCCGTCGAGCACGACGAAGCGCAGCATGGCTCCGCGAGCCTTCTTGTCCCGACGCATCGTCGCGAGGAGCGTCTTCCAGCGGCCGGCCGGGTAGCTCGTGGGCAGGCCGAGCAATTCGAGGATGGACTTGTGTCGATCCGCCGTGGCGTCGTCGAGGCGCCCCGAGAGGCGGGCCAGCTCGGCGACGAACGCCATGCCGATGGAGATGGCGGCGCCATGACGCCATTGGTACCGTTCCGCGTTCTCGATGGCGTGGCCGAGCGTGTGCCCGTAGTTGAGGATCTCGCGCAGGCCCTGCTCGGTGAAGTCCTCGCCGACGACCCTCGCCTTGACGCGGATCGCGAGCTCGAGCACCCGCAGGAACTCGGGCGTGGTCGGGTCGGTCGCGCGCTCCGGGTCGCGCTCGATGATGTCGAGGATCTCGGGCTCGGCGATGAAGCCGGCCTTCACGACCTCGGCGAAGCCGGCCAGCAGCTCGTTGCGAGGGAGTCCGGCCAGGATCTCCGGGTCGATGACGACCCCCGCCGGCGGGTGGAAGGAGCCGACGAGGTTCTTGCCCTCGTTGGTGTTGAGGCCCGTCTTGCCGCCGATGGCCGCGTCGACCATGGCGAGCACCGTCGTCGGCATGTGCACGACCTTGACACCCCGGAGCCACGTCGCGGCGATGAAGCCGCCGATGTCGCTCGTCGCTCCCCCGCCGATCGTGATGACCGCGTCGGACCTCGTGAAGTCGGCCTGGCCCAGGATCTGCCAGCAGAACGCCGCGACCTCGATGCGCTTCGCTCCCTCGGCATCCGGGATCTCCGCGATGAGCACCTGGTTGTACTCGCCGACAAGCTGCTCGCGCACCCGCTCGGCGACATCCGCCAGGTGGGGCGCGTGCACGATCAGGACCTTGGCGACGCCCTCCCCGAGGAGGCCGGGGATGACCGCAGCCGCCTCGCGGAACTGACCAGCCCCGATGATGATGTCGCCGTGGGCGCCGGGAACCTCGATGATCTCAGGCAACGTCGCTTGGTCCTTCCTTGGTCTGCTGCTCCAGCCACTCCGCGATGTCTTCGACGACGCGGACCATGGGCCGGAATGAAGTGTCGAACGTCGCATCCGCGAGACGTTCGTAGGTCTCGCGGCGTGCTTCGTAGATCTGGGTCCAGCTCTCGATGCCCGTGATGAGCGGGCGCTTCGCGTTGCCGGTGATGCGCTCGGCGATAGCGGCGGGAGTCGCCGTCAGGAGGATGACGGTGTGCCCGCCGAGGCGGGACTGGGTCTGCGCATCCATCACGGCACCACCACCGAGCGACAGGACCTCGGTGGTCTCGAGGTGCTCGGCGATGACGTCCCGCTCGAGACGCCGGAACTCGGCCTCCCCGTGCTCGACGAAGATCTCGGGGATCGCGCCGTGGCGCGCGACGATCACCTTGTCGGTGTCGACGTAGCTCACGTCCAGCACCTTGGCCAGGCGTCGGCCCGCCCTCGACTTGCCCGCGGCAGGCGGGCCGATGAGCACGACGCTCATACGCGCCACTCGCTGAGCGAGTCCCCCATCGGCGTCTCGTCGACGGGACCGGCCTGCAGCTCGGCCTCGGAGACGGACTCGCTCGACGTGCGCAGCAGCGGCGGGATGCTCGCGAGGTAGCTCTCGATGTTTCGCTTCGTCTCGCCGACGGAGTCGCCCCCGAACTTCTCGAGGATGGAGTCGGCGATCGTGAGGGCCACCATCGCCTCGACGACGACACCGGACGCTGGGACCGCGCAGACGTCGGAACGCTGGTGGTGCGCAGCCGCATCCGCGCCCGTCGCCACGTCGACGGTGTGGAGGGCCTTCGGGACGGTCGCGATCGGCTTCATGCCGGCCCGGACTCGGAGCACCGTGCCGGTCGCCATGCCGCCCTCGATGCCACCCGCACGGTCGCTGGAGCGGACGATGGAGCCGTCGCGGACGTACAGCGGGTCGTGCGCCGCGGTGCCTGGACGACGTGTGGTCTCGAAGCCGTCGCCGACCTCAACCCCCTTGATCGCCTGAACGCTCATGAGCGCCTTCGCGAGTCGCGCGTCGAGGCGGCGATCCCAGTGCACGTAGGAGCCGATGCCTGGCGGCAGGCCCCAGACGAGCACCTCGGTCACGCCACCGAGCGTGTCGCCGCTCTTGCGGACCTCATCGATGAGGGCGACTGCGGCAGCGGAGGTCTCCTCGTCGAACACGCGAACCGGATCCGCGTCGATGGCGGCCAGGTCGCCGTAGGCGGGCAGCGGCGCGTCCTCGGGCACACGGACCGTCCCGATGGCGAGTGTGTGGCTCAACGTCGTGATCCCGAGCTCCGAGAGGAAGCGCTTCGCGATCGCGCCGAGCGCGACACGCGCCGCCGTCTCGCGTGCACTCGCGCGCTCGAGGACCGGGCGCGCCTCGTCGAAGCCGTGCTTCTGCATGCCGATGAGGTCGGCGTGCCCCGGTCGCGGGCGCGTGAGCTTCGCACCGCGTCCCGTGTCGAACACAGCCGCGTCGACCGGCTCGGGGCTCATGACCTCGACCCACTTGGGCCACTCGGTGTTGCCGATGCGGATGCCGATCGGCGACCCCATCGTGAAACCGTGCCTGACGCCGGCGGACAGCGTGAGCTCGTCCTGCTCGAACTTCATTCGTGCGCCTCTGCCGTGGCCGAGCTTTCGGCGGGCGAGGTCGGTGCGGAGATCGTCGAGGGAAAGCGGGACGCCAGCTGGGAGTCCCTCGAGGATCGCAAGGAGTTCTGGGCCGTGGGATTCCCCGGCCGTGAGCCATCGAAGCATTGGACTATTCTGACACGCGCAGCGCGGCGGTTCGCATCGCCGAGCGAACCTCGGCCTCCCTGGGGAGGACTTCCGACTCATCGCGGCCGGTGAAGAGCCGAACCTGCACGAGTGCCTGGGCCAGGAGGAGCTCGAGTCCCGAGACCACCTGACCACCGGCGGACTGCCAGCGCGTCGCGAGCTTCGTGGGCCACGGGTCGTAGAGCACGTCGAAGAGCACCGCCCTCTGCACCCACGATGCGTCGATGCCGACGTGGTCCCGGTCCCCCGGCACGGTGTTGACGACGAGCTCCGCGGCGCGCGCCTCGGGGGGAAGCGCGTCGAATTCAGCGAAGGTCAGCACCTCGACCTCGACCCCCAGCGAGCGGGCGAGCGCCGCCATGCCCTGCGCTCGTTCCGGCGCTCGGACGACGATGGAGAGCTCGGTCGCCGCCAGCGAGGGCAGCGCTGCGATGACGGCGGCCGCCGTGCCGCCAGCGCCGAGCAGCCGCACCCGAGGAGCCGAGAGGACACCCGCCTCGTTGAGCGCCGCGACGAAGCCCGTCACATCCGTGTTCCACCCTCGAGCCGGGGCGCCCGCGTCCGCAGCGTCGAAGACCAGCGTGTTGACGGCGCCGATCTCCGATGCGGGGGGCGCGAGCGTCGAGGCGAACGCGCGAGCCTCGTGCTTCAGGGGCATGGTCACGGAGAACCCGCGCCATCCCTGCCCCCTCGACGCAAGGAAACCCGCCAGCCCACCCTGCGGCACGTCGAAGCGCTCGTAGCTCCAGTCGAGACCGAGGACCTCGTACGCTGCCGAGTGGATCGCTGGAGACTTCGAGTGCCCGATGGGAGACCCCAGGACGGCGAGCCTCGTCGAAGCCTCACCCATATTCGGGGTGCTCGGCCATCCACGCCAGCCACTTGGCGACCGCGACCTCGTGCTCCTCGAACGTCTCGGAGAAGATGGTCTCCCCCGTGTCGAGGTTCCAGGTCACGAAGTACACCCAGGGGCCGTCCGCAGGGTTCACCGCCGCGTCGATCGCGATGTCGCCGGGGTTCGAGATGGGGCCGACCACCATCCCGGGATGCACATAGGTGTTGTAGGCGTTCGCCGCGTCGGCGCGCTCGGCATCGCTCGTCGAGACCCGGTGCGTGTTGCCCGTTCCGTAGGCCACCGTGGCGTCCGACTGGAGGAGCATGCCCATGTCGAGTCGGTTCAGGAAGACCCTCGAGACCTTGTAGTAGTCCTCTCTGAGCCCGGCTTCCTTCTGGATGAGCGAGGCGAGGCGCACCGTGTCCCAGCGGGCTTCCGGAGCGACTCCGTGCTCGTCGAGCGACTGGAACATGCGGTCCACCAGGGTCTTGAGCACCGTCGTGGCGTCGACGCCAGGATCGAAGCTGTAGGTCGCCGGGAACAGGAAACCCTCGAGGGTCGTGGCTTCGGCAGGGAGGCCGAAGTTCGCGGGAACCGCGGCGGCCTCGAGGTCGGCGACGGGGATGCCGACGCCGCCCTCGATGAGGGCGTAGACGTCCTGGAGGGCGGTCCCTTCCGGGATCACGACCGTCGACTCCTGACGGTTCGCGGGGTCGAGGAGCGACACGAGCGCTGATTCTGCGCTCATCTCCTCCTGCATGCCGTAGCTGCCCGGGATGAACACCGGGTCCTCGGGCTGAGCCAGCACCTCATCCACGAAGGCACCGGAGGTCTTCACGATGCCCACGTCGGCGAGGCGCTCTCCGATCGAGGTCCCGGTGTCGCCGGACTCGATCGTGAAGGCGAGCTCCGTGCCGTTTCCCGACCCCTCGAAGTCGGCGGAGGCGGCGCCGCCGCCGAAGATGCTGCGCAGCTGCGAGCCGAACCCGAACCACACGACCGCCGCGCTCACGGCGACGACGACCACGAGCACGAGGATGACGAGCAAACTCCGCTTGCCACGGCGTGCCGCGGTCGACTCGCGGCGTCGGCTGCCGCCTGCCCTCCGCGGGCTGGCAGCACCGGTATCCGTTGCCGGGGCCGCCTCGTCGGAGAAGAGATCGCCGAATGGGTCGTCAGGTGTGAAGCGCTTTCGTCCGTCGTGGCTACTGGGGGTCTGGTTGTCCGACAGAGTCCTGATCCTTTCGGGAGAGGAGCTCACCCGGTGCACGTCCGGATTGGCGCTCCGCGTCGAGCGAGGTTTGCAAGATGACCACCGCGGCCATCTGATCGATGATGTGCCGAGACCTGGAGGCCTTCCGGCCGACGTCTCGGAGCTGGCGGCTTGCACTCACCGTCGTCAGACGCTCGTCCACCAACCTGAGTGGCACCGGAGAGCTCGACGCGATCTGCTCTGCGACGGCCCTCGCGTCGGCGGTCGAGGCGGTCTCCGCACCTGACAGCGACAGGGGCAGCCCGACGATGATCTCGATGGCGTCGTACTCGGCGACGAGTTCCGCGATGCGCCTGGCGTGCGCGTCGCCCTTGGCGCCGTCGCGCGGCACGGTCTCGAGAGGGGTGGCGAGCATGCCGTGCGGATCACTCCGGCTGACGCCGACGCGGGCCTTGCCCACGTCGACGCCGAGTCGGGTGCCGATCCGGAACTCAGTCATTCGCCAGTGCTGAGCGGATGGCGGCAAGCGCGTCGTCGAGCCGTTCGACGTCGGTGCCGCCGCCCTGGGCGACATCCGGCTTGCCGCCGCCGCCGCCACCGAGGATCGGGGCGGCGATACGGACCAGAGCGCCTGCCGCTGCACCGGTGTCCCGGGCGGCGGCGTTGGTCGCGACGAGCACGATCGGCTTGCCGTTCGAGGCGGCCCCGAGGGCGACGACGGCCGGGCGCTCACCGAGCTGCTCGCGGACGGCGAGCGCCAGCGAGCGGAGCTCATCGGCACTCCGAACCTCACCGAGGTGCTTCGCGACGAGCACGACGCCCCCCGCGGTGCTCGCCTCGGCGGCAAGAGCCGGTACGCGCTGCATGGCTTCCGCCGCCTCGAGCTCCGCGATGCGCTTCTGCGCGGTCTTGAGGCTCGCGGCGAGGTCCTGCACGCGATCGGCAAGCTGCTCCCGCGGCGCCTTCAGGCTGCTCGTGAGCTGCGAGACGATGGCGCGCTCGACGGCGAAGTCCGCGAAGGCGTCGCGGCCGACGAGTGATTCGATGCGCCGGTTGCTGGAACCGACGGATGACTCGCCGATGAGGTTCACGATCCCCACCTCGGAAGAGCTGCCCACGTGGGTGCCGCCGCAGAGCTCGCGCGACCACGGTCCGCCGATGTCCACCATCCGCACGCGGCTGCCGTACTTCTCGCCGAACAGGGCGCGAGCCCCCAGAGATTTCGCTTCGTCGAGGTCCATCTCCCGGGTCGAGACGACATGGTTGGCGCGGATGGCGTCGTTCACGATGCCCTCGAGCTCGGCTCTCGTGACGACCGTGAGCGCCTGGCTCCAGGAGAAGTCGAGCCGCAGGTAGCCGGCCTTGTTGTAGGAGCCGGACTGGTGGGCGTCTGGCCCGAGGACGTCGCGCAGCGCGGCGTGCAGCAGGTGCGTCGCCGTGTGAGCCTGGTTGGCGCTGCGTCGGTAGGCGGGGTCGACGATCGTCTCCACTCGGTCGCCGACCGCGACCTCGCCGGAGACGACGGCGACGGTGTGGCTGACGAGTCCGGCGATGGGCCGCTGGACGTCGACGACGTCGGCAACGAGTCCGCGGGCCGCGGAGGTGATCTGGCCGGAGTCGGCCTCCTGTCCCCCGGACTCCGCGTAGAGCGCGGTGCTCGCGAGGATGATCTCCACCTGCTGACCGGCGCCTGCGCTGGCGGCGGGGACGCCGTTGACGATGAGACCGAGGACCTCGCTCTCGTGGGCGAGATCGGTGTAGCCCACGAATGTCGTCTCGCCGAGCGAGCGGAACTCGCTGTAGACCGAGACGTCGGCGAGGGCCGAGCGCTTGGACTTGGCATCCGCCTTCGCCCGCGTGCGCTGCTCGCTCATGAGGCGCTCGAAGGCCTCGCGGTTGACGCTGACCCCTGCCTCCTCGGCGATCTCGACGGTCAGGTCGATGGGGAAGCCGAAGGTGTCGTGCAGCTTGAACGCGGTCTCACCGGAGAGGTGCTGCACGCCGCTGGCCCGCGTCTCGGTGACCGCGGTGTCGAGGATCGCGGTGCCAGCCGTGAGCGTCCGGAGGAAGGTCTCCTCCTCGGCGTACGCGAGGCGCGAGATGCGCGGGAACTCATCGACGAGCTCCGGGTAGGCGTCCTGCATGGCGTCCTTGGACGCTGGGAGCAGCTGCGGCAGGCTCGCCCCCTCGAACCCGAGGAGGCGCATGGCGCGAACGACTCGACGGAGCAGGCGACGCAGGATGTAGCCACGTCCTTCGTTGCCCGGCTCCACGCGGTCGGCCATGAGCATGAGCGACGAGCGCACGTGGTCGGCGACGACGCGCATCCGCACATCGTCGGTGTGCACCGCGCCGTATCGCTTGCCGGAGATCTCGGCGGCCTTGTCGAGCACGGGCCGAACCTGGTCGATCTCGTACATGTTGTCGACGCCCTGCTTGATGAACGCGATGCGCTCGAGACCCATGCCCGTGTCGATGTTCTGCTTGGGGAGGTCGGCGACGATCTCGTAGTCGTCCTTCGTCGTGCCTGCGCCTCGCTCGTACTGCATGAAGACGAGGTTCCAGATCTCGACGTAGCGGTCGTCATCGGTGGCGGGGCCGCCGTCGACGCCGTACTCGGGGCCACGGTCGAAGAAGATCTCCGAGCAGGGGCCAGCGGGGCTGCCTGGGCCTCCGGCCGACCAGAAGTTGTCCTTCATCCCGAGGCCCTGGATGCGGTCGTCGCTGAAGCCCGTCACCTCGCGCCAGATGCCGCGAGCGACGTCGTCCTTCTCGTACACTGTGATCCAGAGGTCTTCCGGCTTGAAGCCGAGACCGCCGGAGCTCTCCGGGGAGGTGAGGAGCTCCCAGGCGAACTCGATCGCGCCCTGCTTGAAGTAGTCGCCGAACGAGAAGTTGCCGCACATCTGGAAGAAGGTTCCGTGCCGAGGCGTCTTCCCGACCTCTTCGATGTCGTTGGTCCTGATGCACTTCTGCACGCTGACGGCGCGATCGAACGGAGGCGGCACGATCCCGGTGAAGTACGGGATGAACGGCACCATGCCGGCGATCGTGAACATGATCGTCGGGTCGTCGCTGACGAGGGGCGCGGAAGGGACGACGGTGTGCCCGCGCTTCTCGAAGAAGTCGAGGTAGCGGCGACGGATCTCAGCGGTTTGCATCGTGCGGTGTGGCTCTTTCTCTGGCGACGGGCGACGAAGGTCGCCCAGGCGACGGGGGATGTGCTGGTCGCGCTACTTGATGTCGGCGATGGCCGCGGAGAGGTCCTGCGTGCGGGCCCGGTAGCCCTCGGCGACGGCCTCGGTGAACTCGTCGACGCGACCGTTCACGCCGGCGAAGAACTTGCGCCCTGCCGGAGTCGAGTTGACGAGGTGAGCGAGGGCGAACCCTGCGGCGATGCCGCCGATGATGCTGAGTGCTGTGCGCATGCGAACTCCTGTGAAGAGGGGTGAGGGGGTCGGACTGGTCAGCGCGTAGCGCGCGGCTTCGGCTTCTTCGGGGTGCTCTTCGGCGTGGACTTGACCTTGGACTTGGTCGGCCCGTCGCTCTTGAAGCTCGAGATGCCGGCGCGGACTGCCGCGGAGAACCCGGCGAGCTTGATGAGGGGGCCGCCGACGCTGGCGGCGGTGAGCGCGACGAGGCTGGAGACGTTGCTCGTCGTCTCGGACACGTGGGTGGTGATGCTGTCGATCTTCGCGAGCTGCTTGTTGGCCTCGAGGACGGTGACCTGCGTCTCGGCGAGCGTCGGGGTGATCGCATCGACGGACTCGCGGATGCCGCTGCGCACCTCGTCGAGGACGCCGCCGAGCTTCAGCAGAGGTACCGCGAGCAGAAGGACGAGGACGAGGAAGACTCCGGCCGCGATGAGGCCGGCGATGTCGCCACCAGACATGGTGCTCCTTACTGAGTGCAGCGAGCTGCCGCACGGATAGACGAACGGGGCTGCCGCACGGATAGACGAACGGGGCTGCCGCACGCGTAGACGAGCGGCACAGTGCCGCAGGACAGACAAAGGGGCGGGCCATCTTGCGATGACCCGCCCCTATGCTAGTTGGCTCTCGCGGCTCGGACTGTCCCGAACTGCCAGTTCCGGCGAACCGGAGCGCCTGCTTGGCTAGCGAGCAGCGTAGTACTCGACGACGAGCTGGACTTCACACGTCACCGGCACCTCGACGCGCTTCGGACGGCGCACGAGGCGCGCCTGGAGCGTTGCGAGGTCGACATCGAGGTACGCGGGGACCTTGGGGAGGACGTCCGCGTGGCCACCGGCTGCGGCGACCTGGAAGACCTCGAGGGCCTCCGAGCGCTGCTTGACCTGGACGAGCTGTCCCGGCTTCACGCGGAAGCTGGGGCGGTCGACGAGCTTGCCGTCGACGAGGATGTGGCGGTGCACGACGAGCTGACGAGCCTGTGCCGTGGTGCGGGCGAAGCCCGAACGCAGGACAAGCGCGTCGAGGCGCATCTCGAGCAGCTCGACGAGGTTCTCACCCGTCAGGCCTGCCGCGCGACGCGACTCTTCGAAGACGATGCGAAGCTGCTTCTCGCGGAGCCCGTACTGGGCGCGCAGACGCTGCTTCTCGCGCAGACGGACGGCGTAGTCGCTGTCGGTCTTGCGACGCGTGCGGCCGTGCTCTCCCGGTGCGTACGGGCGCTTCTCGAGCGCGCGCTCTGCCTTCGGGGTGAGTGCGATGCCGAGTGCGCGGCTGAGGCGCACCTTGCTGCGTGAACGTGAGGTCTTGGACACAATTGCCTTTCGAGCGAAGTTTGGCGCGCGTGAGCGCGCAGAAATGAAGTTGCTCTCCGCCAAGGCCATGCCCCGGCGTCAAACTTGAGCAGTGTCGCGCGTGCGTCGGCTACAAACTGCACGCCTTGCTCTCGGACGCGCAGCCGCACGCAACCCCGGGAGGTAGACCGAGAAAGACTAGCACAGCCGCAGCCGCACTCAGAGTCCTGGCTTCGTGATGGCCCGCAGCTTCTCGAGCCTCGCGGCGATCTCCCGCTCTTCTCCGAACCGGGTCGGCGAGTAGTACTCGCGCTGGCTCAGCTCGTCGGGGAGGTACTGCTGCTCGGAGACCCCCCGTGCGTCGTCATGCGGATACCGGTAGCCCTTGCCGTGGCCGAGGCGCTTCGCCCCGGCGTAGTGCGCGTCCCTGAGGTGCTTCGGCACGCGGCCGATGCCGCCCGCCTTGACGTCGGCGATCGCCGCGTTGATCCCCGAGTAGGCAGCGTTCGACTTCGGGGCAGTCGCCAGGAAGACGGTCGCCTGCGCGAGCGGGATGCGTCCCTCCGGCATGCCGATGAGCTGGACGGCGTCGGCCGCGGCCACGGCCATCTCGAGCCCCCGCGGCTCTGCGAGGCCGATATCCTCGCTCGCGAGCACGATGAGCCTGCGGGCGATGAAACGCGGGTCCTCCCCCGCGACGATCATGCGAGCCAGGTAGTGGAGTGCCGCATCAGGATCGCTGCCTCGCACCGACTTGATGAAGGCGCTGATGACGTCGTAGTGCTCATCGCCGTCCCGGTCGTAGCGGAGCAGCGCCTGGTCAGAGGCACTCGAGACGATCTCGGCATCGATCGTCGTCTGCTCGGAGGCCTGAGCGGCGGCCGCCGCCGCTTCCAAGGTCGTGAGCGCTCGTCGTGCGTCGCCGGAGGAGAACTGCACGATCGCGCGCTTGGCGTCATCCGCCACCTCGAAGGCGCCGCCGAGGCCGCGCTTGTCAGTGGTCGCGCGGTCGAGCAGCTCGATGAGGTCTGCCTCGTCGAGCGGCTGCAGGGTGAGCAGCAGGCTCCTGGAGAGCAGCGGACTGATGACCGAGAACGAGGGGTTCTCCGTGGTCGCCGCGACGAGCGTGACCCAGCCGTTCTCCACGCCGGGAAGCAGCGCATCCTGCTGCGCCTTGGTGAACCTGTGGATCTCGTCGAGGAACAGCACCGACTGGATGCCGTACAGGTCACGTTGGGTGAGGGCCTCATCCATCACCTGCCGCACGTCCTTCACGCCGGCGGAGATGGCGGAGAGCTGCGTGAATCGCTTGCCGGAGGTGTGCGCGATGGCCTGGGCGAGGGTCGTCTTGCCCGTGCCGGGTGGCCCCCAGAGGATCACGGACGTTCCCGCACGCGTGTCCTGCTCGGGTGAGGCGAGGGCGCGCAGGGGTGAGCCGGGGCGCAGCAGGTGCCGCTGACCCACGACCTCGTCGAGGGATCTCGGGCGCATCCGCACCGCGAGGGGCGCAGTTGTGCCCGCAAGGCTTGGCGCGTCACCTGTCATGAAGCCCGATGTTAGTAAACTCCCCTCTGGTGCCTGCACGGCATGCTGAAGACAAGCGAATGAGGCACAGTGGCAACTTCGGACAAGAACTCCCGCGAACAGCGTCGACGGACCCGCGAGTACGAGGCGCGCGTCGCCGTCCACGAGCGCGGCGTCCGGCGCCGCAGCCGAGACAACCGCACATGGACGATCGCTCTTGTCGTGGTCGCCCTCGTCGTCGGCGCACTGCAGGTCTTCTACTTCACGGGCGGTCCAGGAGCCCCAGCCCCCGCCGCGGACGAGACGACGTCCCCTGCGGCCACGCCGTCCGGCGAGGTACCGGACCCGGCCCTGGCCGAGGGACGCACCTGGACGGGCGAGATGACCTTCAACGGCGACCTCACGCTGGGCATCGAGCTCGATGGCGCAGCCGCCCCGCAGGCAGTGGCGAACATGGTCTCGCTCAACGGCCAGAACTACTTCACCGACACCTCCTGCCACCGACTCACGACCGAGGGGCTCTTCGTCCTGCAGTGCGGCGACCCGACTGGATCGGGGACCGGCGGGCCCGGCTACAGCTGGGGTCCCATTGAGAATGCGCCGGAAGACGGCGTCTACCCCGCAGGCACGATCGCCATGGCTCGCCAGGGCGGCAACGCCGAGAGCATGGGCAGCCAGTTCTTCATCGTCTACGAGGACACCATCCTCCCGGGCGACGCCGCAGGCGGCTACACCGTCATGGGAAAGGTCACGGGCGGCCTGGACGAGTTCATCGCGGGGATCGTCGAGCCGGGTGTCGACCCGGCTTCCGGCGGCGGCGACGGCGCTCCCGTGGCGCCCGCCGTCATCACCTCCCTCTCCCTGCAGTAGCGGATCGAGCGGGCCGCCTGCCGGAGCGGGACGGCGAGACTGGGCATGCCCTGGTGAACGAAGCGCCCGCAGTGTCCTAGCATGGGGAGTCAGTCGCGCAAGCTGCGCAAACGCCTACCGTGAGGGAATACTCGCCATGTCTGCACTCCCCCAGAATCCGTGGGGCCGCGTCGAAGAAGACGGCACCGTGTACGTGATCGAAGATGGAACTGAGCGCAAGGTCGGCCAGTACCCCGATGGCACGACAGAGGAAGCCCTCGCGTACTTCGTTCGCAAGTTCTCCGACCTCGAAGGCCAGGTGTCTCTCCTCGAGCAGCGCGTCAAGAACGGAGCCCCGGCCTCTGACATCGCCAAGTCCGCCAAGCACCTCAGCGCACAGCTGAGCGACGCGAACGCGGTCGGCGACCTCGCCGCCCTCCGTTCGCGCCTCGAAGCGCTCGGCGGCACCGTCAGCGAGCTCACCGAGCAGCAGCGCGAGGCGCAGCAGGAAGAGATCGCCGGGGCGCTCCAGGAGCGCGAGGCGATCGTGGTCGAGGCTGAGCGCCTCGCCGCCCAGCCTCCTGCTTCCATCCAGTGGAAGCAGACGACGGCCAGCATCGACGAGCTCTTCGCGAAGTGGAAGACCCACCAGCAGGACGGCCCCCGGCTCCCGAAGGCCGAGGCCAACGCGCTCTGGAAGCGATTCCGTGGCGCGCGCAGCACGCTCGAGCGCGAGCGCCGGGCCTTCTTCGCGGAGCTCGACGCGAGCCACAAGACGGCTCGCGATGCCAAGACGAAGATCCTGGAGCGGGCTGAGGCGCTTGCCCCCCGCGGCGCCGACGGTGTCGCTGAGTACCGCAGGCTCCTCGACGAGTGGAAGGCAGCGGGCCGTGCGGGCCGCAAGTACGACGACGCGCTCTGGAACCAGTTCAAGGCAGCCGGAGATGTGCTCTTCCAGGCCAAGGGCGAGGTCGACGCAGCAGAGAGCGTCGAGTACTCCGCCAACTTCGAGGCCAAGGCTGCTCTTCTCGAAGAGGCGACCCCGATCCTCCAGCTGACCGACCGCCGGGCGGCGCGAGAGAAGCTCGCCGACATCCAGCGTCGGTGGGATGAGATCGGGCGTGTGCCCCGCGAGAACTTCAAGGCCACGGAAGACCGCCTTCGTGCCATCGAGCAGCATGTGCGCAAGCTCGACGACGATCACTGGCAGAAGTCCAACCCCGAGCGTCAGGCCCGGAGCCAGGGCATGCACAGCCAGCTCACCGAGGCCATCGAGAAGCTCGAGGCCGAGCGCGCCGACGCTGAGGCGCGGGGAGACAAGCGGGCGGTCAAGGAGGCCGAAGAGGCCCTTGAAGCCCGCCGCGTCTGGCTCGCCGCCATCGGCAGCTGAGGCTGAGCGTCACTCCACGGCAGTCGAGACCGTCTGCCGTGTGAACCATGAAGTGGGGCAGGATGCGAGCGTGCATCCTGCCCCACTTCGTCTTCTGCCCTTCGCCGAGCTCCAGGTCATGGAGCGGGACGGTGAGATCTTCCGCTTCGGCCACGCGTGTGCCGTGGGGTACGCGTCGATCGCCGGGCAGCTCACCTCGGCGGACCGGGCTTCGACGCTCGCGCGCCTCGTGACCGGCAGCTGCGCCGTGGGTGGCGCGTCAGCGATCTGGGTGCATGCGGGCGGCCCTGCGCCGCAGCAGGTCACGCTGGCGTCCCCGCGTGGTGCGCGACCGCCGAGGCGGCAACGTGCGGGTGTGAGGTACAGGTCCACTGCTCCGCCGCCGGAGGCCGTTGTGCTCGTCGGTGGCGTCCGGGTCGTCCGAACCGATCTCGCGCTCCTGGATCTCCTGCACGACCCGGAGAGCAGCCAGGCGTCGATCGATCACGCGGTGCGGCTGCTCGCCAGGGACCCGGTGGAGCTCCTCGCTGACTATCCCAGCCACCGGAGGCCGTTCGTCTCCCTCGCGAGGGACCGCGCGACGCTGGCCCGCTGTGCGAGCGCTACTGCGTCTTGACCCGGTACACGTCGTAGACGCCGTCGATCCTGCGGACGGCGTTGAGCACGCGGTCGAGGTGCGTCGTGTCGCCCATCTGGAACGAGAACTTGCTGATGGCGAGGCGAGCCTTCGAGGTGTGCACGGTTGCGGAGAGGATGTTGACGTGGTGCTCGCTCAGCACGCGCGTCACGTCGCTGAGGAGTCCCGAGCGGTCGAGCGCCTCGACCTGGATGTTCACGAGGAACACGCTCGATGAGCTGGGGGCCCACTGGACCTCGATCATGCGCTCGGGCTCGCGCCGGAGGCTCGCGACGTTGTTGCAGTCCGCGCGGTGCACGGAGACGCCCTGGCCGCGTGTGACGAAGCCCAGGATGTCGTCACCGGGCACGGGGGTGCAGCACTTGGCGACCTTGACGAGGATGTCCGGTGCACCCCGGACGAGGACGCCGGAGTCGCTCGTGGTCGGGATCGTCGTGCCGGGGGTGAACTGCGGCGCCTCATCCGCGGCGGGGACGTCCTGCTCCTGGCGGAGGGCTGCCTGCAGCTTCTCCATGACCGACTGGGTCGAGACGTGCCCGTCGCCGACTGCGGCGTAGAGGGCGGTCACGTCGAGGTAGCGGAGGTTCGACGCGACCGAGGAGAACGCCTCCTGAACGTGGTCCTTGTTCAGCGGGAGACCGGCCTTCCGCAGCGCCTTGGCGACGGAGTCCTTCCCCTGCTCGATGGCCTCGTCTCGGCGCTCCTTCGAGAACCACTGCCTGATCTTGTTCTTGGCTCGGGCGCTGGCGACGAAGGTCAGCCAGTCCTGCTTCGGCCCGGCATCCGGGTTCTTCGAGGTGAAGACCTCGACGACGTCGCCGTTCTGCAGCTTCGAGTCGAGGGGCAGAAGACGCCCGTTGACCTTCGCGCCCATGGTCCTGTGGCCGACGTCGGTGTGGATCGAGTACGCGAAGTCGACGGGAGTGGCCCCCGCGCTCAACCCGATGACCTTGCCCTGGGGCGTGAAGACGTAGACCTCCTTCGCGCCGAGGTCGAAGCGGAGGGAGTCGAGGAACTCTCCAGGGTCGGTGGTCTCCTGCTGCCAGTCGCTCAGGTGCTTGAGCCACGCCATCTCGGTGCGGGTCTCGTCAGCCTTGTCCTGCTTGCCGGACTGGGCGTTCTGCTTGTACATCCAGTGCGCCGCGACGCCGAACTCTGCGCGGCGGTGCATCTCGATCGTGCGGATCTGGATCTCAACGGGTTTGCCGTCCGGTCCGATCACCGTGGTGTGCAGCGACTGGTAGAGGTTGAACTTGGGTGTCGCGATGTAGTCCTTGAATCGCCCTGGCATGGGTGTCCACCTGGCATGGATGGCTCCGAGGACGCCGTAGCAGTCGCGCACCGAGTCGACGATGAGGCGGATCGCCGTGAGGTCGTAGATCTCGTCGAAGTCGCGGCCCCGCACGATCATCTTCTGGTAGATCGAGTACAGCTCCTTGGGGCGCCCGTAGACGTCGCCCCGCATCTTCAGCTGCCGGAGGTCCGACTGCACCTCGGCGATGACCCGCTGTACGTACTTCTCGCGCTCGGGCTGCCGGTGGGCGACGAGGTTCTTGATCTCGGAATAGATCTTGGGATTGATGACGGCGAAGGAGAGATCCTCGAGCTCGTTCTTCATCGCCTGGATACCCATGCGGTGCGCCAGGGGCGCGTAGATCTCCAGCGTCTCCTTGGCCTTGCTCTTCGCCTTCTCCGGGGACATGAAGCCCCACGTTCGAGCGTTGTGCAGACGGTCGGCGAGCTTGATGACGAGGACGCGGATGTCCTTCGACATCGCCACGACCATCTTGCGGACGGTCTCTGCCTGCGCGTTGTCGCCGTACTTGACCTTGTCGAGCTTCGTCACGCCGTCGACGAGCATCGCGATCTCGTCGCCGAAGTCGGATCGAAGCTCGTCGAGCGTGTAGTCGGTGTCTTCGACGGTGTCGTGGAGGAGCGCGGCCGCCACGGTGATCGAGCCGATGCCGAGATCGGCGAGGATCTTCGCGACGGCGACCGGGTGCGTGATGTAGGGCTCGCCGCTGCGGCGGAACTGCCCCTCGTGGGCGTCCTTCGCCACCTCGTAGGCCCGCTGCACGAGTGCCGTGTTCGCTCGAGGATCGTGCTTTCTGAGCGACTTGAGAATCGGCTCGAGGACGTGCACCGGCTGCTTCGCGAACATTCGCGGCATTCGCCAGCGCAACGAGGAGACTTCACTCATGCAGCACCTCCATATGCATCATCACCCTGGCCTGCGTGGGTACGCGGACCAGGGTGATGACAAGTTATCACCGTGCGGGGTGTCTTCAGGACGCGGAGGCCTTGGGCGCCGGCTCGGACTCCGAGGCGGCTGCCGCTTCGTCGTCTTCGGCGTCCGCATCGGCCTCGTCGCGCTCCTTGAGCGTGCGCGCGCGCGCCGCGAGGATGCGCTTGTCCGTGCGTGCGATCTCCGGCTCGCGTGAGCGCAGCGCCGCGTAGAGCGGGCCCGCGACGAAGATCGTGGAGAGCGCTCCGACGAAGATTCCGATGAACAGTGCGAGGGCGATGTCCCGCAGCGTGCCCGCGCCCATGAGGAAGGCGCCGATGAACAGGATCGCTCCGACCGGGAGCAGCGCCACGACCGAGGTGTTGATCGAGCGCACGAGGGTCTGGTTGATGGCCAGGTTCACGAGCTCGCCGAAGGTCCGGGAGGACTCCGCGTTGTAGTCCTCGGCGTTCTCACGGATCTTGTCGAAGACCACGACGGTGTCGTAGAGGGAGTAGCCGAGGATGGTGAGGAAGCCGATGACGGCCGCAGGAGTCACCTCGACGCCGGTGACGGCGTAGACGCCCGCCGTCACGACGAGGTCATGGGCGAGGGCGACGAGCGCCGCGATCGACATCTTCCAAGTGCGGAAGTACAGCGACATGAGGATGGCGGCGATCGCCACGAAGACGCCGAGGCCGATCACCATCTGACGCGTGATGTCCTGCCCCCACGATGGCCCGATCGTGGACAGGTTGACGTCCTCGACAGGCACGGAGTACGCCTCGGCGAGCTGCGCGCGAAGCTCTGTGTTGGCGTCCTCGGAGAGGGCGTCGGTCTGCACGCGGATTCCGCCGTCGCCGAGGACCGCGACCTTCGCGGGGGTCGCCGTGAACTCGGCGGCGGCCGCGATGGCCGGCTCCTGCTCGTCGGTCGCCGGCTGCGAGACCAGGAACTCGGAGCCACCGGTGAACTCGATGCCGAGCTCGAGGCCTCCGCGGAGGATCGGCACGAGGATCGAGATGAGGACTGCGATTCCCGCGATGGAGAACCAGATCTTCCGTCTGCCGACGAAGTTGAACGAGCGCTCCCCCGTGTACAGGTCGTTGCCCAGGGTCTGGAACTTGCTCATCAGGCCTTCTCCCCATTGCTCGTGGTCGACGTCTGATCGGCATTGGCCGATCCGGCCGCCACGAGGTCATCGCCGCCGGCCTTCTTGGCGGCTTCTGCCTTGCGCTCGGCGAGCGTCTGTCGGCGCTCGGCCTCGCGTGTTGCGCCGCGCTTCTTCTGCTCCGGGGTGCGGAACGTGCCGCGGCCGCGGTACACCGCGCCGAGCGATCTGGGATCGAGGCCCGAGGCGGGGTGTCCGTCCGCGAAGAACGGTGTCCGAGCGAGCAGGCGCATGAGGGGGTGGGTGAAGAGGGTGACCACGATGATGTCGATGATCGTCGTGATGCCGAGTGTCAGCGCGAAGCCGCGCACGTTGCCGACGGCCACGAACAGGAGCACGATGGCCACGAGGAAGTTGACGGCGTCCGATGCGAGGATCGTTCGGATGGCGCGTGTCCAGCCGCCCTCGACGGCCGAGACCAGCCCCTTGCCGTCTCTCAGCTCATCCTTGATGCGCTCGAAGTAGACGATGAACGAGTCGGCCGTGATGCCGATGGCGACGATGAGGCCCGCGACACCCGCCAGCGAGAGCCTGTACCCCTCTTGGTTGGAGAGATACGTGACGACGATGTAGGTCAGGGCCGCGGCGATGACCAGCGACGCGACGGTCACGAGTCCGAGCGTGCGGTACTGGAACAGCGAGTAGACGACGACGGCCGCGAGCCCGATGAGACCGGCGATGAGGCCGTTCACAAGCTGCGAGCTGCCCAGGGTCGCCGAGATGGTGGAGGTCGACTGCGCGACGAAGTTGAAGGGCAGCGCGCCGAACTTCAGCTGGTCGGCGAGGGCCTTGGCGCTCTCCTCGTTGAAGTTTCCTGAGATCTGCGGCTTGCCGTCGGTGATCGCCGCGTTGGTGGTCGGAGCCACGATGACCTGGTTGTCGAGCGTGACGGCGAAGCGGTTCTGGTTCTCCGTCAACCCGACGAGTCGCTCGGTCACGGCAGCGAACTCCTGCGTGCCCTGCGCATCGAACTCGATGTTCACGGCCCACTGGTTGGTGGTCGCGCCGGTGCTCGTGGTCGTGAGACCGCTCGAGGCGTCCGCGATGCGCTCACCGGTCACCTCGACCGGCCCCAGGACGTACTTCTCCGTCCCGCTGTCGTCGCAGGTGATGAGCGGCTGGGTCGGGTCGATGTCCGCAGCGGGTGCGAGGTCGGCGCAGTTGAACTGCAGGAAGTCGACGTACATCTGCTCGGTGACCCAGTTGAGGTCGCTCGCGTTCGTCGGCTCCGCGGTGGGCGTCGTCGAGAGCTCCTCTGGCAGCTGGTCGGCCGGGATGGCCTGGCTGTTCGCGGCCTGGTCCGCGACGAGCACGGCACGGAACTCGAGCTTGGCCGAGTTCTCGATGCGGTCTCGCGTGAGCTGGTCCATCTCACCTGGGACGGAGACGACGATGTTCCGACCGCCCTGGGTGGTGATCTCCGCCTCGGAGACGCCGGACGCGTCGATGCGCTGGCGGATGATCGAGACCGCCTGCTGCATCTGCTCGGACGACGGGTCTGCCTGGCCCTCCGGCAGCTGCGCCGCGAGCACGACCTGGGTACCACCCTCGAGGTCGAGCGCGAGGCGAGGCGTCCACTGACCGCCTTGCGTGGCGACGGCCAGCCAGTTGAGGCCCACGAGGGCAAGGATGAGGATCAAGAGCCACGTGAGCGTGCGCCAGGCGCGCTGGACGATGCCAGCACCCCGACCACGACGCGCCGATGACGTTGTCGACTTCGCCAAGAGAGTTCTGCCTTCTGACCTCAAGACGAGGCCCGTGCGTGAGAGGTGAGGGAGTCGCCTACGCCTTGTTGATGTTCGGTCCGGACTCGGACCCGTTGTCGCTGTCGCGACGCTCGGACTCAGCCTCGGCCTCGAGCTCGGGACGCTCTTCGACGGCCTCGTGCTCGGAGAGCGCGGAAGCGTCGTCCGGGACGGCCGGTGTGAGGATGTTCGCGACGGTCATCGAGTGGACGCGAAGGCGAGTGCCCGGCTCCGACTCGATCGTCGTGATGTTGTTCTCCTCGTCGATGTCGACGATCGTGCCGTAGACGCCGCTCTGCGTCATGACATCCGCGCCGATGACCGCGCTGCTGCGCATCTCCTGCTGCTGCTGGGACCTCTTCTTGTTGCTGCGCCACATGAAGAAGATCATGACGCCGAGGAGGACGAGGGGAAGGAGAAGCGTGAGATCCATTGTGGGTGCCTTTCTGGCAGTCCGTACTACGACTATGCACGCCCGGAACGACGGCAAACGCATCTAGTGTACGTCGCGGTCGTCCGGATGTCGCTCAGCAAGAGCTGGAGGGGTGAAGCTGGTTCCTAGATGTCGAGAGCTGACCGCTGGGGTGCTCCCCCGCCAGGGAGGGTGCGCCCGAGGTGCGCGTAGGCCTGCTGCGTTGCGACGCGGCCCCTCTGCGTGCGGGTGACGAGGCCGGTCCGGACGAGGAAGGGTTCGACCACGCTCTCGACGGTCTCCGCCTCCTCGCCGACGGAGACGGCCAGCGATCTCACGCCGACCGGTCCCCCGGCGAAGCGATCGATGAGCGCTTGCAGGACGGCGCGGTCGAGGCGGTCGAGGCCGAGCGCGTCCACGTCGTAGACCAGGAGTGCGTGCTGCACGGCCTGCTCGTTGGCGTCGGTCTCGTGGACGAGGGCGTAGTCGCGCACTCGCCGGAGGAGTCGGTTCGCGATTCGCGGTGTGCCCCGGCTCCGGGTCGCGATCTCGGCGAGCGCCGCGTCGTCGACGCGGAGGTCGAGCAGGCGGGCCGCACGGGCGAGGACCCGTTCCAGCTCGGCGTCCTCGTAGAACTCGAGGTGCGCGGTGAAGCCGAAGCGGTCGCGAAGTGGGTTCGGGAGGAGGCCCGCCCGGGTGGTGGCGCCGATGACGGTGAAGGGGGCCAGCTCGAGCGGAACGCTCGTGGCGCCAGCGCCCTTGCCGACCATGATGTCGATGCGGTAGTCCTCCATGGCGAGGTACAGCATCTCCTCGGCCGTGCGCGCCATGCGGTGGATCTCGTCGATGAACAGCAGCTCACCCGGCACCAGACTGGAGAGGACGGCCGCCAGGTCGCCCGCGTGCTGCAGCGCCGGACCGCTCGTGAGCCGAATGGGCTGCCCCGTCTCCTCGGCGACGATGAGAGCCAGCGTCGTCTTTCCGAGGCCAGGGGGGCCCGCGAGCAGGATGTGGTCTGGGGTGCGACTCTGCAGGGCGGCTGCCTTGAGGAGCAGCTCCAACTGCACTCGCACCTTCGCCTGGCCGACGAACTCGGCGAGGTTCGCCGGTCTGAGGGCTCCCTCGAAGGCGATCTCCGCCTCGGACTCGGGTGCTTCCGGGATGTGCGAGGCGTCGGTCACGATCGGCTCCCGGCCGGCCCGAGCAGCTTGAGTGTGGCCCGCAGCAGCTTCGCGACGTCCTGCTCTTCACCCTCGAGCGCCTTCGCGGCGTCCTCGACCGCGGGCGAAGCCTGCCGTTCTGCGTAGCCGAGGCCGAGCAGCGCTTCGACCACGTCGCGGCGCACCGCCGCCGCTCCGCTGTCGGAGGACGGCTCCCCCGTGGTCGTGCCCGGGGCAGGCGCGAGAGCGATCTTGCCCGCGAGCGAGAGGATGATGAGCTTGGCGGTCTTGGGGCCGATGCCGCTCACTGCCGTGAAGGCCTTGACGTCCTCTTCGCTGACCGCACGGGCGACCTGTTCCGGCTCGAGATGAGCGAGCACGCCGAGCGCGGACTTGGGACCGACTCCGGTGACCGTGATGAGGTGCTCGAAGATCTCGAGTTCCTCGGGTCGCTGGAACCCGTACAGGGTCCAGGCGTCTTCGCGGACGACGAGGTGCGTGCGCAGCAGCACCTCGGTGTCGAGGCGGAGCTGCAGGGCATGCGCTGGGGTCACGAAGACCTGGTAGCCGACACCCGCGGCCTCGATCGTGACCGTTGTGGCGGTCCGGTACAGCACCTGGCCGCGGAGGGAAGCAATCACCGGTCTACCGTACGCGGCGGCCGCGGGATTTCGCGGCACGCTCGGCGGCGAGCCACGCGCTCTGCGCGGTTGTCGGCGCGTCCGCAGGCCGCCCGGCTGACGCGACGGCTCGCTGCGCTGGCGTCTGGCCCCTCGCTGACTTGAAGGCGTCGAGCGGGGATTTCCAAGCCGAGCAGATAGCGAGCGCCAACGCGTCGGCGGCGTCGGCCGGCTTGGGGATGTCGTCGAGTCGCAGGATGCGCTGCACCATCGTGCCGACCTGCTTCTTCTCGGCTGAGCCGTAGCCGGTGACGGCGGCCTTGACCTCCGACGGGGTGTGCAGGACAGCGGCGATGCCCCGACGTTCCGCCGCGACGAGGATCACTCCAGAGATCTGGGCGACCCCCATGACGCTCGGCAGGTTCTGCTGGGCGAAGACGCGCTCCAGGGCGATGGCATCCGGCTTGAACTCGTCGAGCACGGCCTCGATGCCGTCTGCGAGGAGTCGGAGGCGCCGCTGCAGCTCATCTCCGGGAGCTGACGTGACCACCGAGACGTGCACGAACTCGACACGCTGTCGGCCGTGCGCGTCGACGATGCCGAGGCCGCAGCGCGTGAGGCCGGGGTCGATGCCCAGGATTCGCCGCGGCACTCGGACTACTCGTCGTCTTCGGAGAGCTGCTGCTGCACCTCGGCGGAGACGTCGATGTTCGTGAAGATGTTCTGCACGTCGTCGCTGTCCTCGAGCGCGTCGATGAGGCGGAACACCTTGCGAGCGGTGTCGGCGTCGGCCTCGACCTTGACGTTCGGCACGAACTCGGCGTCGGCGGAGTCGTAGTCGATGCCAGCGGCCTGCAGGGCCGTGCGTGCGCCGACCATCTCGCTGGCCTCCGTGCGGATCTCGAACACGTGCCCGTGGTCGATGACCTCCTCGGCGCCGGCGTCGAGGACGACCTCGAGCACGTCGTCCTCGGTGGGGGTCTCCTCGTGAGGGACGACGATGACGCCCTTGCGCTCGAAGTTGAAGGCAACGGAGCCCGGGTCCGCCATGTTGCCGCCGTTGCGGCTCATTGCCGTCCGCACCTCGGCCGCCGCGCGGTTCTTGTTGTCGGTGAGGCACTCGATGAGCAGCGCGATGCCACCGGGGCCGTATCCCTCGTACATGATCGTGGTGTAGTCGATCGACTCACCCGTGAGGCCCGCGCCGCGCTTGACGGCCCGGTTGATGTTGTCGATCGGGACGCTGGTCTTCTTCGCCTTCTGGATGGCGTCAGCCAGTGTGGGGTTGCCAGCGATGTCGGCGCCGCCGATCTTCGCCGCGACCTCGATGTTCTTGATGAGCTTGGCGAACGACTTCGCGCGACGCGAGTCGATGATGGCCTTCTTGTGCTTGGTCGTCGCCCACTTGGAGTGTCCGGACATCTGTTCTCCGTTGTTCTAGCGCGTCTCACCTGCGGTGGGCGCCTGCTGCTGTTCGTGTGCACGCTGACACCGTGGCCCGAGAAGTGGACGCCACTGGTCGCCGTCGGCGAGCGGTCTCTTCGTCTAGTTTACGCGTGCTCCGGCCAAGCACCCGCGAGGAACACAGCGAGTGCGCGTTCGAGGGCCTCGATGTCGGCGATCGCGGCCAGCTCGCGGGCCGAGTGCATGGAGAGGATGGGGATGCCGACGTCGACGGTCGAGATGCCAAGCTCGGTGGACGCGATCGGGCCGATCGTCGAACCGCACGGAAGCGAGTTGCTCGACACGAAGGCCTGCACGGCCACGCCGGCGTTCTGACAGACGCCGGTCCAGAGTGCGCTCCCGCGCGCATCCGTCGCGTAGCGCTGGTTCGCGTTCAGCTTGAGGAGGGTCCCTCGGCCCGCGATGGGCCGGGTCTCGTCGTCGTGCTTCTCCGGGTAGTTCGGGTGCACGCTGTGGCCCAGGTCGCTCGAGACGAGCCATGACGCGGCGAGCGCGCGACGCTGCTGGGCAGGTCCCGCACCGAGGCCCTCCTGGATGCGAGCGAGCACGTCGCCGAGGAACGGGCCGGCCGCGCCTGAACGGCTCGCGGAACCCACCTCTTCGTGGTCGAAGGCCGCGATGACGGGGATCACGCCACTCGGCACAGTCTCGACGAGTGCCGTCGTCGCGGCGTGGACGCTGACGAGGTTGTCGAGGCGAGCCCCGGCGAACAGCGCCTCGCCGTGTCCGAAGAGCTGGGCGTCCTGGGCATCTGCGAGGAAGAGGTCGAAGCCCGTGATCGAATCCGGGTCGACCCCGGCGTCGGATGCGAGCGCCGCCACGACGCCTCCCGCCGCCTCGAGACCGAGGACGGGGTGGGTGTGGCGCTGCGGGTCGAGGACGAGTCCGCGCTCGTTGACGCCACGGTCGAGATGGATCGCAAGCTGCGGGATGCGCGCGATGGGTCCTGAGGCGGCGAGCACGGTGGTGCCGTCAGCGAGGGCGAGACGGCCCGCGACGCGCAGCTCGCGGTCGAGCCAGGAGTTCAGCAGTGGCCCGCCGTAGACCTCGACCTCGAGGCGCTGCCAGCCCTGCGATGTCGACTCCGGGTTCGGCTTGAGCTTGAACCCAGGCGAGTCGGTGTGCGCTCCGACGATCGCGAACGGCGTGATCGGCGACGTGGACTCCGGCACTCGCCACGCGATGACCGCTCCGTCGCGGACGACGACGTAGCCGCCGGCCTCCTGCGGCCACTCATCGCGCTCGTCGAGTGACGTGAAGCCGGCATCCTCGAGCCGCCGTGCGACCTCAGCTGCCGCGTGGTAGGAGGAGGGGGCTTCGCGGATGAAGGCCGCGAGGGAATCGCTGACCTGCTTGCTCCTGGCTGCCTTGCTCGGACGGCGTCTCGCCATGTTCTGCTCCTGGTTCTCTGTCGAATCGGTCGGTGCGTGGCGTCGTTCAGCCGGCGTGCTCGGCGACCCGGTCGAGGAAGTACCTGTGGAACCGGGTCTCGCCGTTCATCTCGGGGTGGAACGACGTCCCGAGGAGGTTGCCCTGCGCGACGGCGACCACTCGACCGTCCGGGAGTGCCGCCATGACGCGGGCGCGGCTCCCGACGGCATCCACGACGGGGCCGCGGATGAAGGTGGCGTGCACGGCCGGCTCGCCCAGCTCCGGAACCTCGATGTGCGTCTCGAACGACTGGTTCTGCGAGCCGAAGGCGTTCCGTCGCACCGACACATCGAGGCCGCCGAAGCTCTGCTGCCCCCTGATCGCGTCGACGACGGTGTCGGCGAGCATGATCAGGCCGGCGCATGTGCCGAAGACCGGCATCCCTGCTGCGATTCGATCCTGGATGGGCTGGGCGATGTCGAAGATCCGAGACAGCTTGTCGATGACACTCGATTCGCCTCCGGGGATCACGAGCCCCGAGACCGCGTCGAGCTGCGCCGGGGTCCGCACGAGCACCACCTCGGCGCAGAGGTCCGTGAGCACCTGCTGGTGCTCACGGACGTCGCCCTGCAGGGCGAGGACGCCGACTACGGGAGTCGCCAACGCCTCGCTACCAGCCGCGTTCAGCGAGACGGTGCGGGGCCGCGAGGTCGGAGACGTTGATGCCGACCATGGCCTCGCCGAGTCCGCGCGATGCGGCAGCGATCACAGCAGGGTCGTCGAACGCGGTGGTCGCCTTCACGATGGCGGCGGCGCGCTGGGCCGGGTTGCCCGACTTGAAGATGCCGGAGCCGACGAAGACACCGTCTGCGCCGAGCTGCATCATCATCGCGGCGTCGGCCGGGGTCGCGACGCCACCCGCGGTGAAGAGCACGACGGGCAGCTTGCCGGTCTCGGCGATCTCGCGCACGAGCTCGTAGGGAGCCTGGAGCTCCTTCGCGGCGACGTAGAGTTCGTCGCGGGTCATGGACGTGAGGGCGGCGACCTCCCCGCGGATCTTGCGGATGTGCTTGGTCGCCTCCGATACGTCGCCCGTGCCGGCCTCGCCCTTCGAGCGAATCATGGCGGCGCCCTCGTTGATACGTCGCAGCGCCTCACCGAGGTTCGTGGCGCCGCAGACGAACGGCGTCGTGAACTGCCACTTGTCGATGTGGTTGACGTAGTCGGCGGGGCTCAGCACCTCGGACTCGTCGATGTAGTCGACGTCGAGCGCCTGCAGCACCTGCGCCTCGACGAAGTGCCCGATGCGAGCCTTCGCCATGACGGGGATGGAGACCTCGGCGATGATGCTCTCGATGAGGTCGGGGTCGCTCATGCGGGCGACGCCGCCCTGCGCGCGGATGTCGGCCGGGACGCGCTCGAGGGCCATGACGGCGACAGCGCCGGCATCTTCGGCGATGCGCGCCTGCTCTGCGGTGACGACGTCCATGATCACGCCGCCCTTGAGCATCTCCGCGAGGCCGCGCTTGACCCGGTTGGAGCCTACGGTCCCGTCGGCGGCGACGAGGGGGGCAGTGCTTTCGCTCATGATGTCCTTACTTTCCGCGTGCAGAGAGTGCATGGCGGTTCGGAGGTGAATTGGCTCAAGTGTAGACGCGCGTGCGTCCCGGCTTGATTGGGCGACTGCCCAATCAAATCGCGGTTGATCAGGCCTTCGGCCAGGCGTCGGCGAGGGCCTGGCGGGTCTCGCCGAGCAGCGTTGGGAACGCCTTCGTCTTCGCGATGATCGGGAAGAAGTTGGCGTCGAACTGCCAGCGAGGCACGATGTGCTGATGCAGGTGCCCGGCGATGCCAGCTCCGGCCAGACGACCCTGGTTCATCCCGATGTTGAAGCCGTCGACGTTCGAGACGGCGCGGAGCACACGCATCGCGGTCTGCGTCAGATGCGCGATCTCGAGCACCTCGGCCTCGGAGGCCTCGTCGTACATCGCTACGTGCCGGTACGGGCACACGAGCAGGTGACCGGAGTTGTACGGATAGAGGTTCATGACCACGAACGCGTGCTCGCCCCGGGCCACGATGAGCGACTTCTCGTCGTCCATCGTGGGCCCGACGCAGAACGGGCAGGCATCCTGAGCGGGGTCCTGACCATCCTGGATGTACGCCATCCGGTGCGGCGTCCAGAGCCGCTGGAAGGAGTCGGGCACCCCGGCGAAGTCAGCCGAGCGCTCGATGTCGAGGCCGTCGAGCTCGCCTTCGGGGAACCCGAGCGCGCTCATGCCAGGTCTTCTGCCGTGTTCACGAGCAGGTGCTCGTCGACGGCGCCGCGGACGAGGCGGATCGCGTCCTCGATCGGAACGCCGTTGCGCTGGGTTCCATCGCGGAAGCGGAAGGAGACCGTCTTCGCGGCGCGGTCGTCCTCGCCGGCGATGAGCTGGAACGGCACCTTCGCCTTCGTGTGGTTACGGATCTTCTTCGGCATGCGATCGTCGGACGCGTCGAGCTCGGCTCGCACGCCGTGGGATCGCAGCTCGTCGACAATGCCCTGGAGGTAGTCGCCGTACTGCTCCGCAACCGGGATGGCGACGAGTTGCACGGGCGACAGCCAGACCGGGAAGGCACCGGCGTAATGCTCGACGAGCACGCCGAAGAAGCGCTCGATCGAGCCGAAGAGGGCTCGGTGGATCATGACGGGACGCTGGCGCGTGCCATCCGGAGCCGCGTACTCCATGTCGAAGAGCTCTGGCAGGTTGAAGTCGAGCTGGATGGTCGACATCTGCCAGGTGCGGCCGATCGCGTCGCGCGCCTGCACGGAGATCTTCGGACCGTAGAACGCGGCTCCGCCCGGATCGGGGACCAGGTCGAGACCGGACTCGGTGGCGACCTCCTCGAGCGTGCGCGTCGCCTCCTCCCACGTTGCGTCGTCGCCGACGAACTTCTCGGGGTTCTTCGTCGACAGCTCGAGGTAGAAGTCGTCGAGGCCGTAGTCCTTGAGCAGCGAGAGCACGAACTTGAGGGTGCGGGTCAGCTCGTCCCGCATCTGGTCGCGTGTGCAGTAGATGTGGGCATCGTCCTGGGTGAAGCCGCGTGCGCGGGTCAGGCCGTGCACGACGCCGGACTTCTCCATGCGGTAGACCGTGCCGAACTCGAACATCCGCAGTGGCAGCTCACGGTAGGAGTGCGCGCCCTGGTTGTAGATCAGGTTGTGCATCGGGCAGTTCATGGGCTTCAGGTAGTAGTCCTGGCCCTGCTTGGTGACGTTGCCCGCCTCGTCCACTTCCTCGTCGATGCGCATCGGCGGATACATGCCGTCTCGGTACCAGTCGAGGTGCCCGGAGATCTCGTAGAGACGCCCCTTCGTGATGTGCGGGGTCGAGACGAAGCTGTACCCCTCCTGCACGTGGCGCTTTCGCGAGTGCTCTTCCATCTCGAGCTTGATGATCCCGCCCCTGGGATGGAACACCGGCAGCCCGGATCCGAGCTCGTCCGGGAAGCTGAACAGGTCGAGCTCGCGGCCGAGGCGACGGTGGTCGCGCTTCATGGCCTCCTCGATGCGCTCCTTGTAGGCCCGCAGCTCGTCCTTCGTCGGCCAGGCCGTTCCGTAGATGCGCTGGAGCTGCGGGTTCTTCTCGGACCCGCGCCAGTAGGCGGCCGCAGAGCGAAGGATCGAGAAGCCATTGCTGAGCATTCGGGTCGAGGGGATGTGTGGCCCCCGGCAGAGGTCCTTCCAGTAGACCTCTCCCGTCTTCGCGTCGACGTTGTCGTAGATGGTGAGCTCACCAGCGCCCACCTCGACCGACTCGTTGTCGGCGTTCGCGCCGCTGCCCTTGAGCCCGATCAGCTCGAGCTTGTAGGGCTCGTCGGCGAGTTCGGCCCGTGCCTCATCGTCAGTCACAACCCGACGCACGAAGCGCTGCCCCTGTCGCTGGATGCGCTGGGCTTCCTTCTCGATGGCCTTGAGGTCTTCCGGCGTGAACGGGGTCTCGACGTCGAAGTCGTAGTAGAAGCCGTCGGTGATGGGCGGTCCGATGCCGAGCCGCGCATCCGGGTTGATCTTCTGCACGGCCTGCGCGATGACGTGCGCGGCCGAGTGGCGGAGGATGTTGAGTCCGTCGGCGCTGTCGATCGTCACCGGTTCCGCGATCGCCCCGTCCGGCACCACGGTGGCGAGGTCGACGAGCACACCGTCGAGCTTCATCGCGACGACGGAGCGGTCTGTGAAGAGCTCGAATCCGGTGGTCGTCGCGCCGCCGTTCTCGTGCGGGCGGGTTTCGGTCTCGAGGTCAACGGGATCGCTGGTCACGATGCTCCTTGTCGTTAGGCATGAACAAGCGACCACTTTATCGCGCGACTGCCTCCACACGACGCACGGAACCCGCTCCCTGAGGAGCGGGACGCCTAGTTCTTCCGACGCCCCTCGCGGGGCGTGAACGTGCCGATGTCCTCGGGCGCGTCAGAATCGGAGGGTGTCGCCGAGGGACGGGGGCCTCCACTTGCCGACTTCGCGTCACCGGCGCCGGCTGAGGCCTTGGCTTCCGACTCGGCCTTGCCATCCTTGCCGAGCGTGTCGACCAGGCTGTTCAGGGCCAGGAGCGCCAGGCGGATCTTCTGGTGGTGTCGGCCCTCGGTCTTGACGTCGAGCTTCTCGGCGAGCTTCACCGCCTGATTCTTGATGACGCTCTCTCGTCCGGTCACGACCTTCTTCAGGCCCGTGTGGACGGCCTGGACGCGCGCGCCAGAGTTTGCAGACTCCCGCATCCGCTCACCCCTCGCTGAACCCGTGGTGTCGCCTGCGCCGCTGCCCGTCGAAGCCATGATTCCTCCAAGTGCGCCGACCGGCGCGATCCGTGATTGCATCAAGATACGCGCAATCGCGATACATCGCGTGTGAAGACGCTGGGTGACGACTCGCACAGATACACAGCCAACAAGGCAGCTCCTCCCGCTAGCCTGAAGTCAGCGATCGGCGCACTGCCTTTGGCGAACGAAACAACCAAAGGTTGCCGACCGAGGGGATCCTCACATTACGACTTCATCTTCTGCGCTCCCCCAGGGCATCGGCCGGATCCGTACCACCAAGCCCCGCACCCCGGGAGCGAAATCCGTCACGCAGAGCTACAGCGCCGTGTCGAAGGTCATCCGCGAGATGGGCCTCCTCAAGCGCACTCGCTGGTTCTACGGGATGCTGGCCGCTGGTCTCCTCCTCGCACTGGGCGGAGCGATCACCGGGTTCATCCTGCTCGGCGACAGCTGGTTCCAGCTGCTCATCGCTGCCGCCCTCGGCGTCATCTTCACGCAGTTCGCCTTCATCGCCCACGAGGCGTCGCACCGACAGGTGCTCGAGTCCGGCCCGGGCAATGACCGCCTCGGTCGTTTCCTCGCTGCTGGTGTCGTCGGCATGAGCTACAGCTGGTGGATGACGAAGCACACGAAGCACCACGTGAACCCGAACAAGATGGGCAAAGACCCTGACATCGACTTCGACACGATCTCCTTCACGGAGGAGGACGCTCGGAAGCAGACCGGCCTCCTCGCACTGATCACGCGGAAGCAGGGCTACCTGTTCTTCCCGCTGCTCACCTTCGAGGGCTACAACCTGCACTTCCGCTCGATCAAGTCGCTCTTCACTCGCCAGCCCATCAAGGGACGCTGGATGGAGTTCACGATGATCACGGTCCGCTTCGCGATCTACCTCGGAGCCATCTTCTGGCTGCTCCCCCTCGGCATGGCGTTCGCCTTCATCGCCGTGCAGATGGCCGTCTTCGGCGTCTACATGGGCGCATCGTTCGCCCCGAACCACAAGGGCATGCCGATCATCCCGGCCGACGTGAAGATGGACTTCTTCAGCAAGCAGGTCCTCACCTCGCGGAACGTGAGCGGCGGCTGGTGGGCGAGCGCGCTCATGGGCGGCCTCAACTACCAGGTCGAGCACCACCTCTTCCCGAGCATGCCGCGCCCGCACCTCGCCAGGGCTCGCGAGATCATTCGCGAGCACTGCCAGAACCTCGAGGTCCCGTACACCGAGACGACGCTCATCAAGTCGTACGGCATCGTGATCGACTACCTCAACAGGGTCGGCCTCCAGGCTCGCGACCCCTTCGACTGCCCGCTGGTCAATCAGTTCCGCCGCGTCTGATCTGACGCGTGCGCAAAGGCCCACCCGGTTCATCCGGGTGGGCCTTTCTGCGTGTTGCCTGCGTCTCCCGGAGAGAGCTATTCGTAAATCTACGAATAGCTGGTACGGTCGAAGCATGAGCATCCACTTCCAAGCACAGATGCCTTCCGGCTGGAAGGCCACAAGCGCCATCCGAGTCCTGCGATTTCCCGGCGGCGAGATGACCCTCGTCGTCCCCGCGGATCTCGAAGAGAAGCCCGCCTACGCGACCGTCACGGGCGCCGATCCGAGCGACCTCATCACCCTTGGGCTCTGGGCCGACTACGCGCGTCGGCTCGGACAGCGGGCAGTCGCGGTCCTCCCCTATCTTCCGGCGGCTCGTGCCGACCGGGGCGTCCCCTTCGGGGCGAAGGTCTACGCCGAGCTGATCAACAGCTTCGGGCTCGATCAGGTGATCGTCTTCGACCCCCACTCCTCGGTCGCTCCCGGCCTGATCGACAACGTCAAGATCGTCGGCTCGGCGCCCTACGTGCGGCGAGCGACGATCGGACGCGTCGGAGCCGCGCACGACTACGTCGGCGTCATCGCACCGGATGCAGGTGCCGTCGGCCGAGCACAGGCCGCTGCGTCCGCACTGCACCTCCCGCTCTTCCGCGCCGAGAAGCACCGTGACTTCGAGACCGGGAAGCTCTCCGGCTTCAGCTGCGAGGCTCTCCCCCGCCACGGGCGCCTCCTCGTGGTCGACGACATCTGCGACGGAGGCGGCACCTTCAGGGGCTTGGCAGAGGCCACTGGACTGCCCAAGGAGCGCCTGACGCTCTTCGTGAGCCACGGGGTTTTCTCGGGCGACGCCCCCGCTCTCAGACAGCACTTCGGCGAGATCATCACCACCGACTCGCACCCCGGCTCCGCACGCGAGGGCGTCGCGACCAAAGTGCTCTCGATCCGGAACATCCTCGCCCCCTACGTCGAGTACTGAGTCGCGGCAGACGCGACCTCGACGCTACAAGCTCCCCCGAAAGGAAAGACCATGGACTACACACCTGTTGCTCCCCTCTTCCAGACCGATGCCTACAAGCTCGGCCACCTCCAGCAGTACGGCCTCGCCGGCGACGTCACCGGCGTCTACTCCAACTACACCAACCGCGGTTCCCGCATCCCGGACATCGGCGCGGTCGTGCACTTCGGACTCCAGGCGTTCCTCGAGCGATACGCGGATAGCTTCCGCGTCTTCTTCGAGGCCGACGAGGATCGGGTCTGCCAGGCCTACGAGGCTCGTCTCGCGAGCATCCTCGGGCCGAACACGATCGGCAGCGCCCACATCCGCGCGCTGCACCGCCTCGGCTTCCTCCCCCTGCGGTTCTGTGCCGTGCCGGAGGGCACAGCAGTGCCGCTCCGCGTTCCGAGCTTCACGATCGAGAACACGCACCCCGACTTCTTCTGGCTCACCAACTACATCGAGACGGTGCTGAGCGCGGAGATCTGGCAGGCATCGACGACCGCGACGATCGCCAAGGCGATGCGCGAGACGCTCGAGACCGCGGCGAGGAGAACAGGGACGCCCCTGGCTGCTGTCGACTGGCAGGGGCACGACTTCTCCTACCGAGGGATGTCCTCCAACGAGACCGCCGCGATGAGCGGCGCCGCGCACCTGCTCAGCTTCACAGGCACCGACTCACTCGTCTCCATCGACTGGATCGAGCGTCACTACGGCGGAGCGTTCGTCGCTGGCAGCGTACCAGCCACGGAGCACTCGGTCATGTGCGCGGGTATCGCGACGGTCGGCGAGCGTGAGCTCTTCGAGGGGCTGCTCGGCCTCTACCCGAGCGGCATCGTCTCCGTCGTCTCCGACACCTTCGATCTCTGGCGAGTGCTCACCGAGTACCTGCCGGCGCTCCGAGAAGAGGTGCTCGCCCGGGACGGGAAGCTGGTCATCCGGCCAGACTCCGGGAACCCCGTCGACATCCTCTGTGGAGTGGAGGAGGGAGACCCAGACGCTGGCGCGGCTGAGCGGAAGGGCGTCATCGAACTACTCTGGGACACGTTCGGCGGAACCGTGAACGAGGCCGGCTACAAAGAGCTCGACCCACACATCGGGGCCATCTACGGTGACTCCATCACCCGCGAGCGGGCGGTGCTGATCACCGAGCGGCTGGCCGCGAAGGGCTTCGCTTCTGGCAACGTCGTCTTCGGCATGGGAAGCTTCGGGTACCAGTACCAGACCAGGGACACGTTCATGTCGGCGATCAAGGCGACGTGGATCCAGGTCGATGGTCGCGGCGTCGACATCCGGAAGGACCCTGTGACGGACAGCGGAACGAAGAAGAGCGCGACTGGCCGCCTGGCGGTGGTGACGGACGCCGACGGCCGCATGCGTCTGATCGAGCGGGCCACGCCTGCCGAGGAGGCGGAGTCCCTGCTGCAGCCCATCTGGGAGGACGGCGCCTTCGTGCGGCGGCAGACGTTCCCGGAGGTTCGGGCGGTGCTCGCGAAGCAGACGGTGCTGCGTTGACCGAGTCCTACGACCAGCCGCTCGTCGCGATGGATGCACTCGCTGTGCGCTATCGCGACGAGCGGCTGGAGTTCGGCGTCGCGGTGCGCGAGAACGCGCCGCACGCCGGGGTGGAGGCCATCCCCGGCGTCCTGCTGCTGTCCGGGGAGCACGGGGCTGGCCCCGTGCTGCGTGCACTGCGGACGAAGGCTGGGATACCGGACGATGATGTGCGGCTGACGCGCCAGCTCGGCTGGTTCGACGGCACGATGCGCGACCCACGCAGCGCCACGATCTCGCTCGCCAGCCTCGTCTTCCTGTGCGCGGAGGCGCGCGACGGGCTGCTGCGCTGGCATCCGCTCGACAGCGTGCCCCACCTCCCCTTCGACCACGCGCAGATCGTCGAGGCGGCTCGTGTGCGCCTCGGTGAGGTCGTCTGGCGCGACTGGGCCGTCACCCGAGCCCTGCTCGGCGAGAAGTTCACGTCGGGGATGGCTCTGGCGCTCGGGGCGGCGCTCGATGCTGAGCCCTTCGACCGACCGAACTTCCGCCGGTGGCTGGAGGGGACGGGGGTCGTGCGTGTCACCACCAACACCACTGGGGTGAAGATCCGAGGTCGGACGACGGTCTGGGAGTGGAAGGACTGAGGTTCGGCCGCGCTCGAGGGGCCGTCGGGGACGAAGCGATGACCGCGACCCGAATCGCTTCACGCGGACTGAACCACCGTGGTCACGATCATGCGCGTGTCGAGGGCGGCGAGGCCGCCTTCTCGAAGACCCAGATGGCTTTCGTCTCCGGGAACCACGGGGTGCCGTCCTGCTCGAGTACGGACCAGGCGGCCAGGTGCTGTCGGTACCCCGGCTGCACCCAGGCCTCCCGGTGCACCAGCCGCAGTCCGGCACCAAGCGCTTCGACGGCGTCGACGAGCTCGTCCAGCTCGAACTGACAGTACTGCTCCTGTGTCTCGCGCGGCAACGACTCGGCGCCCCAGTTCACGGTCAGCAGCGCCTCAGCCACCACGCGAGCTGAGCCGACGAAGCGGTGCTGGCCGAGGCTCTCGAGGCGCCTCAGCTCGGGGAGCGGAACGCGCTCCAAGTAGGCGCTGAGGAGCTCGTCGCCATCGTGGCCGGGGGTGACGAGCGTCGTCAGGCGATCCGGTCGAGCGGGTGTCACGAAGTCACGGATGACGAGGACGCCGCCCGGGCTGAGCGCCTTCGCGATGATCGTGAGGTTCGCCATGACGGCCTGACGCCCGTTCTCCGGCCCGTTCGGGCCGTACGACGCGATCTCGTGCAGGACCGAGCTCATCACGATGCCGTCCAGGTCACGCAGACCGAGCACCTCCAGTTGGTCCGCGGAGCCTGAGCGCACCGTGATGCCGGGCATCTGCTCGAGATGCGCGATCGCATCGGCGGAGTCGTCGAGTGCGATGGTCTCTTCGATGTCAGGGAGCACTGCGATTCTCGCCGCGAGCTCTCCTCCCCCGGCACCGATGTCGAGGACCCGACCGCCGCGCAGCCAGTCCGTGAGCTGAGTTTTCTCGTCAAGGGCGGCAGCCATGCGGCGGAAGTAGCGTTCCTCGAGTTCGGGGCGGGCAGTGCTGGTGCCGGCCGCCGAGAGCACCCGGGTCTCTGCGTGTTCGGGATTCGTCACGGGCCTCACGCCTTCCGATCAGGACTTCGACGAGACACGAAGAAGGCCCCTGATTTCTCAGGGGCCTTCTCCTCAATGGTGGGCGATACTGGGATCGAACCAGTGACCTCTTCCGTGTCAGGGAAGCGCGCTACCGCTGCGCCAATCGCCCATTGCGAGGTGACGACGGGATTCGAACCCGTGTGGACGGCTTTGCAGGCCGCTGCCTCGCCTCTCGGCCACGTCACCGTGTTGTGGGTTGAAACCCGTGCAAACTCCTTCTGGCGTTTACCACCAGACTGAGTCACACTCGAGCGGATGACGAGATTCGAACTCGCGACCCTCACCTTGGCAAGGTGATGCGCTACCACTGCGCCACATCCGCATCGCGCTTGTCTCGGGAACTTCCGTTCCGGCTTGACCAGCGCGAGAATGACTCTATAGGAACTCGGGCCGCGATACAAAATCCACCGGTGTAATTCGAGGAAAGACCTGGTCAGAGCGGCAGGTCGCGATCGCGAACACAGAGCGATGCCCACTCTCGCACTGCCTGCACGACGGGGCGAACGTCGTCGTGAGGCGTCACGAGCTTGCCGTGCGGGTCAGAGCCTGCGGGAGTGGCGACACGAAACCCCCTTGCGCACGTGGTGATCATCCACAGCCCGAATCTGTGGCATGATTAGTCCTCGTCGCGGGTGATTGGCGCAGTTGGTAGCGCGCTTCCTTCACACGGAAGAGGTCGTGGGTTCGAGTCCCGCATCACCCACTAGGAAAAGCCCCGATCTGACGCCCTAACGTCAGATCGGGGCTTTTCTCTTGCTTGGGTAGTTGGCGCAGAGTTGGCGCTAACCTGTTTTGTGCTCAGCCCGCGAGCTCGTTCCGCACTCGGTCGGACGCGCTCTCGATGCGCTCGGAGAGTTCACTGTCGGGGGCCCGTGGCACACTCCCGCGCATGAACGAACTAGCCGTACAGGTCACCGCCAAGTCGCCCTCGAGTCGCTGGTGCTGCGGTGCGAGACGGCCCGGGAGCGGGTGGACTCGAAGTGGACGAAGCGCATCGTGTGTTGGCGCCCGGTGGTGACGAGGCCTGTCGATGGCATGTCGTGGCTCCTGTGGGGTGACTCTCCCCCGGTGCGGGACGTCGACGGCGACACGTACGAGCCGATCTTGTTCGAACCGCTCGAGGTGTTCGACGCGTGGCTCGAGATGCTGCAGTGGGTGACCGAGGGTGGCGTGCGCGCCGAGGTGCGCCAGGCGCTTGAGGTCGGGACGATGAGCGAGAAGGAGTGGGCGATATCTCACGGCAACGCGCAGATCCGCGGGACCGTCATCCTCGAGGGCGACGCCCTCGCCGCGCAGAGCCTCGCGTCTGAGCTCTCGGTCGCGCTGCTCTGCATGGATCAGCGGGCCAGGAAGAAGAAAGTGTGGTGAGTTCTGCATGACGTGGCTGTCTTCCCAGTCGCGTGGTCGCATCAGTAGTCTGGCTCCATCCCCCGGCTCTCTCATCGGAGACATATGAAGAAACTTCTGGCTTTCCTTTGCGCTTGCACCGCGGTGCTGCTCTTTGCGACAACTGCAGCCGCCGCCCCTGGAGTCTTGGCGAACGAGTACAACGAGTTTGACGTCGGGCCGGAACTCTTGAGCGCCGAGATCGTAACGCCGACGACAGTAGGAGGCGGTGACACCGTCCGCATCAACTGGAGTGTGCGCAGCACCCGTGACATCGCATACAGCGCGGTCGACCTCGCGAACGGCACGGTCTTCTCTCCGGAAACCAGGAAAATCCTCGGACACTACGACATGGAGATTACGGGGCGCGAAGGGGACATCGTTTTCGGCACCACGTCCTTTTCCCCCAACGGACCGGAGTGGGCGCCTGGTGAATGGCGCGTGCAAGGCCTGGGCTTCTTCGACGAGTTGGGCGTGCACGGGGGTGCGGACGAGGCATACAGCCCAGTTATCCAAGCTCTTCCGAAGCTCCAAATCGACGTGGGCACAGACGGCGACCAAGAAGCACCAGAGCTCATCGACCTGCAAGTGGACGCACCGGCAGAGGTACGTCAGAGCGACGTCATTTGGTTCAACTGGACGATGCGCGAGTCCAGCCGCGTCAAGTCTCTGCTGCTGACTATCACCGGCCCGGATGGCCGGTCGTACACGGCTGAGGGCTTCGACATGCTGACTGCGACCAGGGAAGGCGATCGTGTCTCGGGAGCACTGCACCTCACAGTGAACAACTTCACGTGGGCGCTCGGCGAGTATCGAGTTACCCAGCTCACCACATGGGACGAACACGAGAACCGACTCATCCAGGCCACGCCAGCTGACAACGCCGCACTGGCCTCCGCCGCGGCGTTCACGGTTGTCGATTCCGGAGGACCAGACGTCACGGCTCCAGAACTGCTCTCAGCAGGATTCGAGCAGTCCACGGTTCGCATGGGTGACGAACCGGATATCAACTGGACCATCCGGGATGAGAGCGACATGGACGATGTCAGGTTCTACCTCAAAAACTACCGGGGGACGATCTACACCATGCGTGGGGACGGTGGCGACCGCCTGGGCGAAGTTCTTACCGGCGCGTCCGGAGCATGGCTGACTGTCACCCCCTACGAAGAGGACATACCCAAGTGGGGAGGAGGTGTCTACGAAGTTGTGGGCGCCGAGCTCGTCGACGACTACGGCAATGTGACCACACTGACGTCCGATCATCCGATCATCTCAGGCCTGCCAGACATGACCGTCCTGCCCCGCGACGCCCCAATCCCGTCCCGAACGCCCTCCCCGACCATCACCGCCACCCCCTCGCCAACAGCAACCGAGACCCCGACAGCAAGCTCCACACCGACAGAGACACCAACGGGTGTTCCTTCGCCGACGACGCCGGACCCCACCGGTTCGGCCGCACCGTCCCCCACGGAGACCGCAGTCTCGACAGCGTCACCGACAGTCACCGACTCCCCCACGAGCACGATCACCGCATCACCGACTCCGATTGGGACGACAAGCGCACCGCTTCCCCCCATACCAGCCTCTTCGACCGCTACCGCTGAAAGCGACCCATCTGCACCTTCCATGTCAGCCGCATCAGCCCCCGCGGGACACCCCACCCCACCACACAGCGAACAACCTCACGCGCTTGCATCCACCGGGACAGACACGCTTGCCCCCCTGGGCCTCCTCACGAGCTCGCTGCTCGCCCTCGGTGTCACGCTTCTCCTCGCTCGAAAGCGCGCGGCCAAACCGTAGCGCCGGCCAAGCCAAAACTCAGCTCAACGACGAAACACGCCCCTCCCGCGCAGCGTCACCCTGGGTGTCCAGGGTCGCTACCGCGAGAGGGGCGGAGTCGTGCTCAGCGGGGTCAGGCGGCGTGCTTGCCGCCGACCTTCTGCAAGGCGGTGCTGGTGCCGGTCGGCTTCCAGATGCCGTAGTGCATCCCGACGGCGATGAGGAACGTCGGGAGCGCCAGCAGGAGGCCCGTGCCGATGTCGTATATACCCCCTGCCTGCCACGCGGAGATCGCCTCGGCGAGCAACGCCGTGAGGAGCGAGAGTCCGACCAGGAGCCACGCCTTCGTGCTTGACGAGGTGACTCGGGTCGTGACGAGGCCGACGAGCAGCGGCAGGACGACGGCGAGCACGAGCTGGCCGACGAGGATTGGGTCGAGCGTGAACGCGACCTGCGGCGCTCCGGCAGCTGCGGTGACCTCGGCGGCCTGCGCGAACGGTGCGAGCATCGCGGCGAGCACGAGGGTCGCGAAGATGAGCGCGAAGGCCAGGACGAAGCGGGCGGCGCGGGCGCGCGCGGTCAGCGACTCCCGGTCGGGGGTGCGGATGAGGGACATGTGGGTTACTCCTTCGAGAGCGGGCCCATATGCAGGGCCGAGGATGGGTAGGGCGGGATGGCTGATGCAGGCACGCCCGCGTCGATCGCGATGCGCCGCACCTCCGACGCGTGCTCTTGAGAGATGCGGCGGGCGGTGCGCTCCTGGTTGCGGGCATGCTCGACGCGGTCAAGAGCGGCCTCTGCGAGCGTGACCTTCGCTTCGGCGTCCTTGACCTGCTCGTGAGCTCGGTCGATCTCTCCCCGGAGAGCGGCGTCCTTGCCGGTGAAGCGCGCCCAGATGCGCTTCCCGAACGCGAGGCCCGTGGAGGATGCGAGGAACGCGAAGATGCCCGCGACGATTGCCTTGGTGAGTTCAGTGTCCACACGGCGCCTTCCGCCTGTGCCCGCGCGGGGCGTACGTGTGCTTGCGGATCGCGACCCAGCGGAACCAGTACGCAGACAGGGCAATGAAGATCACCGACAGCTGAGTCAGCCTGGACGCGCCGGGCGGTGCGGAGGCGTGGAGGCTGCCGACGACGAACGCGTACACGAAGAGCCCGCCGACCGCGGCGATGGAGAGCGCGATCTTCTCGAGCCACATGTGCGGCGTGAACATGGTGCCGAGCCCAATGAGCCCGCCGCCGATCATGCACGCCGCCCAGATCGTCGCGAGCGTCGACCCGATCGCCCCCTCGATAGTCGTCGGTGGGAAGGCGTACGTGACGACGCCCATGACGACCGTCGCCACGTACGCGAAGAGCACGGGCTGCCATGTCGCGTCCGGGTCGGTGAGCAGCTGCCAGACGCGGAGCACGTGGCGACGAGTCATCACGGTCAGCTCGCGATGCCGAGCTTCTTGGCGAGCGCCTGGATCTCCTTGCCGGTGGAGGAGTCATCCTTGGTACCCGCGTTCACGTTCGACCAGATGCCGTAGAACTCCGGGAAGGGCAGCACGACGACCGGCTTGCTGATCTTCTCGAGGCCCGCAATGGTGTACTTCGCGGTCGCGTGGGGCAGGTCGACGATCTTGCGCACGTAGGTGGGCGTGATGAGGGCGTGGCCGAAGTCGGCGACAAAGACGGGGTACATGGTCTCCTCCTGGAGGGGTTTGGGTGCTGCGGGTGTGGCGGTGGCGGGGTCGCCACCGGCCTGGTACTCGAGGGCCATCGCGACGAGCCGGTCGAGGTTGATGCCGCCCGGGCAGGCGGTCGAGTAGGAAGCGCCGTAGCGCGTGTAGAGCTCCCGGTGCCCGATGACGGTGTCGCGGTTGAGGGGGAAGCCGTACCGGGTGGAGCAGTCCGCGATGAGGCGGGCGAGCGACTGGCAGGAGGTTTCGGAGATGGGCCACCCGGACGCGTCGCCCGTCGCTGAGTTGCAGGTCTCGACGGTGATCGCGCGGCCGTCCCATGCGGCGGACCCGGAGGTCCACGCTCGCTTCTCTTCGGGCACGACTCCGAGAATCTGCTCGTCCTTGATGACGTAATTCGAGGAGACCTGGCGGGAGCCGGTGCTCATCATGGAGAGCACGGCGGACAGCGACGCGGTCGCTGCGTGATGGACGATGAACCGATCGACGCGAGCCGATCGATTCGAGAATTGGCCACCGTTGCCGGACGTGCCGGTGGCAGTGTTGGAGAACGTCATGCAGTGCCTCCTGGGGCATGAGGGAGGCCCTGCGCGGTGCGCGCAGGGCCTCGGAGCTCGGGAACGGATGTGGCGAGACGATCAGGCCACGGGAGTGACCTGCTTCCAGACGCCGCCTGGGATAGCGACTAGCAGCATCGACTGGCCAGGTGTCAGCGATTTGCCTGTGTTGCCGATCAGAGCTCGCCGGGCAGCAGTTGATGTGTCGTGCGAGATCGACACGGTGTTCGAGGACCCGTAGTGGATGATCGCGAGCCGTTGCCCGTCGAACTGTGGAGCGGGAAGACCAGCCAGGGATCCGTTGCCGCCGCTTGGGTCGATGAGTGCTGTCAGGTCCGACTTCATGCTTCGACCCAGTGGAGCTAGAGCACCCGCAGACGCCATCGACGTAGTCCCCAACAGCACGCCAGCGGATGACCTCGAGTTCGCTTCTGACGACCAGTCGAGGTAGCTGTTCGATGTCGGTGCATTCGCAATGATGAGGTCGGGTGCCTGAGTCATTGACTGCTCGCGGACACGGACGAGGTCATTCCCGGCCGAGCTGATGTAGGCGGCGACACGGCTCGGAGTGGACGCGGGGTGCCGGTACTTGGCGGGCCCGGACTCGAACACAGAGAACCAAGTGGTGTTGAGCTCGATGACGCTGAGCGCCGCACCTGAGACGTTGAGGGAGAAGTCGTGCTCGATTGCGCCGTCGATGGAGATGCGGCTGTTTCGCATCGTCATCGAACACCCACCGCCGATCATGTCCGAGGCTGCCGAGAACCGGTAGTTCATGAGCCGGACCGAGGCATTTCTGAGAAGTAGTCCGCGTCGTCGCGTGTTCCGAGTCGTGAAACCATCGACCACAAACCATTTGTCCTGTCGTTGCTCCGCCAAGGGGTGCCCTGGAGGACGCAGCATGAACTCGAAGTCGGTCAGGCAGTTATCGCTCTCCCAGTTCATGATGGTCGAGTCGTACGTCTCACCGCCGACTGTCTGCTCGAACGCGCGGCCGCCGACGGTGCAGAACGAAGCGCGGGCATTGACAAGTCGCCCCATGCGTCCGCGTAGCTGGAACCCGAAATAGGAATCGCGCGCTGAGCAGCCGTGGAACTCAGCGCCGTAGGAAGCGTGGTGCGTGTCGAAGGGCGCGGCGCTGGAACCCTGGCCGGTGCTGTCGATGATCTTGGCAAACATCGTGGCACCGTAGGCGTGCGTGTTCACCGAGTTCGCCGCTATGGCTGACGTGTCGTCGGTGTAGAGATGCCGGAGGTTCCGGCCGTGCGCATTGAGGATGCGGGTGTAGGCGGACGCCTTGTCAACGATGCCGTAGGAGAAGTTGCTGTCCCCCGGGTTGTCGATGCCGTAGTCGATGTTCACGTTCTCGAACGTAGACCGGTAGCAACCCTCGTTTGTAATCATGGCGCTGGGCGCCGCCCGCACGTTGAGCCCGTCAAGCCTCGCGTTCACGAGGTTGCGCAAGATGACCGAGTTACGAGGTGATTTGCTCGACATGATCGCTTCGGAGAACGTCAGCTTGCCGCACTTCATGGAGATCTCGATTGACTCGTCGAGCTTGCAGAGGCGCACGTTGTCCGTGAACGAATCGATGAGGGTGCCGATGACGCGGATGCTCGAACCAGAAACGCTGTGGAACACGAGGAACTCGCCGACACGGGCTTGGTTCGTGCCAGGAGCTGGACCAGGTTCTGAGCCTGGGATCACGTTGTTCGCGATGACCTTGATGACGTCACCGCGCTGCCATTCTGCAGCGATGCTCACGTCGGCCACTTCGAATGCTGTGCCCGGGACGACGAGATCGTTTTCCATCGTGAGGTTTACGACGGTGTGGGAGATCACCGCGTGCTGCTCCGGAGTTTTCGCGACGAAGGTGAAGGGCGCCTGAGTGGAGTCGGAGATGATCTCAGCACCCGACCAGTCAAAGGACAAGCTCGTGAGCGAGTCGTCGGGTGCGCGGTTCATGATCGAAGCTGTACCCCCGATGTAGTACTTCCCTCCGGGAAGATGAAGGGTAGAGCCCTTCGGGGTGTCACGAATCGCCTGCTGAAGCGCAGCGCGACTGTCGCCAACGCCAGTCGGGTCGAGGCCGGGGTAACGAGCAGTCGTCGCCCAAACGTCAGAGACGTAATCTTCAACGCTGCCGCTTGCCGCGACGCTGCTCGATTCCGGAGGCGTGGACTGGATTTTCGAGCTTTCAGCCTGTGCTTCTGGGGTTGTTGTGTTCTCGGTCATGATGGGCCTTTCCTAGTGGACTGTTCGCATCCGAGGGGCGTGTGACTCTCGTGAAGTTCGTACTTATGTACGAGAAAAGACTCGCGCTGGCCACCGACATTGGTGACTTCAGGCCCCTCGGTTCGCGCTCGTCCCAGGCGTGTCACGGCGTGTCGAACATGGATAACTGACAGGGGGCAGGCGCTGCCAAGGTCGGGGTCCGCGATTCAGTCCCGGGGCATGTGGAAGGCCCCGCACGGTAAGTGCAGGGCCGAGGGTGTGAGGTGGGGCTAGGGCAGGTCGACGGGGTCTCCGCCGCCGTCGAGGAACGTCTGCTTGAGCGCAGCGATCTGCGCGGGGATCGCGGCGAGGTTCGCGCGCCGCTCCTGCTCCGTTTGAACGGCCACGCGAGCCGCTTCGAGCTCTTCGTCCGTGAGGTTCGTGTAGTCCATGGGCTTCCTCAGGTCGGCCCGATCGCACCAGGGAGTGGCGCTGCCGGGTATGCGGATGGGCTGGCGGGGAAGTTCTTGAACTCGCGGAGGCGCCTGGTCGCGCTGACAGTGCGCAGCGTCCAGTACGAGCCGTACGCGTCAACTCGGATGCCCGCCCCTCCGGCGACCGCTCCCCCGGCTTGGGCGAAGATCATGCCGGGGTAGACGGACCCGATGCGGAACCCCTCGGGAATGTCGAAGCGGATTTCGACGGTGCCGGAGGCGATGCCTCCGAACACGAGGTCGTCCAAGCCGAAGCGCACGACGTCGTTGATGCGGCGGACCATCATGCGCCCCGAGGTGACGAATCCGGGGTTGGTGGCGAGGTGCGTGGCGAACGCGGTCGGCGTGATGATCCGCCACTCCGTGTCCGCGGACAGCACGCGCCATCCCGTATTGCCGGTGCCGGTGCGCTTAATCCACGAGGATGCGCCAGCGGTTGCGGCGGTGTCCGTGTACCGCTGACCGACCGTGCCGACGACGGCGCCCTCGGGTGAACCGGTTCCCGGCGCGAGGTCCAGGCCGCTGCCTGCGGGTGCACGGAATACACCGTCGCCGTGCAGGACCGTCGACGCAGAAGCGGTGCCCGTGCCGAGCTGTGCCGGCGTCGCGCGCCCGTCCATGTCCGAGAACGCATGCCGATGGGTGAGCGGAGCTCTGCCAGCGATCGCGGCTGCCTGGGCCACGCTGACGGGCTTCTGAGCATCTCTGGTGTTGTCGACGCTGCCGAGCCCCACGAGAGTCGCGTTGAGGCCCACGAGCGATGCAGCGTCGCGCCTGTGCCCGACCGACGATGCGCCGACGTCGCCCGCGGTGAGTACGACGTCGCCAGTCTTGGTGTTCACGGACTTCACGGCGCCCCCACCGAATGGCTGCGTCATGCTCGCGGTGTACGCCGGCTGCGGCTGAACCTCGGCTTTGTACTCGGTCACGGGGTGCCTTCCTTCGTGACGTCGTCGCGGACGCGGAACGTGCCTTCGATCCAGGTCGTCGGCTCGACGTCGTCAGCTCGCGTCGCCTCGGCGTCGTACGAGCCGGTGACGCTCTCGGACGACCCGAGGAGCTCGCGAGTCTGCGCGCCCGTCAGGGTGATCTCGAGGACACCTTGGGCGAGCCGCTCAGTGCCGATCTGAGCGGCGATGACCTTCGTCCCGGCCTTCCACCAGCACCGCCAGCCAGTCTACTCCGAGAGGTCGACCGCGGCCCCCTCCACGGTGGTGACAGGGATGGTGATCGGGTCCACGCGGTCACCCGCGAGGAGCACGACCGTTTCGGATACGACAGCGCGAGCCATGAGGCCTCCAAATCAGGGTGCGCCCACCGGAGGGGGCGCGAAGGTCACGAGAGTTCTGCAAGCTGAGTAAGCCGGAAGCGTGAGGAGAAGGGCGGTTGGTGATCTTCGCGAACTTCCGGATGCGACGGTGGCCATATGCTTCGCTCGTGACCAAGCACGTGCCACCCACAGTCGTGAACCTCGGCAAGGCGTTCGCTGCCACGGTCGGATTCATCGGCAGCGTCTACGCGATCGTTGAAGGCTGGGGCACGGAAACGCTGAGCATCACCCTCGTCGTCTCGGGCGTGGTCGGCCTCATCATCACGTCGACCATCCTGGTGAAGCCCGCATGGCAGGCCTTCAAGAGGTACCGTTTCCGATTGCGCGCCGCGCTCCACCGCAGACGGTTCCACCGACGCGAACACCTGCTGCGCGGCGCCGTGACCGACTGGTCCGCGCTAGCACGCATCAGCGAATCGGGCGACTGCCACTACTGGGTCATGCATTTTTCCTGGGCAACCGGAGACCCGGAAGTTCATCGAATCGTCGCGTATCAACGCGGTCAAGTTCAGTGGGAAGCGCACTCTGCCGAGTCACGAGTTCTGGGGTCGGCATTCGAGCCCTTGAACATCCCGGACCGTCTGATGATCACCTGGCGCGACGCGAATGGGTGGAATTGCACGTTCATCGACGGAGCGGTCCCCGCGCAGAAAGCCGCGATGGCTCTGCCTCTGGCAGAACGACGTCCGATCGAGCTCGTCTGACTCGTCCAGGTTGGCCAATGTTGGGTGCTGCTCCCGGTAGTGCTCAGCGACGTCCCTCGCAACACGAATGCTCTGGCGCAGACACGCCCGGCGGTCTACTCTGATCGCGACGAAAAGAGATTCACATGACCGGCACCGCCCTCTTGGCCCGCATTCGCTCCGCCTTCGCAGGCGCAGACGACACGAAGTGCCGCGCCAGCGTTGACGCCGGCACTCGCACCTGCGGGAAGCAGACGGACCCCGTCGCGGCGCGCAGCGCTGGGCATGCAGGGTTCTGCTCCCACGAATGCGCCATCGAGGACCTTGACAACTCCCCAATGTGAGGTATGGCCGGAGCTCAGGCTGATCTGAGGTCACCCTCGACGCCGGCCAGCTCCCGAGATCAGACGAACACCTGCACAGGTGTCGGCTCGCCGTCGGCGATCACCCAGACTCGGCGGACGACGAACCCGACTCCGGTAGGTGGGCGCTCTGCGGTCAGGAAGCTCGTCATGGCGTCCATCTGCAGGTAGGAGCCGTTGTCCCACCCGTGATCGCCGTTCGCGCGGACGTCAACGACCGTCGCCTTGGTGTGCGCGCCGTACTTCGTGACCCACGCCTGACCGTGAGCCTCGGGAACGACCGTGGTGTCGGCGCTGCCCCACAGCTGCAGGACTCGCTTGTCTGCCCAGATACCTGTTGGAAACTGCATCGGGTCGTGTCCGACCGCCGCGGCAGCGAAGGCCGCTTCGTTCTTGTCCGTGGTGGGTGCGACCCCGTACGCGGCGTTCATCGCTCGCATGTCCGACCCCGACGACGCCGCGTAGCGCGCGATGAGGTCCGTCGTCCCCGAGTTGATGATCAGATTCCGAACCAGCGGAGAGAACTCGGAGTAGGTCGCCAGCCAGTAGGCGACCAGGCTGCCCATGGACCGTCCGAGCACCGTGACGTCGGCGATCGGGACGAGCGTCATCGCCCAAGCCGCGGCCTGCTCGTAGGAGAGCCGGGAGGCGTCGCCGCCCCACCCATTTCCTGCGCCGCTCGATTCCACAACGGCCCAGTCGTTCTCCATGAACCAGCGCCGCATTTCCGCCCATGGGGCGATCTGCGCGAACTGATCTTAGGAGCCGTCATTGCCGTGCGTGTAGACGACGACCTTCGTGGCCGAGTACGACACGGGCACCATGAGCGAGGCCCTGTCCCCCATGGGGAGCGTCGTCTCGATGGCCTCGAATACGGTTCCGCCTGGGGTCGTGGGCACTATGCGGCCATGCTCGTCGCCGCCGTGCCCGACCGCCGCGACCAGGCGGTACTCGGCTTCCTCGTCGGCACCGGCATCCGCTGGGGTGAGGTCGCCGGCCTCCACCTCGACGCCTCGAACCTCTCCGAGGGCATGCTCACAGTCCGCGATGTGTGGGACGGGCAATCATCCATCAAGCCATACCCGAAAGGCCGCAGGCAGCGCCACGTGCCCGTCCTGCAGCGGGTCGTCGATCGCCTCGAGCTACACCCTGCTCCGACATGCGGACTCCCCCACAGGGCAGGCAGCGCCTGCCGGTCAGCGCTGGCCTTCCCCTCATACGACGGTGGTGTCCGCGACGACCGCAACTTCACGCAGCGCGTCCTCGCGCCAGCGTTGAAGGAAGCCGGGCTGGCCCACCTGGGCGCCAGCCTCCACGACCTGCGCCACACCTACGCGTCCTGGCTCGTGCAGGACGGTGTCTCCTTGTCACGCGTCGCCGAGCTGCTCGGGCATGCGAGCACGTCGACGACGGAGATCTACGCGCACCTCGCGCCAGTCACGAAGAAGGACGTCGAGTCCGCCCTGCCCGATCCGAGTGGCGCAAATCTGGCGCAAACTCCCGTGCTGGCGCGTGTCACGATGTTGCGCCGCGTATGACGTAATCGTCCCTCGATCAGGCCTTATGTTGCATCTGGTGTGACGACGATTCACCCCGTTTCATGCGTCAGGCCCGTTCACACGGAAGAGGTCGTGGGTTCGAGTCCCGCATCACCCACCGCGAGAAACCCCCGGCCGGCGAGGCAATGCCTCGTTCTGGTCCGGGGGTTTTTGCTTCCCCTGCGACCGTTCCGACTGGCACGATCCGCAACGGTCGGCGCACCGGTCGCACCACTCCCCCGCATCGGCTTCCGCGGAGGAGATGGCCTTAGCCTCGAAGACGAAGGTGTTCGCCTAGAGGTTCCCAGCGGGTGCTCGCATACGAACGTTGCAAACAGCACCGCCAGTCACTGGCCGACGCAGACCTGGCCGGCGGAAGCGATGCCATTCCCTTGGGCAGCTTCGCATCGGACTGGTGCCGTTCTCGTGGGTGTCGACTCCGGAGTCGGAGCGAGAGCTGGCTGCGATCTTGCTGCAGTACACCCGGACGTGAACACCGACAGGGTGTTCGTGAGCATTCAGAATCATGGGCACCCCAGACGGTCGCCCCTCAAGGCCCACTTGGCCTCTCTGCTGGGCACTTCCGTCTCTGCAGCCCCCACCGGCACTCGTGTCTGGATTCAGTCCCCGGCAGGCTTGCGTTCTGCGGATTCCTGGCTCAAAAGGCGACGCATGGTTCGCAGGGACCTGAATCCGGTTTCTTGCGCGATTCTGTAACGGTCCGATTTCGAATTATCGCTTGACCGGAGAAGCGTCCGCGCCCGGTCTACGCGCAAGCGGCGAATAAGCACTCCGACTGAATTGCCTTCATCTGCGAAAATTCGGTGCAGCTGCGAAAGGGAGATGTTGAGGTCACGGGCCAGCACCCGAACGAAAAGGCTGGATCTCGGAAATTCTCCTCGATCAGGTGGTGCGCGCGAGCGAGACGCAGATCTCGTGGCGGCTGACAGTTCGTACCCTGCTGCACCTTCGTGTCGGCGAGCGTTGCAAGGAGCAGGTCCTCGACCCCGCGCCTCCAGGAGTGGAAGCCAACCTGCCCCTCTTTGATTTGCGATTCGAAGGAGGCGTTCAAGGACGCAATGAGGACCTTTCGAAAACGGCTGGTCGTCAGGAAGGGACCTGGCGCCTGACTCTCGACCCACGCAAGCTCAACGTAACGCTCCCTTGGTATCCCTAGAAACAGACACGAGTAGGGCTCTACAGCCGAGATGCGCACCGGTCGACGCGCTGAATACGTGAAGAAGTACGGCGCAGGTACTTCTTCTGTCGTTTCTCCTCCGGCCTGGAGAAGGAGACAGCCCTTCACAACAAAACACACATGGACAAGATCGGGATCATACGAGTCCGCGTCGGTGCTGACGGCCGTTGTCGTTTGCCAGTTGCGTCGCACCAAGAACGTTCGGGTCCCGATGAAGTCCACATGGGCACGAACTGACGCTTCATCATCTTGAACACCCCAGCCCTGTTCGTGCAGCCACTGCAGGGCTTCACCATCCTTGAGACCCTGAGCATATGCAGCGAGCACTGTCACCCCGATCGTCGCGCTCAATCCACGCGCCAGACCTTCAACGAGGAGTTTGACGCCAGTCAGACCCTAGACGGCTGAACTTGTTCGGGGACGTGTGGTTGTGGAATTGGAAGCAGATTTGTATGCTGTGGCCGGTTCGTTCAGCACCTTCTCCCATAACGAGAAATCGCAGGAAGATACCGAGGTCATGGTGGGCACGACACCTGCGTGTGACCGAAGCACGACCACACTGGCCTCCTTCACGTCGTGGATCCAATGTGCACTGAACTGCAGGATGCTCGCACGGTGCGCCGAGGTGAGGATGCCGCCGCGGCGGGTTGTTCACTCGGTCTCGGTATCTCCCGCCGCCGTCATCAGCGCCTGCAGGGCCCGGTTGAGGAGCACCGCATCTTGTGGCTGGAGGCGCTCCCCCGCGGTGAGCCTGCCGATGACGTAGAGGCCGGCGATCGCCTCCTCTCGGACGTAGCGATCCTTGATCGTCCCGAAGGCGCGCACAGAAGTGCTTCCGACGTTGACGACCAGGCGCGGGCCGCGCGGCGCAGACGACTCAGATGGTGTGACGAGATCGCTGAGGAGGTCGCCCCAGGCGTCATCGCCGTCAGCTTCGTCGTCGCTGACCGCGTCGAACTCAGCGTCCCCGGAGGCGCCGAGGAAAAGCACCGGCACCGTGACGGGCGAGAACTCCCGCAGGTCGAGTGCGACCCCGAGTTGTTGCAGCACCGGGCGCGCCTGCTCCTCAAGTAACCGAGCCGCGGTGTCTCCGGCAAGCGGACGCTGAAGCTCATCGATGAAGCGCGCCGCATCGAAGGCTCGCAGCCGTGCCCCTCGAAGCGGACGCTCGACCAGACGTCGCAGGATCTCACGTCCGTAGACATAGGAGGCGTTCACGAGGGGTGTCCCGCGCGCGGCGAGAATCGGAGCGAAAGCCGTGAAGTCAGTCATCGAGGTCGTATAGAGCACCACCTCCGCGCGGCGCCGCATCTGCGCCAGGGTCTGGTAGCCCTCGTTGGTCTCCCATTTCACGCTCTGCGACACGAGATCGAGCATGTCGTCGTCGCTGACCGCCATCGCCATCAGGCCTTTGGCGTGGACATCCAGGAATCTGGAGAACCCAGCGGGATCGTTCTCAGCGAAACGCTCGATGCCTTCCCGGACCTGTAGGCCCACCTGCTCTTTGACGGCGTCGATGGTGACCGAATCTTGAAGTGCCTCGCGGGATGCAGTGAGCGGCAGATCACCGGCTTCCACGACGAGGCGTACGAAGTACGCCCAGGATGGAACCAGTTGCACGCTGCTGTCGGTGACGAACATGCCCTTCGAGTAGACAGTGTCACCGCGACGCGTGCCCACCTGACCGGGGCTATCAGCGATGAACGCGAGCCCGCGCACCCCAGCGCCGGGCACAGCGACCGGGAGGATTGCGAGTGGCCGGAATCCCAGCTCCTGGTGCGCCCAGTCCTCCATCTCCTGTGCGCTGCCCCGCCAGGGCTGTGTCCGCTGGCTGACGATCTCAGCGGGCAAGACGGGTCCGCGATGGAGGGCGACGGGCAGCTCGAGCAGTCCCGCAAAGCGCTCTGCCAGCAGTCGCACTCGATGCGGTTGGGTCCATTCCCACTCGTCGGGTCGGGCCTCTACGCGCACCTCCGTGCCTGGCTCAGCGAGGGGTTCGGTGGCGGGGCTTATCGTGAACGTGCCGTCCGCGCTACCCACCCAGCTGATCGTGGCCGCATCTGCAGTCCTGGCGCTGCGAGAACGTACCTCGATGCGGTCCGCGATCAGGAAGCAGGACAGCAGCCCGATGCCGAACTGTCCGAGATACTTGCGCCGGGTCCGAGCGAAGTCTTCTCGCTTGCTCGACGCGCCGATCGTCGCGAGCACGTCGCGCATTTCCTGTTCGGTGAGGCCAATGCCCTGGTCTCGGACGATCACCGCCCCGGAAGCCTCGTCGACGGTGATGCTGATCTGCTCTGGTGAGTCAGGATCGATCTCGTGCCGTGCGACCACCGCATCCCGCGCGTTCTGTATGAGCTCACGCAGGTAGACCCTCGGGCTGGAGTACAAGTGATGGGACAGGATGTCGACGAGTCCGCGGAGGTCGACGAGGAAGCGCTCGTCCCTCATGCTCGCGCCCCGAAGACCCGGTCCTCGTTCAGCCAACGGTCGTGAAGATGCGTGCTCCACCCGTTGTGGCCGTTGCGCTCGTCGAGACGGCGTGCGGTTCTCTCGACCTCATTCCTCAGTTCCACTCCCCGCGGGTCGTTCGGGGCTCGGTCTTGCAGCACTCGGCTCGCGGCCGCGAAGAGTTCGATTTCCGTGCAGTCACCCGCGACTGCCTCGGTGAGGAGCGCATCCACTACCGGGACGAGATCGACATCTGCGTCGGTCAACGCCTCGAGCATCGCCCAGCCGGGCAACTGCTCGATCTCCTCGGTGGCACCACCGACCGACTCGAGCAGCGCAGCCAGCTCGGTGCCGCCGGAAGGGTCACCGTCGCGCACCCGCATCCAGCACAACCAGCCTGCCGCACCGCGCCGTTGCAGCTCGTTGCCTGCTTCCGCGACGCGGATGGCCGCCTTCCGGGCGATGTCGGGGAGGGTCAGCGCCGTCTGCCGGACTGCGACGAGGTCGAGGATGTTCCGATCAAAGGGCTCCTCACCGGCAGCGAGGCTGGCGAACATGCGGTCGGTGCGTTCGCGCAGCTCCGCCAGGTCACCGTTGTGGGCGGCGATCTCCGCTCGAGCGAAATGGACTCGAGCCTCAGAGCCGCCTGTCCACGTCCGGAGCTGATCCTCGACGTCGATGACCGCCTCGACCTGCGCCCACGGCACGCTGGGCGTGGAGACACCGTCGAGGAGCGCGAGGAGGAAGGCCGAGGGCGCGAACCCGCGGTACGTGGCGTTCACCGCCGTCGGGTCGGTCGCCAGGGAGCGCTGCGCACGCTGGTAGAGGTCGACGACCTGGCCGTTGGCGCCGAGCATCGACGATTGGAGTGAGTGAAAAAGCGGGACGCAGAAGCGTGTGGTTGCGCAGCGGAGACGTTCTCCCTCAGCTTCGAGCTCGGCAGCGAGGGCATTCGTCTCTTCCATACTCGCTGTTGCCATGAGCTCACGGAATCTGTCGAACAGCGCCGTGTATCTCTCCCACAGGGACACGGGGATGCGGTCTTCGCGCACCGAGCCTGTTCTTGTGAGCCACCCAGCGGAGAGGATCAGCAGCGCACGCTCACTTGGGTCTCCCCAGGTCTCGTCGTCGTGGACCGCACTCGGCGCGGGCCGGGACTCAAGGCCCGCCCACCAGAAGTCTGCAAGCTCACGGACGTGCACGTCGGTCGCACCGCGCCGGTCGAGAGCGGCTGCGGCCTGCTGCGCGAGAACTCGGATCAAGCCACCCTCGTCCCCATCAGGGTCGGCGAGGAGCCGATTTCGAGCCACCGCGGCCAAGGTCTCCGCGTCGCTCTCGTCCAACGAAAGGTTGCGCAAGACATCGTCGACAACGAAGAGGGCCGCGTCGGGACGATGCTCCAGGATGGGGATGAGCTGGCAGGCCACGGCCTCGCGGACGAGGACTTCGATGCCCACGCCATCGAGCAGTTGATCGGCGATGGCGCGGGCCTCGGCGACCTTGCCGGAGCGGAGATGGAAGAACGCGAGCATAGCGAGCACAGGAATCGCTTCGATGCGCTGCTGAAGGTCGAGTCGACCACGGTCGATGCCCACCATCCGAAGTCGCTGCTCGAGTGTCTCGGTGGCGCGCTTCAGGTCGAAACTCGCGATGAGCGGCAACTCGATTTGGATGACACCGAGATCGTCGGCTCGCCATTCCTCACTCGCTTCGGAACGCCACCGCTCGATCCAGTCGGCTGTTTCGCGGCCATCGCCGCGGGCCGAGGCAATTGCAGCCCTGGCGACCAGGACGCCAACCGGGTCGGTGCTTCGCCTGCGAACTTGAGCTTCGACCAGATCGATGACTCGCGTGAGCTGCTCGAGTGGCAGTGTCGGGTCGTTCAGCATGGTGAGGGTACTCGTGGCCACTGCGTTGAGCATGCGGGTGACGTTGCTTGGATGAACCAGGTCGCCGTAGCGGTCGAGGTGACGCATGAGTCGAGCGAAAGCTGTCAGCGCTTCGCGAGTGAGACCGCCGTCACCGTAGGTGACGTGCAGGTCGAAGAGCGCGCTGGCGATGAGGGGCGGCAACTGCGCACGTTCACAGTCACCGATGAACTCCTCAAGCGCGTCAATCTTGCCCATATCGTTCGGGAGAGCCCAGAGGCGATGACTGCGATCGTAAAGCGCCTGGATGCGCTCGCGCTGCTCCCCCTGAAGATCCTGCAGGTCTGCGTAACCGATCATGTGGTCCTCCGAGTACGAGTACGTTTCGACGCGTTCCTTGAGCCGAATGAGATGCCTCGGATCAACCTAGCCGCTGTCGACGAGGCCGCTCGTCATGCGATACCGGTCGGCCAATCCTCACGAATCGTCGAGCGGTCACGCGACCTTCGGGGGCTCGACCACGGACGGCCCCCGAGGCGCCATGTCGACCTCGAGTCATGAGGGCAAGGGCGGTGGTGCGAGAACGGCGGGGCGCTGGCATGACGCTGCAGGCGGACCGCAAGGATCGACTGCTCGCGGGCGATTGCCAACGTCGATCTGCGATTCTCGGAACCATGTCGAGCAGCAGGCGGCCCCACGCACGCATGACTCCCCCACGACGATGAGTGCGTCCTCGGGCGCGGAGCATCGGCAGATCTATCGCGGATTGATGCGAGACCGGCGAGTGGCCGGACACCTTCTTTCGGTCTTGATCTCAACCGTGCCCCTGGGAATGCTCCCTGTCGCCGTGGTCCTGACCGTGCACGCCTGGACCGGGTCCTTCGTCATCGCGGGGTGGACGAGCGCGGCATTCACGTGCGGCACCGCAGTCGGCCTGATCGCCCAGGGGTATCTCATCGATCGGATCGGAACACGCACGACCATCACCGCCGCAGCTGCGACGTTCCTCATCGCGATCCTCACGCTCGTCCTCTCTGGCCGCTCCGCTTCTTCCTCGACGGCGGCGTTGCTCATCGCAGCCCTTGTCGCAGGGGTCTCACTCCCGGAGGTCACGACGGCGGTCCGAGTCTGGCTCGCAAGATCCTCGCTCGGCCCAAGAGAACGCGTCGCGAGCTACTCGCTCCTCGGAGCCTGCTTCCAAACGGGCCTGGTTCTCGGGCCGCTCCTCGTGAGCATGGTCGTCCTCGTCGCCAGCCCAGACGTCATCATCCTGATGATTGGGGGTATCGGGGTGCTCAGCGCTGGGTTCTTCCTGCGCATCGCTCGTCGCGGTGACGCTACTCCAGCGGCCGTTCAACCACGTGAACCCGTGAGGTGGCTCCGGGGTCCGATGCTGTCGGTTCTCGCCCTCGCCGCAGTTACGGGAACCGTCGGTGGAGTCGCAGTTCTTGTTGTCCCCCGCGTCGCCGAAGCGAACGACGCCATCGACGCCTCTGGTCTTCTGTTCGCAGCTCTCGCACTTGGTGAGGTGCTCGGTGCGATCGCCTACGGCGCCATCCGATGGTCCGCCTCTCCAAGCCTGCAGCTGGTCTCGGCTCTCGCCTTCACGGGTACTGCGCTCGCACTCTCGGCATTGACGTTGAAGAGCCTGTGGCTGTTCGGGCTGCTCCTCTTCTGCGTGGGTGCGGCAGCCGGCCCCATCGCCGTACTCCTGGCGTCAGCGACGGAGAACGCGGCCGACCCAGGCTCCATCGGAAGAGCCTCCGGTCTCCGGATCAGTGTCTCGCTCGTGGCTTCAGCCGCAGGTAGCGCGTTCGCTGGTGGCACCAGCGCGGCGCTCACGACGCCCAGCGTGCTGCTCGCTCTCGCGCTGCTCCTGGCCGTCTCTGCGCCGCTCCCGCTCCTCGCGCGACGGGTCTCTGGGTAGATCAAGGCCGTTGAGGGGCACCACTCGGCGCCCAACACGGAACACGGACGCTCCTCATAACAGGGTGACGCCCGCATCGAGATCTCCGAGCTGCCTCGGCACCTCCTCTTCCGCTTCCCGCGCGCGCCCGCCGAAAAGGGCAGTCGCCTCGTTCTAGCCTTGCAGACACGCATGTCCTCCTCCCTCCTCCGCACTCGCGCCGCTAGCGCGTTCCTTGCGATCGCAGTCACTACCGCCGTCCCCTCCCCTGCTCTGGCCGAACCGGACACCGCGCACGTTCCGATCGCACTCGACGTGGCGAAGAGCAACGTCGCGCCGCTGATCGACGCCGGATTCGCATCTCAGGTGGACGGCGCCTGGTCCGTCGACGGTGCCGCGGTCGCAGCTGCCGCTGAGGGGCTGCGGACGATCAACTCGTCCGCGACGGGCTACGACCGCGACCTCTTCAAGCACTGGTCCGACCCGGACGAAAACGGGTGCGATGCCCGCAATGACATGCTGCAGCGGGACCTCACGAACGTCGTACTCCGCGATGGAAGCGACTGCATCGTGGAACGAGGCATCCTCGATGACCCGTACACGGGCGAAGCAGTCCCCTTCACCCGTGGTGTCGCGACGTCCGGTGCCGTCCAGATCGACCACATCGTCCCGCTCGCCGCGGCCTGGACCGGTGGGGCGAACACGTGGGACGCGGCCCAGCGTGAGGCCTTCGCGAACGACCCTGTGAACCTGCAGGCCGTCGAGGGTCGCGCGAACTCCGCGAAGGGCATGCGCCTCGCCTCTGAGTGGATGCCGACCAATACCGCGTTCCACTGCACCTACCTGGCGCAGATGACGATCGTCCTCACGAGCTACGACCTCGCGGTCACCCCCATCGACCAGGACGCGATCCTCAACGGCGGCACGATCAACGGTGTCCCCTTCGCTGGCGCCGCGTCGTGCGCACTCCCAGCGGGTGCAGTCCTGGCGGAACCGAGCACGGTGGCGTCGGAAGAGCCCGCGCAGACGGTCGAGGTTATCGGCGCCCCGGAACCTCCGGACTCGACCGAGAACGCGACGACCGGCGCATCTGCGCTGCCGTGGATTCTGGGGCTCGCTGGTGTCGCCCTCGCCGCACTCGCGGCGGCTGTTCTGCAGCACCGCCGCAGGGCCTAGTCACCAGAGCTCTCAAATACTCCGTCTGCACGGCTTGAAACGTCGCGGAGAAGGCGGACGTGGCCGATACCGTGGACGTGTGAGCTTCAACTACCGGTCCTCCAATCTGCTTGCTGCCGTTCGGTGCTGGCTGGCGGCCGTGCTCCTCATCGCCGTACCGCCACTCGTCGGAGGACTCACAGTCTGGTTTCACGTCACTTCGCTGGTGATCGGACTCGCCCTCGTGGTCCCCGGCTGGCTCTACTTTGTCCGGTTCCTCAGGAACCGCCGCCAGCGCCGTCGTCTGGAACGCGCTCAGCGGATGTCCAAGCTGGCCGGACTCGACGAGTAGGCCGTTCGGCCCGCGGGACCTGTCAGCGTCGACGTTCGTCCCGGTGTTCTTGTCAGCGGGTGGGATGCTCTCCCCACGCTGTGTGCGGCGAAAGACAGTAACCGGGCCGCTCTCGCAAGATTCGCGATGGCGGCCCGGTCATGGTGTTCGATTGATGAGCGGACGTTCGTCATGTCGACGGCCCGCCGCAGCATTCGGGCGCAGTAGCCGTGAGCTGTCGTCAGCAAGCTCCCGGGGCGGTGAAGGAGAGAACGCTGATCGTCACGTACTGCCATCCATACGGCGTGCCACCCACGTAATCCAACCTTGTTCCCGAAGCGGGGACCGCACCGAGGTCGAAGGTGTCGCGGTAGAACGTCGTGGGGCTCCCCGCTGGGGCACCATTCGTATTCGCCCGGCGGAACGGATTCGCGACCGTCCCAGTCCCCGACAAGTTGCCGTAGCTCGCAACCACGGTCGCAGGTGCGTCCACGAACGCGATCACATCATCGTGGTTCGCGGTCTTATTGATGTCGTCGAGCGTGATGCGGAAGTTCGTGACATCCACCGCAACACCAGCAGCGTTGATGATCTCGAACCGGACGCGCTGGTACACCAGGTTTGCGGTACTCCCCGCCGGGAGTCGTTGGTTCAGGATGAGTTGACCGGCGGGTCCAGGAATTGTTGCGAGCTGGTCATTGTTTACCCAAGCCCGGGCGCTCTGAGACAAGTTGTAGAAGCTGGAGGCAACCCCGTGCTGCGCGTTCACGGAATTCGTCTGCGTGACGCGAACGCGGTATGCCGGTGTTCCGGTTGCGAGCGTCACGCTGCTGACAGCCGACGGGAAACCCGTCGAAGAGTTCGTGCCATTCGTCGCAACCGTGTTGAAGTCGACGCTTGCGCTGCACAGCTGGCTCGCCGAGGCATGGGGAGCTGCGACTGCGACCGCGATGACAGGCACTGACCATGCCATGCTCCCGACTACCGTTCGGCGGGGGATCTGGTTCGAAGATGTTTCGTGCACGATTTCCTTCTCGGGTGGGCAAAGCGGGGGGGGGTGGGTAATCCTTGCACCCAGGTCAAAACGTGGCACTTGGTATGAAGTGCCGCTCAGAGAGTAGGAAATTAACCGGATTTGCGGGCAAATTAGTGGCACGTTTTCGTTTATTGGCACGTAGCTGTCGCGAAACGGTAGGCCGGAGTGTGCGCAGGGTGATGACTCGGATGTGACGACGGGATTCGCGCCCCAGCGCTGCCCGGGCCTTGTATCGCGGCAGCTCATCGGAGGCTGCGAGCGGAGGACGCGAGGATCGAGCTCTTCCTCCGCGCGCTCAACCACGCACTGCGGCAGCCTCGCCCGTGCCACCCGACGAGCGTCAGGTGAGCCCCTGGAGGATCCTCACGAGCAGCAAGACGAGCGTCACGATCGTCCCGAGCACGGACACACTCGCTGCGGCGATACCCAGGCGGCGCCCACGACCGCGCGGCACGATCGCGAACACCGCCATGATCGACGCGGCGAGCTGGAACGGCCAGCCGAGGATGAACACCGGCGGAATGCAGCTGAAGTAGAGGCCGGTCAACGCCAGGAAGAGCGCGGCCAGCGCGAGGCGGGTTCGGTCCGGGCCGGTGTCTCGCCTGGCAGTCGCGGGTTCGCCTCTCGCTGCATCCGAGACCGGGAGGTGAGTCGGGTAGGGATTGCCGGGCCGAAGGGCTTGCAGGGTGCGGATTCGATCGGCGTCGAGGGTGCCATCACGTGCCCGCGCAGCATCGCTCATCGCGAGTGCGTCGTTTCCGTGTCCTGCTGCCTCGTGCTGCATGATCGCCCAGGCGAAGAGAGCTCGCTCCAGCGGGGTCGACCGTGTCGCCGTGTCGACGGTCCACGCGAAGGTGGTGAGGAGCGCGATGCCGATGAGTGCGATGAGGAGCGCGCCGCCCGGCTCATCCGGTTTGACGACGAGGAGGACGTAGCTGGCTGCAACGCTCCCGGCCCCGAGCAGCGCGGTCACGACGATCTGCGTGCCCCAGTACCCGTTGCCCGATCGGGGGCCCGCGACTTTGGTCATGGCGCGATCCTAGGCGGCTGACGCGGAGGGGCAGCTTTGCGGCCGCGCTCACAGGCACCAGGATCGTCGCCGAGCCAAGATACGTGGATGACCTTCCCGTTGTTCGGCCTCGTGCTCGGCGCCGTGGTGCTCGCGAGCGGTGTCCTGCTCCTCACCCCGCTCGGACGACGGCGTCGAACTGTTGTGGCGGTCGCGATCATCCTGTTGGCCGCGGGAGCCCTCGCCGGCCTGGAGATCACGACGATGCTCCTCGACATCGTCTTCACCTCGGATTGGCTTCCCGATCAGAATTAGCGCGTGACAGCGGCGAGACCTAGAACACTGGGCGGTCTGCCGCAGACACAACGACGGCTGCGACCACGGCGAGAACGGAGACTGCGCCAGACGCAGCCCAGGTCCACCGCGGCACGGTGCGCCGTGCGGCGACCAGGACCTGCGCGAGAAGCGCGAGTGCGGCGAGGGCGGTCACCACGGTCCCGACGATCGCTGGTTCGAACACCGCGGTCTGCTCCGTGGCGACTCCGCTGGCGCCAGGCGCGGAGTACCACGTCATGCCGATCTGGCTCGCCACGACCACCAGCGCAAGCGCAGCGGTCAGCAGCAAGCCGGACGCGAGAATGATGCGCTGAACGCGGGGCATGGCCTCAGTATGCAGATCTCTGTGGTCAGCGTGCAACGGCGCGCAGGGATCGACGTGAGCGCGTTCGCTCAGGCGCCGGCGTCTGCACGAGCGTCTCCTTCACCGTCCGGGCTAGCTCTGCCTCGGACCGCGAGGAACCAGACAATTCCGATGAGGATGCCGGCCAGAACCCCGATGCCCAGTCCGATGGCCCAGCTGTCGAGGATCAGTGCGAGGGTGACGCCGATGAGGAGCCCGAGGGACATGCCGACGCTCATCTGCGTTGATCCGTTCGCGCCACTCCTGTTGCTTCCGCGTTCTGCGTTGTCCATGTCGTATCCCTTCGTCGCTCTCCAAGCTATGCGCTCCTCGCCAGCGTGCCTTCGCCTGCGAGGGGGAGATTGCTCAGCCCTCTGCCGGAGACGCTGCTCACCCACGAGACGGAGGTCAGTCGCACGCATCTGGCCGCGGCGAGGGCGCGTACTACTCGTATGCGTACCCTCACCAGCAGGCTTTGCCGAGGCGCAGGTTCCGGACGGCGCGTACTGGGACGATGCGCTCGGCGAATTCCTCCTGCCCTACGAAGCGGTTCGAGCGTCCGCTGAACCGGATGCACTTGTTCATGGCTTTTTGACCGCCACGTACCACGCTGCGACCACGCTCGCCGACTGGGAGAGCGTCAACCAGAAAACGTAACGTCGGGCGCCAAAGCGCCGTAGCACGGGCCAGTTGAGGAGCTCAGCGGCGGGATGCCTGCGCGCGCCGCTGGTTCCAGTAGCGATAGACGAGCTCGGGATACTCGGCCATGACGTCGACGTCGGCGACCAGCTGTCCGAGCCGCGCCTCGTAGCCATCAGGGGTCAGGCCGAGCCCTCGGATCTTCTCCAGCTTCGAGACGCTGCGCTCAGGATTCGCGGTCTCGAAGTCGAGGAGCGCCCTTGCTCGTGCGGTGATCATCTCCGCAGGATAGGTGACGACATAATCAAGGCTCCAGCTCTTGATTTCCGCCACCGTTTCGTGCATGCCGGGAACCGGCATTCAGCCCTAGCCGGATACGGGACGGACGCCGACGAACTGCATCCGGTCTTCGCCGTAGAAGCATGACTGCAGCGCGAAATCACCCTGCAACCCGATGAGCGCCTCGGTCGTCTCCCAGTGCTTCGCCGTGTGCCGCACGTCGACGACCTCGAACGTGCCTGGTTGCCCTTCGACCTCGAACTGCGTGCCCACCTCCCAGTTCAAGACGATGTCGCCCCCGCAGTTGTTGTGCGCCGCGTAGACGGCTGGTACGCCGACGGTGTTCCGGTACGAGGTCATCTCGATGAAGGCCCCGTCGCACACGTCGAGTTCAGCTTGTCCGCCCTCGACGCCGAGTCGCACCGCAGGCAGCTGCACCTCAGCCGCAACATCGTTCACTGCAGCTTTGACCTGACCGTATCCGCGTTCAACCGTCGTCGGCGCGAAGAGCGACGCCGCGAGCACAGCCGCTCCAGCGAAGTTGAGGGCCGTGCCGAGCACGCCAAGAACGACATTGCCGAGTGAGCGTCGCCGGCGTCGCTGCGGCGTCGCTCGTGCGTGGGCAGGCGGCGCGGGCCGGGTGCTCGTCATGGACAGCAGTCTCCTCAAGGTCGGGCGATGCCGATTCTCCACCAGCACCTTATGGTCTCCGTGTGAACGGATGCGCGACCAGCCCGGGAGGGGCCCGTCACGCACTCATCTTCGTCTCGGCTGGTATGCGTACGGTCGTTGTCATGTCAGATCAGCACGCGAACCCAGAGTCCGAGAACGACGCCGCCCTCGACGAGACCAACGAGCGGCTCGAAGCCGAGTCGATCCAGGGCCTCGGCACCGGCGAACCGAACCAGGAACGACCCGACCAGCCGCCGACGCAGGTCCGCGAGGACGCAGCCCAGCACCGCGACGACACGATTCCGCCCGCCGGCGTCAACGGCTGAACGGTCTCACGCAAGGCCGGGTCCGCCATGGCGGGCCCGGCCTTCGTCGTCCTCAGCCCAGGTGTCACCGGTCGGCTTCACGCTCGGAGCTCAGGCCCCGGAGGCTCCACGTCGGCGGGCGATTTGTCCGGCCTCCATCCTCGCCAGCTCGGTTGCCGGAGCCTTCCGCCAGCGGTCCACTCCGCGAATTCGACCTCCCCGACGAACACCGGACCCACCCAGACGGCACCCTTCGCGTCTGACGCCGGTATGTCCTCGAACGGCGAGGTCCCCCTCGTCTCCAACTCGAGCTTGCCGAGCGCGCGCTCCAGCTCTCGGTCGCTGAAGCCGGTGCCGACCCGGCCGACGTAGCGAAGCCCCTCTGCCCCTGGCACCCCCAGGAGCAGCGAACCGATCGCACCCGCCCGGCGTCCACGGCCCGGCCTCCACCCGCCGACGATCACCTCCTGGGACCTGTGGTGCTTGACCTTGACCCAGCTGTCCGAGCGCCGTCCCGGCCGGTAGACGCTCTCGAGACGCTTCGCCATGATGCCCTCGAGCCCGAGCTCCGCACTGCTGGATAGGGCAAGTCGGGCGTCGCCCGTGATCGCCGGTGGCACCCGCAGGCCATGCGCTTCCCGCACGACCTCATCGAGCAGGGCACGGCGCTCGACGTATGGCCGACCAAGCAGGCTCTGGGAGTCGACCTCGAGCAAGTCGAACGCGAAGTACTCGACCGGCACGTCCTTCACGCCCTGTGCCACGTCCCGAGGCGCCCGCAGGCCCATCCTCGCCTGCAGCCGACCGAAGTCCGGCCGTGCCCTGCGGTCGAGCGCCACGACCTCGCCATCCACGACCACCGACCGGCCCGCCGTGCTCGCCCGAAGCGCTTCGACGACCTCCGGGTAGACCGCCGTCACGTCGTTGCCGTTCCTCGTGCGCAGACGAATGTCGTCCGGCTGCACGGTGGCGACGATTCGGAGGCCGTCCCACTTCATCTCGAACGCCCACTCCTCCTCATCTTCGAAGATGCCCTCCTCGCGAGGCGTTGCGAGCATGGGCGCTATCGAGCTCCCGGCGCCGCCTTCCTGCCCGGGGCCGTGGCGCTTCGTCTTCGGCGTCTTCGTCGAAGGGCTTCCTCGCTCCATCCGGTGCAGCAGCCAGGTGTCCTTCGCGTCGCTGCTCCCCCGTGTACGGATGAGGGCCACCCGTGTCGGCTGGCCGAGTCCGCCCGAGGCCGCACCGTGGAGCGTGACGATGACCTCCTCGCCGTCCCGCCACTTCTCGAGCTCGTAGGTGCCGGAGTCCCAGAGATGCACCTCGCCCGCCCCGTACTCGCCGCCCGGGATCGTCCCCTCGAACGTCGCGTATTCGAGCGGGTGGTCCTCGGTCTGCACCGCGAGGTGGTTCCGCGTGGTCTCGGGGGGCATGCCCTTCGGGACTGCCCAGGACACCAGCACGCCGTCGCGCTCGAGGCGGACGTCGTAGTGGAGCCGCCGCGCGTGGTGCTCCTGGATGACGAAGCTCCGCCCGTGCGAGGGGCGTGGGGCGGCCTCGGGCACGGGCTCGGTCGTCCTCGTGGCATCGCGCATCGATCGGTAGCGCAGTAGCCTGTCCTCCTGGCCCGCCTCGGCAACGGGTGCGAGTGGATCCGCGTGTGTGCGCATCCGCTCCAGCACCTCGGCGAACTCGAGCTGCCGAAGCCTGTTGGAGGCGAGCTCTCGCCACGTGCGCGGAGCGGCGACGGTCGGACGCGCGCGCCCGCGAAGCGAGTAGGGAGCGATCGTGGTCTTCGCGGCGCTGTTCTGGCTCCAGTCCACGAGCACCTTGCCTGTTCTCAGGGCCGTTCTCATCTCGCTCACGACGAGCTCGGGGTGGTCGGCCTCCAGGGCTCTCGCGAGCTCGTGCGCGACCTGCGATACCTGCTCGGAGGTGTGGGTTCCGTCGAGGGCCGTGTACAGGTGGATGCCCTTGCTGCCGCTGGTCACCGGGACCGGGTCGAGCCCCATGTCCCTCAGGATGCGGCGCGCGAGCCGCGCAACCTCGGCGCACTCCAGGAGCCCAGCGCCCTCCCCCGGATCCAGGTCGAGCACCATCCGGTCCGGATTCAGAGCGGCGCCGTGAGCCGAGAAGCGCCACTGCGGCACGTGGAGCTCCAGCGCCGCGACCTGGGCGAGCCACGTCAGCGTCGCGACATCACGGACGATCGGATATTCGTTCCTGTGGTCCCGGTGATCGATCCCCTCCCGCGGCACCCAGTCCGGCGCGCTCGCCTCGAGATCCTTCTGGAAGAAGACCTTCCCGGGATGCTCTGCCGTGCCGACGCCGTCCACCCACCGCTTCCGGGTCACCGGCCGCTGCCGGATGTGCGGAAGCATGAAGGGCGCGATCTCCGCGTAGTACGAGAGCACCTCCGCTTTTGTCGTGCCCGCCTCGGGGTACAGCACCTTGTCGAGGTTCGTCAGGGTCACCCGGTGCCCCTCGACCACCACCGTCTGCTGGGACGTCGCCATCGGCCCAGGATGCACCCGACTCCTGAGTCGTGGAACGGCGAATACACAGCCTCGGTCCGGTTTACGACGTGACTGGTCGGCTGTACTGGGCGCATGAGATCCATCTGGAAAGGCTCGATCGCCTTCGGCCTCGTCAATGTGCCCGTGAAGCTGTACAGCGCCACCGAGGACCACGACGTGCACCTGCACCAGGTCCATGACAAGGATGGCGGGCGCATCCGCTACCAGCGACGTTGCGAGGTCTGCGGGAAGGTCGTCGACTTCGAGCACATCGACAAGGCCTACGCCGAGGAGGACAGGACCGTCGTACTCACGGAGGAGGACCTGAGCTCACTGCCGGAAGAGCGCAGTCGTGAGATCGACGTCGTCGAGTTCGTGCCGAGCAGGCAGCTCGACCCGATCATGTTCGACCGCAGCTACTTCCTCGAACCCGATTCGAAGTCGGCGAAGGCGTACGTGCTGCTGCGCAAGACACTGGAGAAGACCGACAGGACCGCCATCGTGCACTTCTCGCTGCGGCAGAAGTCGCGGCTGGGCGCGCTTCGGACCCGAGGCGACGTGCTCATGCTGCAGTCCCTGCTCTGGGACGACGAGGTGCGCGAGGCGAAGTTCCCGGCCCTCGACGAACGCGTGAGGATCTCGGCGAAGGAGCTGAAGATGTCGGCGTCGCTGGTCGACTCGTTCGCGGCCGACTTCGCGCCGGATCGCTTCACCGACGACTACCAGGAGCAGCTGCAGCAGCTCATCGACGCGAAGCTCGCGGAGGGGGACGCCCTCGACACGGCGGCGACCTTCGGCGAATCCGAGGATTCTGAACCAGGCGGCGAGGTGATCGACCTCATGGAGGCGCTTCGCAGGAGCATCGACAAGGGGAAGACGACACCTGCGAAGAAGGGCGTCGCGAAGAAGACGAGGTCGAGCGCCGGAGCTCAGGGCAGGAGCGGCAAGAAGAAGGCGGGCGCGAAGAAGAACGCTGCCAGCAAGACGACTCCGAAGAAGTCCGCTCCCGCGAAGCAGGGAAAGACCAAGGCTGCGCCGAAGGCCGATGCCTCAGCCAAGCGCTCGAAGGCCGGCTCAGCGACGCGCTCGAAGGCCGGGTAGACGGGCTGCCCCGTTCACCGGGTGTTCACGTGCGCGAAGTCGCTGGGCGAGACCGTGGCGATACGGTGACCGCGACCCGTCACAGACGCACGCCCAGGAGGACACCGTGACTCGAACTTGGCAGAAGCTCCTTGCGGTGGGAACCGCGTCGACCCTTGCCGGAGGCGGCCTGCTCGTTGCCGCCGCGCCCCCGACTTTCGCGGCTCCCAGCGGCACCGAGCTCGTCATCAACGAGGCGTACGGCGGCGGTGGCAACACGGGGTCGAGCTTCTCGAACGACTTCGTCGAGCTCTACAACCCGAGCGCTTCGGCGGTGAGCATCGAAGGCTGGTCCGTCCAGTACTTCTCCGCGAGCGGCAACCTCGGCGGAGTCGCCGAACTCTCGGGCGATGTGGCACCTGGGAGTCACTATCTCCTCGCGCTGGCAGCCGGCAGCGCCAGCACCGGCGAGCTGCCGACCCCTGATTCGAGCGGCGACATCGCCATGGGCGCGCGTGGTGGCATCGTGGCTCTCGCGAGCACGACCGACGTGATCAGCCCTCCCGGAGCGGACGGCACAGGCGCGGCTGCAGTCGTTGATCTTGTCGGCTATGGCGCCGCGAGCGTCTTCGAGGGCTCAGCTCCTGCGCCGGAACTCGACAATGCTCTGAGCACGCAGCGCGCGACGACGGGGGTCGACACCGACCAGAACTCCGCCGATTTCGTCGCCTCGGCGCCGACCCCCGAGAGCTCCGCGAACGGCTCGACCACCACCCCCGAGCCCACGGCGAGCTCGACCCCGACGGTGCCGCCAAGCACGGAGCTCGCGTCGATCGCGGAGATCCAGGGCACGGGCTCGGCGTCGCCCATGGTCGACCAGACGGTGACGACCGAGGGCATCGTCACCGCGGTCTACGCGGAAGGCGGACTCGGCGGCTTCAACATCCAGACCCGAGGCGCGACCGACCCGACCGCGCACACCGCCTCGACCGGCATCTTCGTCTACGGCCCGGCAGCCGCCGCCAACGTCAGGATCGGCGATCGAGTCGCGGTCACCGGACGGGTCGCTGAGCGGTTCGCGTCGACGCAGATCAGCGCAAGCGCTGTCGAGCAGCTCGAGCGCGGGCCTGCGGACGTCGTGGAGCCCCTCTCGATCGAGTGGCCGGAGACGGACGAGGAGCGGGAGCGCTTCGAGGGAATGCTCCTCGCCCCAGCTGGCACCTACCGAGTGGCAGACAACTACGCGCTCAACCAGTACGGAGAGATCGGGCTCTCCGTCGGCGAACGTCTGCTCGTGACGCCGACGGAGGCTGGGGCACCGGGCAGCCCCGAGGCGGTCGCGCAGGCGGAGTACAACGCCGCCAACAGCGTCATCCTCGATGACGGCGCATCGACTGACTTCCTCCGTCGAGAAGGTGGCGGCCTCATCAACGCCGACATCCCGCTCCCCTACCTGAGCATCGAGTCGCCCGTCACGATCGGTGCGACAGCGAACTTCACGCAGCCAGTCGTCGTGCACTACTCCTTCGACAGCTACCGCTTCCAGCCCACATCGACGCTCACGGGCAGCAACGGCGCACCAGCCACCTTCTCCGATGCCCGCGAGCCCGCTCCCGAGCTGGTCGGCGGCAGCCTCCAGCTGGGCACGTTCAACGTGCTCAACTACTTCACGAGCCTCGGCGTCGACTTCTGCGACCCGAGTGAGAGCTACACCGATCGGGATGGCAAGCCGGTGAGCGCCAACGGATGCCTCCCGCGCGGCGCTTGGGACGAGGCGAACCTCGCGAGGCAGGAAGCGAAGATCGTGGCCGCGATCAATCAGCTCGACGCCGACATCGTCGCGCTCGAGGAGATCGAGGACTCGTCGGACTTCGGCAAGGACCGCGACGCGGCGCTCGTCGATCTCGTCACGGCGCTCAACGCGGCGGCAGGCTCGGAGCGGTGGGCCCACGTTCCATCCCCCGCAGAGGTGCCGTCCACGGGCGACGACGTCATCCGCACGGCGTTCATCTACCAGCCAGCCTCCGTCGAGGTGAGCCACCCCTCGAGCATCCTCGACGACCGGGCCTTCGCGAACGGTCGCGCGCCCCTCGCCCAGGCGTTCTCTGACCCAGCGACGGACACGGAGTTCGTCGTGGTCGCGAACCACTTCAAGTCGAAGGGCGGTTCAGGCGACGGCGACAATGCCAACGACGACGACGCCGTCGGACCCGCAGCAGCCGTCGGTGGCTGGAACGGCGACCGAACACGGCAGGCGCAGGCCCTCGTCCGCTTCACGGAGGCACAGCGCGCGGAGCACGGCACCGATCTGGTCTTCCTGACCGGTGACTTCAACAGCTACTCCCACGAGGCCCCCATGCGCGTGCTCGCGGATGCGGGCTTCACGAACCTGGGGGATGCGCGCAACCGCGCCGCTGGAGTGCCCGGCTCACCGGGTACCGAGTATTCGTACAGCTTCGGCGGCGCTGTCGGGTCGCTCGACCACATCCTGGCGAGCAACGCAGCGGAGGACGCGGTCACGGGCGCCGACGTCTGGACGATCAACGCCTACGAGCAGGTCGGCACGGAGTACAGCCGAAACAACTACAACCGCACACAGCTCTACTCGGGCGATGTGTACCGCTCCTCCGATCACAACCCGTTCCTCATCGGACTGGACTTCGCCGAAGAGCCGTCGCCGCAGCCGACGGCGACGGCGGATCCGACGAGCACGCCGGTCCCCTCCGAGCCGCAGTCGACCCCGACTCCGACTCCGACTCCGACTCCGAGCGATGCTGGTGGACCCGGTGCGTTCGAGACGCCCGGCGCAGGTCCCACGGCCCCAGGCGCACACGGGGACAGCTCGGACGATGGCCCAGGCGCGGAAGCCGAGCAGCTCGCGAGCACCGGGGCCGATCTCGGCGCACTCCTGGCTGTCGGCGGTGGGGCGAGCCTGCTCGCGGGAGCATTCGCGCTGCTCCTGAGGCGGCGCAGGGCACGAGCCTGACCTGACAGACGGGGGCCTACACGGTCGGGCTCAGCACAAGAACCGGCCGCAGTGCAGGGATGCACTGCGGCCGGCTCTCTGATGTCCGGGCCAACGCCCGAGCGTCAGGTGCTCGGTGTACTGCCCGATTCGGCGGTGGGCGTCGGCTCCCCGGTCGGCTGCGGCTCGTTGGGACCCTCGGTCGGCTCCGGGACGGGGGGATCCGTCGGCGCCGGTGTCTGTTCGGGCTCCGTCGGAGGCGTGCTGGCACCAGGACCGTCCGGGACAGGCTGGGCCGTCAGTGCCGGCGGTACCGGCTCCGACGGGCTGGGGGCCTGGGTGGGCTCGTCGTCTCCGGAATCATCCAGTGGAGGCTCCGGCGCGTTGGGGTCCTCGCCCTGCTGGGAATTGACGGCGGCGCTGTGGGAGCTCTGAGCGGCGGTGCCCTGGCGCACGACGGATGCGATGCCGCTCGTGCGCGCACGGTCATCGGCGGCGTCATCCAGTTCGATGAGCGCAGCATCGTAGGCCGTGAGGATGTCCGCCGATGCGAGCGTCACCTGCAGGCGATGCTCACGACCCAGCGCGAGCGTGCTCGTGGCCATACCGCCCACTGCGTTCTGGAGCGCCGTATACGCCGTCTGCAGCGAATCTGCCTCCGACGCTGTCGCACTGAGTGCGTCCTTGACCTGCTTGAGGGCATCCTCCAGCGCAGTCTTCTGCGCAGATCCCACCCGCTCAGCAGGCAGGCTGGCGAGCGGCTGCGCGAGCATGTGCAGGTTCACGACGTCACTCGAGTTCGCCGTCGATGCGGCAACGCTCGTCGTCTCCGGGGCGGCAACCGTGTCGATCGGCTCGGCGACCTTGGCGCCCTGACCGCTCGAGACCGTCAGCGCAGCGACCACGGCACCCACGGCGATGACGCTCATGGTCGCCGCAGCGAGCTCACCAGGGCGCTTCTTCACGAACGCCAGTACGGCGTTCGAGGTCTCCCCGTTCGACATACGGCTCCTCCGAACACGATCTGCTCTCGCGCACAGAACGCGGACAGCTCCACCCAGGGTATGGGGATCTGCGCAAAAGTCGAAGTCAGACCTGCCCGCGAGTTCAGGAAACTCAGAGCCAGATGAAGTGGACGAAGATCGAGATCGCGAGAATCGTCGTGGCGACGAGCGCGCACATGAGCTCGATGACCATGCCGAGGCCCAGCGCCTTCACTGCGGTCCAACTCGAGTCGAGAGCTGCGCGGAACTCCCGAACCCTCACGTACTCCGAGGCCACGAGACCGACGGCGAAGCCGATCGGCAGCCCGAACGCCGGCAGCACGAACAGCCCGACGATGCCGACGCCGAGCCCGATGAGCACGGAGCGATTCGGGACCTGTTTCTTGCGCAGGCCACGCCCCGTGAGCACCCAGCCGATGATCATGCCCGTGATGAGCAGAACGGCGCCGATCGCGAACGCAACCCAGACGGGCCACGAGCCGGCGAAGATCGCCCAGACGAGGAAGCCGATGACGATCGTGATGCTGCCTGGCAGCACGGGAACGATGATGCCGACGATGCCGATGATGGCGAGGACCACGGCGACGATTGCTGCGATCACAGGTGCGCTCATGCCCTCAACCGTACCGGGTTGCCGAGTCCCACCCCTTGGGAGGGCGCGCCCGGGTGAGGAACGAGAACGGGGGCCGTGCATCCACAGGTGTGGATGCACGGCCCCCGAAGGCCGTCCGCGTGATCAGCGGGACAGCGCGTAGCCGGTCTCGCCGTGCACGACCACGTCGACGCCGGCCACTTCGTCCTCGTGGCGCACCCGGAAGCCGATGGTCTTCTGGATGACCCAGGCCACGAGGAAGCTCACTCCGAACGAGTAGAGGAGCACACCGAGGGAAGCGATGAGCTGGACGATGAGCTGCTCGAACCCACCACCGGTGAAGAGACCGGTGTCGAAGGCGAACAGGCCGGGCCAGATGGAGCCGACGAGGCCGCCGACGAGGTGCAGGCCCACGACGTCGAGCGAGTCGTCGAAGCCGAGCTTGAACTTCAGCTCGATCGCGAAGGCGCACAGGACACCGGACACGAGGCCGAGCAGCAGCGCCCAGCCGGGCGTCAGCACGGCGCAGGCCGGTGTGATCGCGACCAGGCCGGCGATCGCGCCCGACGCGGCACCGATCGAGGTCGCCTTGCCGTTGCGCAGCTTCTCGACGATGATCCAGCCGAGGATACCCGCGGCGGGAGCCGCGATGGTGTTGATGAAGAGCAGTCCGGGTCCCGGGAACTCGGTGCCCTCGAGGTCTCCCCAAGCCGCTCCGACGTTGAAGCCGAACCAGCCGAACCAGAGGATCGCGGTTCCGAGGAGGACAAGAGGAACGTTGTGGGGCTGCGTGATGCCCTTGCCGAAGCCGACGCGCTTGCCGAGGACAAGAGCGAGGGCCAGCGCGGCCGCTCCGGCGTTGATGTGCACCGCCGTGCCACCCGCGTAGTCGATGACCTCGACGCCCTGGAAGCCGAGCTGCGCGCCGAGCTGCATGATCCAGCCACCGCCCCAGACCCAGGCAGCGACGGGGAAGTACACGAACGTCGCGAAGATGCCGGCGAAGAGCATCCAGGCACCGAACTTGGCTCGGTCTGCGATGGCTCCCGAGATGAGGGCAGTGGTGATGATGGCGAAGGTGCCCCCGTACGCCGCACCGGCGGTCGCGTTGCTGTCCTGGATCAGGTTGGTGAGCGCGAAGTCGGAGAGGGGGTCTCCCGCGAACTGGAAGAAGGAATCTCCCGAGACGGCCGACATGTTGTAGCCGTAGAGGATCCAGAGCACTGCGACGAGGCCGAGGGCCCCGAACGAGAGCATCATCATGCTCACGACGCTCTTTTCCTTCACCATGCCGCCGTAGAAGAGGGCGAGTCCTGGTGTCATGAAGAGCACAAGCGCTGCGCTGATCATCAGCCAGGCGGTTCCACCGGTATCCATTGCATCCTCGCTTTCGCCACCCGTGCTGCGACCTGGAGGCCGCGTCGTCGTGACACGGAGTGGGGAGATGCAATGAGTCTGCGCAAGGCGCGTGTCAGCGATGGGGCGGGACCGTTTCCATCATGTTTCGGAGCGGCCCGGTGTGTTACGAGTCTGTGTCGCGAGCGTCATCGCGCCACCGGAGGCGTGGCACGGGACGCGCCCGTCACACGGAGGCTGTCTGCTCCTGTGCGGTCGAGGCGATGAGCCTGGAGACGCAGCGCAGGTACTTCTTGCGGTAGCCGCCGTCGATCATCCCGCCGCCGAAGATCCGGTCGAGGGCGAGCCCAGATGCCGCGATGGGGATCTGCGCGTCATAGACGCGGTCGATGAAGGCGACGAAGCGGAGGGCCTCAGCCTGGTCGGTCAGCTCGTGCACATCGCTGAGTGCGAGGAGGTCGATGTCCTCGACGAGCCGGACGTACTTGGACGGATGCACGGTGGCGAGGTGCTGCACGAGGTCGTCGAAGCCGTCGTAAGCGACGGACCTGCCGTCGGCGACCGCGTCTTCCACCAGCGAGCCGAGGCGCTCCGGCGGCGTGACGGCGGCGTGGCCGGACATGTCGCGGCGCCGGTAGTCGGTGCCGTCGATGCGCAGGGTGTCGAAGACGTCGGCCAGCTTCGTGATCTCGCGGAGGAAGTCCGAGGCCGCGAAGCGACCCTCGCCTAGTGCGTTCGGCGGGGTGTTGCTCGTCGCGGCGATGCTCGTACCCGAGTCGACGAGCTCACCGAGGAGTCTGGACATGACCATCGTGTCGCCCGGGTCGTCGAGCTCGAACTCGTCGATGGCGATGAGGCTGGTGCCCCGGAGTGAGCGGACCGCCTCGGCATAGCCGAGGGCGCCCACGAGCGCGGTGTACTCGATGAAGGTGCCGAAGTACTTGCGTCCCGGGTGTGCGTGCCAGATCGAGGCGAGCAGGTGCGTCTTGCCGACGCCGAAGCCGCCGTCGAGATAGATGCCGGGCTTGACGGGCGGTGCCTTCTTGAGGAAGCCGAAGAGGCCCTTGCTCCCGGACGCGGGAGCTGCCTTCACTCCGGCGAAGCGCTCCCCCGCCTCAACGGCGGCGGCCTGGGACGGGTACTCGGGATCGGGCCGGTACGTGGCGAACTTGGCGGCGTCGAACTGCCTGGGAGGCACGAGGTCCTTCACCATCTCTGCCGCCGTGACGGTCGGTGAGAGTTCGGTCAGGTGCAGCAAGCGGCCTACGCCCACGGAGTCCTCGTACTTTCCAGTGAGTAATGCCCGGTGCGGGCTCCTGCAGATCCTACCGCCAGCCGCTCAGCTGCGCGTCGTCAGGGCACCTGCCCGGTACCGTGGTGGCATGCACGACGTCACGCTTCCGGAATCCCTCGATCTGCTTCGCGAGGAGCTGCTCGAGGTATCGCCCCGCGACCGCCTCGAGCTCCTCGCCGAGATCGGTGCAGAGCTCCCCGGCGTCGACCCGGGCGACACAGCGTCGTTCGAGCGCGTCATCGAGTGTCAGTCGCCCGTCTTCTTCGACGTCTCGTTGACCCCGGAGCGGCGTGTGCGCCTGCGCATCTCCGTTCCACCCGGCGCGCCGATGACACGGGGCTTCGCGGCTGCGCTTGTCCAGGGCGTGGATGGGCAGCAACCGGAGGCTCTCCTGGGGCTTCCCGAGGATCTCCCGGGCGCCCTCGGGCTCACGGATCTGGTCTCACCGCTGCGACGAAGCGGCATGGTGGCCCTGCAGGCGCGGGCGAAGCGCCAGCTGCTCGAGCTCCTCTCGGCGGACGGACGTTCCTAGAAGGTCGCCAGCCACTCGTCCAGCGACTGCTCCCATCTCCCGCTGTCGACGTTCCAGAGCCGCGTGTGCAGTGCCCGTTCGAACTCCCGATAGGTGACGAGGTCCGGGCGCCGCCTGGCGAGCTCCCGGCTCGCATCGACCGGCACAACCGTGTCGCCACTCGAGTGGAAGAGCAGGATGGGCACCGTCAGCTCGGCGAGCCGATCGAGGATCTCCAGCTTCGAGAGCGGAATCGGCGCTTCCAGGCCGAGGAGGGGCCGGGCGAGCGGGCTGCCGATGAGCCAGATGCCGAGTGCGGTCACGATTCGAGGGAGCCGCATGGCCGATCCCTGATAACGAAGGATCGATCGCCAGCTCAACGCCGGAGACTCGAGGAAGATGCCCGCGATGAGCTCCCGGTGTCGCGCGTTGAGGGCCGCCTGTATGACCGTGCCCCCGCCCATCGACCACCCAACGAGGATGATGCGCCGAGCACCCCTGGACACGGCCCAGTCCATCGCCGACTCGACGTCGCGCCACTCCGTGGCTCCCAGACCGAACTTGCCGTCTGGCGAGGGCGGCGCCAGAGCGTCGTTGCGGTAGCTCACGACGAGCGAGTTCCAGCCTCGACCGCGGAAGAGCGGAACGGCCCGGAGGGGCTCCGTCATGACCGCACCGCGACCGTGGACGTGGATCGCCCACGAGTCGCTGGCCTGAGCCGCGGGGATGAGCCAGGCTGGCATCGCACCGAGTGGCGTCTGCACATCGACCCAGCGCCAGGGCAGGTTGAGGTCCCGAACCCACAGCTGCGGCGCGGATGCCAGGCGCACGGACCGCACCCGCTCGAGCTGCGCGCCCTGCTCCCCCCAGAAGCGCCTCGTGACGGTGCGCTCTGACTCGTCGACCACTGCACCCACGTTGGCGCGACCCGTCTCTGCCGCGAAGACGAGGCTGTAGTGCCCGGGAGCGGCCGTCTCCGGCGTGCGCGCGAGCGTGACGGTGCCCGCCTGCTTGTCGACGCCGAGCAGGCGGACCGGATCCTTGCGGCGTCGCGGCGGGGTGACGACTGCGCGCGCGACCATGGTCGAGGCGGTCGCGACGACGGCCCCGAGTCCCACGACGAGAGCGCCGAGCGAGGCTGCGGCGAATTTCGTCGCCGACGACGACGACTCGGTTGAGGCACGTTTTGCGGCACACATCACGTCGATGATGACGCAACCCGGCCGTGAACACGCCGGACGAGCGACGTTCCGACACGGCGCGCCTGATCTGCGGAGCCCAGGGCCAGGCCTAGTCTCGTCGCGTGGTTGTCCCGTTGCATCGATCCGCCCCGGAGTTCGAGGCCGCCGTAGAGGCGGTCCGTGCGGCCGAGTTCCGCTCTGCCCTCACGGTGAGCGAGATCCGCCCCCCGGCGAACCTGGCCCCCGAGTCGCTCGCCCTCTCCGGAGACGTGCGGCCTACTGCTCACGCAAGCGATTCCGAACTCGGAACCGGCAGGTTCATCCTGCTGCACGACGAGAGCGAGCCAGAAGCCTGGCGCGGCGCCTTCCGCGTCGTGTGCTTCGCCCAGGCTCCGCTCGAACCCGAGATCGGCGTCGACCCCTTCCTCGCGCCCGTTGCCTGGTCGTGGCTCATGGATGCCCTCGAGTCCAGAGGCGCGGCCTTCGAGCACCCGTCCGGCACGGCGACGACCATCAACGGTCGAGGCTTCGGCGAGCTCGAAGACCAGGGCGAGGGCGCCCAGATCGAACTCAGAGCATCCTGGACCCCACGGGAGACGGACCTCGCGGCTCACGCGGAAGCCTGGGGCGAGTTGCTCTGCCTGCTGGCGGGCATGCCCCCGGAGACCGAGGCCGACGACGGAGTCCAGGTTCTCCAGCACTTGAGGAAGGCGAAAGATGGGGCTTGATGCCGACCGTCTGAAAGCTGGCGGACTGGAGGTGATCGAGACCGAAACGCAGTTGCAGGCGGCACTCGATCGTCTCGCCGCCGGCACGGGACCCGTAGCCGTGGATGCGGAGCGCGCATCCGGATACCGATACTCGGAGCGCGCCTACCTGGTGCAGCTCTACCGGCGAGGGAGCGGCACGCTCCTCATCGATCCCATCGCGACTGGATCGCTCGCGCGGCTGCAGGAGATCATCGGCGACGAGGAGTGGATCTTCCACGCGGCGACACAGGATCTTCCGTGCCTCCGCGAGCTCGATCTCGACCCGAGCCTCATCTTCGACACCGAGCTCGCGGCGAGGCTCCTCGGGTACGAGCGAGTCGGGCTCGGCGCCGTCATCGAGCGCCTGCTCGGCATCTCGCTCGAGAAGGCGCACTCAGCCGCCGACTGGTCGACTCGCCCGCTGCCGGAAACCTGGCTCGCGTACGCTGCGCTCGACGTGGAGCTACTCATCGACGTCAGGGACCAGCTCCACCAGGAGCTCATCGACGCCGAGAAGCTCGATGCCGCCCGCGAGGAGTTCGCGGACATCCTCACTCGCGAGCTGGGGGTCAAGAAGCCGGACCCGTGGCGTCGGATCGGCGGCATCAGCCGGCTCCGCAGCCCGAGGGCCCTCGCTGTTGCGAGGGAGCTCTGGCTCTCTCGCGACGAGGCGGCGCGCAGTACCGACACCGCCCCCGGGCGACTCTTCCCCGACCGGGCGCTCGCAGCGGTCGCGACAGCCATGCCCCGCACTCGAGGCGAGCTGGCACGCCTGAAGGAATTCACCGGACGCGCATCCCGAACCCAGCTCGACCGCTGGTGGGGTGCCGTCGAGCGCGGACTCACGACCGAGGAGCTGCCTCCGCAGGCGCCACGGGACCCGGACCGCATGCCGCACCACCGCCAGTGGGAGCAGCGCTCCCCCGAGGCGGACCGTCGGCTGAAGCTCGCGCGCGAGTTCCTCGTCGCCCACGCTGAGACCCTCCACATGCCGGTTGAGAACCTGCTCACTCCGGAGCTGCTGCGGCGAGCCGCCTGGGTCCCGCGTCAGCCTGTCTCCGCCGACGCCGTCGCCGAGCACCTGCGCGAGCTCGGCGCACGGGCGTGGCAGACCAGCGAGGTTGCACAGGGAATCGCCTCGGCTTTTGTAGAAGCTGACCAATTGACTTCCGTGCAGAACGACGAGGATTCGTAGCTTCACACGACGCATTGGCTTCCGATCAGGCGAGCATCCATAGGATGACCGAGTCAATAGATGCTTGGAGGCAGTGTGGCCAATCGAGAAGTGTTGTTCATCGACGGCGTTCGAACCCCATTCGGACGTGCGGGCGAGAAGGGCATGTACTGGAAGACCCGTGCGGATGACCTCGCAGTCAAGGCGATCAAGGGTCTCCTCGACCGGAACCCGCAGATCCCGCACGAACGCTACGACGACGTCGCCATCGCCGCGACGACCCAGCAGGGCGACCAGGGACTGACGCTCGGCCGATCCACGGCGATCCTCGCTGGACTTCCGAACACCGTTCCCGGCCTCGCCATCGACCGCATGTGCGCTGGCGCCATGACGGCCGTCACCACCATGGGGTCCGGCATCGGCTTCGGGGCCTACGACGTCACCATCGCCGGCGGCGTCGAGCACATGGGCAGGCACCCGCTCGGCATCGGCGCAGACCCCAACCCGCGCTTCGTCGCCGAGCAGCTCGTCAGCGGTGACGCCCTGAACATGGGCAAGACCGCCGAGCGACTCCACGATCGATTCCCGCAGCTCACACGCGAACGCAGCGACCGCTACGCGATGCGCAGCCAGCAGAAGGCCGCTGCCGCCTACGAGAACGGCCAGCTGCAGCCGGACCTCATCCCCGTCGCCATCGAATCCGAAGCGGGCTGGGGCCTCGCGACCCGCGACGAGACGCTCCGACCAGAGACGAACATGGCGACGCTCTCGACGCTGAAGACCCCGTTCCGCCCGCACGGCCGAGTGACGGCCGGAAATGCCAGCGGGCTCAACGACGGGGCCACGGCCGCCATCCTGGCCTCGAGCGCCGCCGCGAAGGAGTTCGGCCTCGCCCCGAAGATGCGCATGGTGACGTTCGCGTTCGCCGGAGTGCAGCCCGAGGTCATGGGTCTCGGGCCCGTGCCCTCGACCGAGAAGGCCCTCGACCGCGCCGGCATGACGATCGACGACATCGGACTCTTCGAGCTCAACGAGGCCTTCGCCGTCCAGGTGCTGTCGTTCCTCGACCACTACGGCATCGACGACGACGACCCCTCGGTCAACCCGTACGGTGGAGCCATTGCCATCGGGCATCCCCTTGCATCCTCAGGTGTCCGCCTCATGACGCAGCTCGCGAAGCAGTTCGAGGAGCACCCGGAAGTTCGCTTCGGCCTGACCGCGATGTGCGTCGGACTCGGACAGGGCGGCACGGTCATCTGGGAGAACCCGAACTGGAACGGCAAGTCGCACGCACGCCGAGGCTTCGGCAAGAAGGGACGCTGAGCACCATGGCAACCGATCTTCGAGCACGCTACGCTCCCCTGCTCGCCATGAGCACCGACGAGGTCGTGACGCACTCGCTCGTCCGTGACGTCACGCTGCCGAGCGGCCGCACGCTGGCCCTCATCACCCTCGACAACGGCCACGACTACACGCGCCCGAACACGCTCGGACCGGAGACGCTCGCCCAACTCGGCGAGGTCCTCTCCGGCCTGCGCGCCCGCGCCTCCTCCCATGACATCCATGCGGTTGCGATCACGGGCAAGCGCTTCAACTTCGCAGCCGGAGCTGATCTCTCCAACGTGGGATCGATCCCGAGCCGAGAGGTCGCGTTCCTCCTCGCGAGGCTCGGCCATGAGGTGCTCGGCTCCCTCGGCAAGCTCGGAGTACCCAGCTTCACGTTCTACAACGGACTCGCGCTCGGAGGCGGCGTCGAGATCGGGCTCAACTCCGACTACCGCACGGTCGACGCGACCGTTCCGGCATTCGCCCTGCCCGAGACCTTCCTCGGTCTCGTTCCGGGCTGGGGAGGCGCGAGCATCCTCCCGAATCTCATCGGCATCGAGAACGCCCTCAAGGTCATCATCGAGAATCCGCTCAAGCAGAACCGGATGCTCAAGGGACCCCAGGTGGCGGAGCTCGGCATCGCCGACGCGATCTTCCCGAGCTTGAACTTCCTGGAGGACTCGCTGGCCTGGGCCGACAAGGTCATCGGCGGAGACATCGAGGTCAAGCGGCCGAACGCTCCCGGACGCCTCGAGCGCCTCGCGAAGTGGGATCTCGCGATCAGCATCGCGAGGAAGTCGCTCGAGGAGAAGCTCGGCACCGTCGCGCTCGCTCCCTACCGCGCACTCGAGCTGCTGAAGCTCGCGAAGGGCGACGACCGGGAGAAGGGCTTCGCCGCGGAGGACGAGGCCCTGGCCGACCTCATCTCCGGGGACCAGTTCGTGGCCTCGATCTACGCCTTCAACCTGGTGCAGAAGCGTGCGAAGCGCCCCGCAGGCGCCCCGGACAAGGCCCTCGCTCGCCGCATCGACAAGGTCGGCGTCATCGGTGCCGGCCTCATGGCGACACAGTTCGCGACGCTCTTCGTGCGCCGTCTGAAGGTGCCGGTCGTCATCACCGATCTCGACCAGGCTCGCGTCGACACGGGAGTCGCGGCCATCCGACGCGAGCTCGAGAAGCTCCACGAGAAGGGGCGGATCGAGAGCGACGAGTACGGCCGACTGATCGGCCTCGTCCACGGCACGACCGACCGGAGCGAGTTCGCGGACTGCGACTGGGTCATCGAGGCGGTCTTCGAGGAGCTGGGCGTCAAGCAGCAGGTCTTCGCGGACTTCGAGAAGATCGTGGGACCCGAGACCGTTCTCGCCACGAACACCTCCTCGCTCTCGGTCGCGGAGATCGGCGCTCAGCTCGAACACCCGGAGCGCCTCGTGGGCTTCCACTTCTTCAACCCCGTCGCGCAGATGCCGCTCATCGAGGTCGTGCGGACCGACAGCACCGACGACGCGACCTTGGCGACGGCGATGGCAACCGCGAAGAACCTCAAGAAGACCGCCGTCATCACCAGGGATGCGCCAGGATTCGTCGTGAACCGCGTCCTCGCCAAGGTCCTTGGCGAGGCCATGAACGCGGTCGACACCGGCACCTCGTTCGAGACCGTCGACCACGCGCTCGACAGGATCGGTCTCCCGATGACACCGTTCGAGCTGCTCGAGCTGGTGGGGCTCAAGGTCGGCGCCCACGTGCTCGACACGCATCACAAGGCGTTCCCTGACCGGTTCTTCGAGTCAGAGAACCTCCACAGGCTGGCCGACTACGGCAAGCTGTACGACCGTGACGGCAAGGGCCGCGTGAAGGGCTTCGACAAGAAGGCCGTGCAGATCGTCGCAGGGGGCAAGACGCCGATGACCGCCGCCTCATTCGCCGACCGCGTCGAGGTCGGCCTCGCCGACGAGATCAAGCGGATGCTCGACGAGCAGGTCGTTGCGGGGCCGGAGGACATCGATCTGTGCCTCATCCTGGGAGCTGGCTACCCGTTCCAGGCGGGAGGCATCACGCCCTACCTCGACCGGGTCGGAGCCTCCCAGAAGGCGTTCGGAGGCACCTTCCATACGCCGCCGATCCGCGGAGCCGCGTCGCACTGACCCCGTCAGCTGACAACGAAGGCGCCTCCTAACCCGGAGCTCGGGTGAGGAGGCGCCTTCGTGTCGTGGGGTCGTCGTCAGTGCTTGGCGTGGTACTTGACAGGCTCTGGGAGCCCGGCCTCGGCGCGGATACGGCGCGAGAGCCGCTCGAGCGAGGTGAGCGCGGCGATGACATCGTCGGACGTCACCGCGAACGGCATGTTGTGGATCGTCTCCCCCGCCACGGTCGCGGCCTCGGCGACGAGCCGCAGCTCGTGCTTGTCGTCGGTGGAGAGCCCGATCTCCGTGAGCGTCGTCGGAAGTCCGAGCTTCGTGGTGAAGACGATGAAATCGCGGATCTCCTCCGCGGGAGCCCCCTCCAGGATGAGCTGAGCGATCGATCCGATGTTGACCTTCTCGCCGTGCTGCAGGCCATGCGTCTGCGGGGCGGCTGTCAGCCCGTTGTGGATCGCGTGGGCGGCAGCGAGCCCACCTGACTCGAAGCCGAGTCCCGAGAGCAGCGTGTTCGCCTCGATGGCGCGCTCGAGAGCCGGCGTCACCACGCCGTCCTCGACGGCGTCCAGCGCGCTCGCCGCGTTCTCCCAGAGGACGTCCCAGCTGAGCTTCGCGAGGGCCGTTCCGGTCTGCGTGGGCAGCCCACCCGCCATCGTGCTCGCGTTGGAGCGGCTCGTCGCACGGGCCTCGAGCCAAGTGGCCAGCGCATCACCGAAACCAGCCACGAGGAACCGTGCGGGTGCATCCGCCACGAGCTGGGAGTCGATGAGCACGAGGTCGGGGTTGCGCGGGAAGAAGCGGTACTCCTCGAACTCCCCTGCCTCCGTGTAGATGACGGCGAGCGCCGAGGTCGGCGCGTCGGTGGATGCGACTGTGGGGACACTCACCCATCGGACGCCAGCGAGGTGGCCCGCGGCCTTCGCGGCGTCGATCGTGCTGCCTCCACCGACGGCGACGATCACGTCGCTGCCGCTCGCCGTGATGACCTCGACGATGCGGTCGATCTCTCCCGAGGAGGCGACGCCGTTGAAGCGCTCGCGCGGGACCTCGGCCTCTCCCCCGGTGAACGAGGTCGAGAGGCGCTCCCCGAGGAGGTCCCAGACGAAGTCGTCCGCGAGCAGCAGCGGGGTGGACCCGATCTGCGCGACGAACTCCCCGAGCCGTGCAAGTGCGCCCTTGCCCTGCACATAGCGGCCTGGGCTCAGTACGGTACGGATGGGAATCTCAGTGCTCATGCGGAACTCCTTCGTCGTGGGAAATCGCTCCAACGGTATCGACCGGAGATGCACGCGCACAGCGCCCGTACTCAGCGAGTGAGGGCGCGAATCGTGTACGACGCCGAAGGGCGGAGCCTCTCGGCTCCGCCCTTCGGTTCTGCGCTGCGCCCGCTACGCCGTGGCGAGCTGGCGGAGCACGTACTGCAGGATTCCGCCGTTGCGGTAGTAGTCGGCTTCACCGGGGGTGTCGATGCGGACGACAGCATCGAACTCGATCGTCTGCTTGCCCTCGGGCGAGTCAGAGGTGGGCTCAGCGATGACGTGCACCGTCTTGGGCGTGGAGCCCTCGTTGAGCTTCTCGATGCCCTCGATCGAGATCGACTCCGTGCCATCGAGGCCGAGCGATGCCCAGCTCTCGCCTGCCGGGAACTGCAGCGGGACGACACCCATGCCGATGAGGTTCGAGCGGTGGATGCGCTCGAAGCTCTCGACGATGACGGCGCGGACGCCGAGCAGGCTCGTGCCCTTGGCAGCCCAGTCGCGAGAAGAGCCGGAGCCGTACTCCTTGCCACCGAGGACGACCAGCGGCGTGCCGGACTCCGCGTAGTTCTGCGCGGCGTCGTAGATGAACGACTGCGGGCCGTCGGGCTGCGTGAAGTCACGCGTGTAGCCGCCCTCGACGCCGTCGAGGAGCTGGTTCTTGAGGCGGATGTTCGCGAACGTTCCACGGATCATGATCTCGTGGTTGCCGCGACGCGAGCCGTAGGAGTTGAAGTCCTTGCGGCCGACGCCGTGCTCCGTCAGGTACTTTCCGGCGGGGCTGTCTGCCTTGATCGATCCAGCAGGGCTGATGTGGTCGGTCGTGACCGAGTCGCCGAGCTTGGCGAGCACACGCGCGCTCTTGATGTCGGTGACCGGCGTGAGCTCCATGACCATGCCATCGAAGTACGGGGGCTTCCGGACGTACGTCGACTGGTCATCCCACTCGAACGTGGCGCCGGTGGGCGTGGGGAGCGAACGCCAGCGCTCGTCGCCGTCGAAGACCGCGCCGTACTCGCGCGTGAACATGTCCGTGTCGATGGACGTGTCGATCGTGGACTGCACCTCGTCTGCGGTCGGCCAGATCTCGCTGAGGAAGACGTCCTTGCCGTCGGAGTCCTTGCCGAGCGCCTGCGTCTCGAAGTCGAAGTCCATCGTTCCGGCGAGCGCGTAGGCGATGACCAGCGGCGGCGAAGCCAGGTAGTTCATCTTCACGTCGGGGTTGATGCGACCCTCGAAGTTGCGGTTTCCGGAGAGGACAGCGGTGACGGCGAGGTCGTTGTCGTTGATCGCCTCGGAGATCTCCTCGTTGAGGGGACCAGAGTTGCCGATGCACGTCGTGCAGCCGTATCCGACCGTGTAGAAGCCGAGCGCCTCGAGCGAGTCGGTGAGTCCGGCCTTCTCGTAGTAGTTCGTGACGACCTTCGAACCGGGGGCGAGCGTGGTCTTGACCCACGGCTTCGCCTTCAGACCGCGCTCGCTCGCCTTCTTGGCGAGGAGACCCGCCGCGAGCATGACCGACGGGTTGGAGGTGTTGGTGCAGCTCGTGATGGCTGCGATGGCGACCGAGCCGTGGTCGATCGTGTAGCTCTGGCCGTCAGCGCCCTGCACCTGGACCGGCTTGCGGTCGTGCGAGAAGGTCGGCGCCGTCTGCTGCTCGCGGACGTCGGAGTCCTCGGAGGTGGGCGTGAGCTTGGCGGGGTCTGACGCCGGGAAGCTGTCCTCTCCGGCGACGTCGACGAGTCCGAAGTCTTCCGCCGTGTAGTCGTTGAGGTCGGCGCCGAACTGGCCCTTGGCCTTGGACAGCTCGATGCGGTCCTGCGGGCGGCGGGGGCCGGCGATCGACGGGACGACGGTCGAGAGGTCGAGCTCGAGGTACTCCGAGTAGGAGAGCTCCTTGCTCGGGTCGTGCCAGAGGTGCTGCTCCTTGGCGTACGCCTCGACGAGCTTGACCTGCTCCTCGCTGCGGCCCGTGAGGCGCAGGTAGCTGAGCGTCTCGTCGTCGATCGGGAACATGGCGGCCGTCGAGCCGAACTCGGGGCTCATGTTGCCGATCGTGGCGCGGTTGGCGAGCGGCACTGCGCCGACACCTTCGCCGTAGAACTCGACGAACTTGCCGACGACGCCGTGCTTGCGCAGGAGGTCGGTGATCGTGAGGACGACGTCGGTCGCGGTGACGCCCATGGGGATCTGGCCCTTGAGCTTGAAGCCGACGACCTTCGGGATGAGCATCGACACGGGCTGGCCGAGCATGGCCGCCTCTGCCTCGATGCCGCCGACGCCCCAGCCGAGCACGCCGAGTCCGTTGACCATCGTGGTGTGGGAGTCGGTGCCGACGAGGGTGTCCGGGTAGGCCTGCAGCACGCCGCCAACCTCGCGGACGAAGGTGACGCGCGCCAGGTACTCGATGTTGACCTGGTGGACGATGCCCGTTCCCGGGGGGACGACCTTGAAGTCCTCGAAGGCGGTCTGGCCCCAGCGGAGGAACTGGTAGCGCTCGCCGTTGCGCTGGTACTCGATCTCGACGTTGCGCTCGAGCGCGTCGGCCTGACCGAAGAGGTCGGCGATGACCGAGTGGTCGATGACGAGTTCAGCGGGAGCGAGCGGGTTGACCTTCTCGGGGTCACCGCCCAGCTGGGTCACGGCCTCGCGCATGGTGGCGAGGTCGACGATGCAGGGAACACCGGTGAAGTCCTGGAGGACGACACGCGCTGGCGAGAACTGGATCTCGGTGTCCGGGTCTGCCGAAGGCACCCACGAACCGAGCTTCTGGATCTGCTCTGCGGTCACGTTCGCGCCGTCTTCGGTGCGGAGGAGGTTCTCGAGGAGAACCTTGAGGCTGAAGGGGAGTTTCTCGAACCCCTCAACCTTGTCGATGCGGAAGATCTCGTACTCGGTGCCGTCGACACTGAGCGTGTCTTTGGCTCCGAAGCTGTTGACTGCGGTCACGTCTCGGCTCCTTCTTTGCAACTCTGGGTGCGCGGCCCGCGCCCAGCAATCATCTCGCGTCTCGCCGTGGCTTGCCTCGAAGGTGATCCTGAGTTGATCGAGACGCTTTTATCTTGACATCAAGATACTTTACCTGGTTCACTCTGCTCTCCCGACCGGGACGCACTCAGGAGCGCCCGGACGAAGAGCACCGTCACGACCAGGACGACGGCATACATGGGGGTGCCCATGAGCAGCCGGGCGAGTCCGAGCGCCTCGACGTTGCCGGCGAAGTAGAGCGGCAGCTGCACGACGAGTCGAAGCGCGAAGAAGCCGACCCACACGAGCGTGATGACGGACATCCACCGCAGCATCGCGCGGTCCTGGCGCCAGCTCGACCCCTGCCCGGTGATGAGCCCCGTGACCAACCCGATGACGGGCCAGCGGACGAGGACCGAGACGAGCAGAGCCGCACCGTAGGCGGCGTTGGTGTAGAACCCGACGAGGTAGAAGTTCTCGCCCCTGCCTGTCGTCATCGCGAGGATGCCGGAGATCAGGAGCGCGACGAGGCCCGAGATCGCGGGGACGACGGGCTCCTTCTGCACTGCGCGGACCACGATGAAGAGGAGACCGAGGACCGCCGGCGCGAGGACGGCGATCCACAGCTCGGTGCCGAGGGTGAACAGCACGAGGAACACGATGCCAGGAAGCAGTGTCTCGACCAGGCCGCGAACACCGCCCATGGCAGCCAGGAGCGACGCGCCGGAGATGCCGCCCTCCGTGAGCCTGCCGAGCGACGACGACTTCGCGGCGTCTTCCAGCTTGCGCCTGTTGGGCGCGTCGGCGGAGGGCTCTGCCTGCTCGGGCCGTTCGTCCTCGGGCAGCGTCATGCCTGCTCTGCCTCCCCGGATGCGGCGTCCTCGGTTGCCGTCTTCGACGTCGGGTCGGCCATGGCCTTCGGGACGACGAGCGTCAGGAGCTCACGTGGCGGCAGCGGGGCATCGCCGCGGACGACGACGACACTCCTGAACAGCTCGACGAGCTCGACGCGGGTGGCCTCGTCGCGCAACGCCTTGCCCGTCAGGACGCCTCGGAGGAACCAGCGAGGACCATCGACGCCGAAGAAGCGCGCGGACCTGGTCTGGTTCGACGCAGCACCCTTGATGACGACCGGGATCTTCGTGTCGAGGACGGGGCCGAGGATGCCCTCCACCTCTTCCGCCGTTCCGCCCTGCTTGCGGACCTGCTCGGCGAGCTGGGCCATGATCGAGTGCCAGAGGCCGGTGGACCGTGGCGCTGCGAACGCCTGGATCTGCATGGTCGACTCCTTGTAGTCGAGGGCGACGGCAACGAGTCGCTTCGTCTTCTCCTCGACCTCGAGCCGGAGACCGAGCCCTTCGCGAGCCGGGATGCGCAGCGCGCCCAGGTCCACGTAGCGCTTCGCGGGGCTCGCCTCGGAGATGTCGAACGGCCCGCGGGTCTCGCGATCGTCAGGCGCGGACTTCGCGTCCATGTCCTCGTCGTCTTCGAGGTCAACCGCGTCGTCGAGTTCTTCCTCGTCGATGCCGTCATCGTCGACGGTGAGCTTGTCGGCCTTCTCAGGCTTCTCTTCTTCCTTCTTGAGGAAATCAAACAGTCCCATTGGGTGCCTCCTGGTCAGACGAATAGCCGGTGGAGCCGAAGCCGCCCTCTCCACGCTGCGAGGCGGAGAGCTGCTCGGTCTGGATGAAACGCACTGGCGCGAGCTGCATGACCACGAGCTGCGCGATCCGGTCGCCTGCCGCGATGGCGTAGCTCTCGGACGAATCGGTGTTGAGCATGATCACCTTCACCTCACCCCGGTAGCCGGAGTCGATGGTGCCAGGCGCGTTGACGAGCGTTATGCCGTGCTTCGCCGCCAGCCCCGAGCGCGGCATCACGAAGCCGACGGTTCCCGCCGGAAGCTCGAGTCGAACTCCCGTGCCCACGACGGCGCGCTGGCCGGGGGCGAGAGTGACGGATTCGGTCGCGATCAGGTCGGCCCCGGCGTCGCCTGGCTGGGCGAACGTGGGGAGGACGCCCGAGACGGGCACATCTATGGCAATGCTCACCGTACGAGCCTAGCCGAGGCGTGACCGGATCGTGATCTGACAGCGGCGCACGACAAAGCGTGATGCAATATCTCCATGCCTGTCTTCCACGAGCGCTTGTGGCCAGCCGCGTGGGTGTACGCCGTCGGCTTCCTCATGGTGCCCGCCGTCATCCTCGTGTTCACGCCGATCAACTTCTGGATCGGTGCGGCCATCGCAGTGACGCTCTACGCCGCGTTCCTCACGCTCGTCCTCGCCTACTCGCCCATCATCGAGGTCACGGCGACCCAGGTCCGGGTCGCGGGCGCCCACGTGCCACTGAGCTTCACCGGGCAGTGCCTCCCCCACACGACCCGTGAGCGTGCTCGTCTCGCCGCGGGCCCCCAGCTGGACCTGCGTGCCTGGCTGTGCATCCGCGGCTGGATCCCGACCTCGCTCACGATCGAGATCACCGACGACGCGGACCCGGTCCCCTACTGGCTCATCTCGACGCGTCGGCCCACCGAGCTCGCGGCTGCCATCACCGAGGCTCGGGCTGTGAACAGGCGTCAGACGAGCTGATGCAGCGGGACGCGCCCGTCGCTCGACACTGAGCCGCGTTCCCCTGTCTCACCGACAGACGACCGAAGCCGCATCCCTGAGGATGCGGCTTCGGTCGTGTGCTCTGCCTTCGATCAGGCGGTTGCGCAGTCGTGGCAGATCGGCCCGAGGGCCGAGCTCTTCTCGAGCTGCGAGCGGTGCTTGACGAGGAAGCACTCGACGCAGGTGAACTCGTCGGCCTGCGGCGGGATCACCACGGTCTCGAGTTCAACGTCTGCGAGGTCTGCTGCAGAGAGGTCGAAGCTGCCGGGGTTGTCCGCATCTTCGGCGTCAACGCTGCCGGAGAGACGATCCGGCACTCGCTCCTTCAGCGCCTCGATGGACTCTGCGTCATCGTCGGTCTTGCGAGGTGCGTCGTAGTCGGTCGCCATACCTATCCAAATCTCTTCAATGGGGGGGAACTCCCCCAGGCGCGGCAATTGTGCACGACTCAGGGGTGAAACTCAAACCGAAGTGAGCAGTGTTCGCGCGGAGCGAGATCGAATACTCGCCTGAGTTGGACGGCGCGCCCCGGGGCTCCCCGATTCCGCCCTCGTCGCGTGTGATGCTGTGGCGCAGGAATCGGCAACGCCAAGGAGTACGAGCATGCATGAGCTCAGATTCATCGACCTGGATGAAGGTGCCCTCGTCGTGTCCGGAGATGACGGCCAGCGCTTCCGCGTCGTGATCGACGAAGCGCTCCGCGACGCGCTGCGCCCGCGCATCTCCACTCGCGTCGACGCGCCGAAGGTGCCTCCGCGGGCCATCCAGCAGCTCATCCGCGCCGGGAAGACGATCGACGAGGTCATCGAGCTCACTGGGGCAGCCCGTGAGGACGTGGTCCGCTTCGAGGGACCGGTTCGCGCCGAGCGAGACTACCTCGTGCGCCAGGCGCGCGCGGTCACCGTTCGGCTGAAGACCGACACCGACCCCCTCGGCCAGGACGGCACGAGCTTCGGCGAGGTCATCGACGACCGCCTCGAGGCATCCTCGGCGGCCGCAATCATCTGGGATGCCTGGAAGGACGACGAAGAGGGCTGGAGAATCGGCCTGTCGTTCGCCGTGGACGAGATCTCGCGAGAAGCGCTGTGGGGCTTCGAGCCGAAGACGCAGGCGCTCACCCCTCTGAACCCGACGGCGACGATGCTCTCGCAGCAGGGCGAGCCCGCGTCGCTCGGCAGCCCCCGGCTCCGCGCCGTCATGGAGTCCCCGCAGCGTGAAGCCTCACCGGCACCCTCCGTGGACCCGGTGAGCAAGGAGCCGGTCTCGTGGATCGGTGCCGCGGCGTCACGACTCGAGCGAGCGACCGAGCAGCAGCACCACGAGACGGCGGATCTCCTCGAGGCCCTCCGGCGACGTCGCGGGGAGCGCGTCCCGCAGTCCTTCGAGGACGACGCCGAGGACGGCGATGATCAGGACTCAGGGCGCGAGAGTGACGATGCTCACTCGACAGCGTCCGAGCAGACGCCCGTCAAGCTCTTCACTCCCCGAGTTCGGGACGAGGACAGCTTCGAGACGGAGACCATCGAGCCGAGCGATCTCGGCTCAGGTGGTGTGCGGGCAGTCGACGTCCCGCTCGACGGACTCGATGACCCCAAGCACGAGGCGCACGAACCCGCACCGTCGAAGCACTCGTCGAAGCGCACTGGGCGCGCCGCGATGCCGAGCTGGGACGAGATCGTCTTCGGGACCCGCAGCGACGAGTAGCGGCGCGTCTCAGCGCGTGAAGGCCCCCGCGCGGATGAGCGGGACGATCGTCTCTTCCGGGGTGATCGATCCATGCTGGCCGACGACGAGCCTTGCACCTGACTGCATCGAAGCGGCGTAGAACGTGACTCCCTTCGTCGCCGCGACGACGACATCGCCGATGCGCTCTGCAGCGACGGGGTCGACATTCGGTCCGTACCACCCGTCGGAGACCGCCTCCTGCCGCGTGACGATCGTTGCGCGCGCACCCTGGGATGCGATCCACCTGTCGCGCAGGTCTCCCGCCGCGTCCGCCGGCGCTCCCGGCTCGAGGTAGAGGTGGCGAAGCCGTGGCTCGCCCGCCATGGCGAGCACGCCGTCGAAGAGCGGGTCGTCGTCGTCGACATCGATCTGGCGATGCCTGGGGATGTCGATCATGCCGTGGTCGGCAGTGACGAGGATGCCGGTGCCGGCATCCACTCCCCTGGCGAGTCCGTCGAAGGCCGCGTCGAGCTCCTCCAGGCGTGCCAGCCAGGCGTCCGACTCCCAGCCATGGGCGTGCCCCGCCTGGTCGAGCTCCGCGTTGTACAGGTAGATGAGCGCGCGAGGGTGGTCGTCGAGTGCCCGCAGCGTGACCTCGACCCGCTCCTGCATCGTGCCGCCCTCAAGGTAGAGGGCACCACGGAGGGAGGCGTGCGTGAGGCCGGAGTCGCGGTACTGCGGCATGCCCACGACGATGCTCTGCACGTCGGAGCCCCCGTCACGCAGCTCCTCGAAGATCGTGCGGCGCAGCTGCCAGGTTGCGGGGTCCATCCCGTCCCCCCAGCCCGAGAGCTGGTTGCGGATGACCCCAGCAGCGCGGTCGAAGAGGGAGTAGCCGAGCAGCCCGTGCTCACCGGCTCGAGTCGCCGTCGTGAGCGAGGTGATCCCCGCGACGGTGGTCGACGGGAACGAGAAGGCGGTGTCCTTCTTGCGCCAGTCCGCCGTGAGGCGCCTGGCGTGCCCCGTGCGGGCGCGGAGCATCGAGGCTCCGAGCCCGTCGACGAGCATGACCACGACCGAGCGGGTCTCCGGCAGCCCGAGGGACCCGGTCTCACCCCGCAGAGAAGCGAGCGAATTCGGCAACACGTCGGAGAGCGTCGGGCGACCGCTCGCCGCGCTGAATAGCATGGACGACATCCGTCCCAGTCTCCCACAGGGGCGCCGAGCACGACCCTCCCGACAGGTGACATGAGTACAACACGCAACGACGACTCCGCTTCGATGAGCGAGCAGCGCATCGAGGACATCGACGTCTCGACAGAGATGCAGTCCTCTTTCCTCGAGTACGCGTACTCGGTCATCTACGCGAGAGCGCTTCCAGATGCGCGCGACGGCCTGAAGCCGGTCCAGCGGCGCATCCTCTACCAGATGGCCGAGATGGGGCTCCGACCCGACCGGGGGCACGTCAAGTCGGCGCGCGTCGTGGGCGAGGTCATGGGACGCCTCCACCCCCACGGAGACACCGCCATCTACGATGCGCTCGTGCGCATGGCCCAGGGCTTCGTGCAGCGCGTGCCGACGATCGATGGGCACGGCAACTTCGGATCGCTCGATGACGGCCCGGCAGCCCCGCGCTACACGGAGGCTCGCCTCGATGCCGCCGCTCTGGCGCTCACCGCGGAGCTCGACGAGGACGTCGTCGACTTCGTGCCGAACTACGACAACTCGACCACGCAGCCCGAAGTGCTTCCTGCTGCCTGGCCGCATCTCCTCGTCAACGGAGCGAGTGGCATCGCGGTGGGCATGGCCACGAACATGGCGCCGCACAACCTCGGAGAGGTGATCGCGGGGGCGCTGCACCTGCTCGAGAACCCCGGTGCGACGCTCGAGGAGATCATGCAGTTCATCCCGGGCCCGGACCTGCCGTCCGGCGCGCGGATCACGGGCCTCGACGGCATCAGGGATGCGTACGCGGGAGGTCGCGGATCATTCCGGACGCGTGCCACAGCAAGCGTGGAACGGGTGACGGCCCGCAAGTCGGGCATCGTCGTGACCGAACTCCCCTACATGGTCGGACCCGAGAAGGTCATCGAGAAGATCAAGGACGGCGTCCAGGCGAAGAAGCTCGCCGGCATCAGCGACGTCGCCGATCTCACCGACCGCAAGCACGGCCTGCGCCTCGTCATCGAGATCAAGACCGGATTCGACCCAGACGCCGTGCTCGAGCAGCTGTACCGGCACACGCCCCTCGAGGACATGTTCCACATCAACAACGTGGCGCTGGTCAACGGGGGTCCGCAGACGCTCGGGCTCATCGAGCTGCTCCGCGTGTACCTCGACCACCGCATCCAGGTGGTGCGCAGGCGAAGCGCCTTCCGGCTCGCGCGGAGGCTCGAGCGCCTGCACCTCGTCGAGGGCCTCCTGGTCGCGATCCTCGACATCGACGAGGTCATCCAGATCATCCGGTCGAGCGACGACGCCTCGGCGGCCGGCGAGCGGCTGCGCATCGTCTTCGATCTCTCGGAGCTGCAGTCGGACTACATCCTGGAGCTGCGCCTGCGCCGCCTCACGAAGTTCTCGCGCATCGAGCTCGAGTCGGAGCGCGACCAGCTCAAGCAGGAGATCGCCGAGCTCGAGCGTCTGCTCGGCGACGAGAAGCTGCTGCGCGCGCGGGTCGGCTCCGAGCTCCAGGAGACCAGCGACCGCTTCGCGACGCCGCGACGCACGCTGCTCACCGAGGGCCAGGGCACCCCGCCGAAGCGTGGCAAGGCGATCGAGACCACGCAGCTGCAGCTCGCGGACTCGCCCACCCAGGTGCTGCTCTCGACCACGGGGCGGCTCCTCAGGGTCGACACGGCTGACGCGGATGCGCGCCTCCAGCAGCCGTCGAGGCGCAGCAAGCACGACGCTGTGCGCTCCCACGTCACCACGACGGTCCAGGGCGAGCTCGGCGCCGTCACGAACCTCGGGCGGCTGATCCGCGTGCCCGTCGTGGCCCTCCCCTCCAGCCCCCAGGGGTCGGTGCTGCTCTCGGCCGGAGTCAAGGCACACGACTTCATCGGGCTCACGAGCCCCAAGGAGCAGGTCGTCGCGCTCGTGCCCATCGACCAGGAGACGCCGATCGCGCTCGGGACGAAGCTGGGCGTCGTCAAGCGGGTGACGGGCATCGACTTCGGCAAGAACCGAGAGCTCGAGATCATGACGCTCAAGGCCGGGGACGAGGTCGTCGGGGCCGCCCTCGCCTCAGACGAGGATGAGCTGGTCTTCGTGACGGATGACGCGCAGCTGCTGCGCTTCTCGGGGAAGCTCGTTCGTCCGCAGGGCCGTTCCGCGGCCGGCATGGCCGGCATGAAGGTCTCCGACGGCGCCGTGGTCCTCGCGTTCTCCGTCGTCGCGGCGGCCAACGTCGAGATCTGCGAGGTCGCGAGCGTCGCGCGAAACGAGGACGCCCTCGAGGGCACCGACTCGGGCACGGCGAAGGTGTCCAGCCTCAGCGAGTTCCCGGCGAAGGGGCGCGCGACCGGCGGCGTCCGGGCCCAGCGGCTCCTGCGCGGGGAGCGACGCCTCAGCGCCGCCTGGGTCGGCCCGGGCGCCCCGTTCGGCAACGCGCGCGATGGTGCCATCCGCGCCCTCCCGACGGGCGGCGCGAAGCGCGACGCGTCTGGCACGCCACTCGACCAGGTCGTCGACCTCATCGGACGCGGCATCGGAGACCCGACACCACTCGCCGACGACGCCGACGCGTCGTCAGCCGAGAGCAGCCCTGAGACACCGGCGACAGACTGAGCTGCTGCGCGCAGCATGCCAGAGGCCGGCCCCCGATCGGGAGCCGGCCTCTTGCGTCCGGCGTCCTGGCCGCCGAGTTGTGCAGCTAGACGTCGATGTCCGCCCGAGCCACGTGCTCGGATCCTTCGATGATGAACTCCTTGCGAGGTGCGACCTCGCTGCCCATGAGCAGATCGAACACGCGCTCGGCGTTGTGCGCGTCCGCGTTCGTGACGCGCCTGAGCAGGCGCGCGCTCGGGTCCATGGTCGTGTTCCAGAGCTGGTCCTCATCCATCTCGCCGAGGCCCTTGTAGCGCTGGATCGGATCCTGGTACCGCTTCCCCTGCTTCTCGAGCTTCGAGAGCAGCGTGTGCAGTTCGTTCTCGGAGTAGGTGTAGACGGTCTCGTTGGGCTTCCTGCCCGCATGCATGATGACCACCCTGTGCAGGGGCGGCACGGCCGCGAAGACACGACCCGCGTCGAGCATGGGCCTCATGTAGCGGAAGAAGAGCGTGAGCAGCAGCGTCCTGATGTGCGCGCCGTCGACGTCGGCGTCGCTCATCAGGATGACCTTGCCGTAGCGAGCCTGGCCGATGTCGAAGCTGCGCCCCGACCCTGCGCCGACGACCTGGATGATCGACGCGCACTCCGAGTTGGAGAGCATGTCGGAGACCGAGGCCTTCTGCACGTTGAGGATCTTGCCGCGGATGGGGAGGAGCGCCTGGAACTCCGAGTTCCTCGCCGGCTTCGCGGTGCCGAGCGCGGAGTCACCCTCGACGATGAAGAGCTCGCTCTGCGCCACATCGTTCGATCGGCAGTCGACGAGCTTCGTCGGCAGCGAGGAGCTCTCGAGTGCGTTCTTGCGTCGCTGCGTCTCCTTGTGGGCGCGAGCGGAGAGGCGCGACTTCATCTCCTGCACGACCTTGTCGAGCAGGAGGTTGGCCTCCGCTTTGTCCTGGCGCTTGGTCGACGAGAACTTCTCGGTCAGGCCTGCCGTCACGGCCTTCTGGACGATCGCCCTGGCCGCTGGCGTTCCCAGGACCTCCTTCGTCTGCCCCTCGAACTGGGGCTCCGGGATGCGGACCGTCACGACGGCGGTGAGGCCCGCCAGGACATCGTCCTTGTCGAGCTTGTCGTTGCCGACCTTGAGGCGTCTGGCATTCTTCTCGACCTCTGCCCGGAAGAACCGGAGCATCCCCTGCTCGAACCCGGCGAGGTGAGAGCCGCCCTTGGGCGTCGAGATGATGTTCACGAAGCTCTTCACGGTCGTCTCGTAGCCGGTGCCCCAGCGCAGCGCGAGATCGACGTGCATCGTGCGCGCGACTTCCTTCGTCACGAGCTGGAGGCCCTCGTCGTCGAGCACCGGGATGGTCTCCGTGAACTCCCCGCTCCCCTCGATGCGCCAGGTGTCCGTCGTCGGAGCGTCCGGTGCCAGGAAGTCGGCGAATTCCGTGATCCCGCCGTCGAAGCGGAACTGCTGCGTCGTGGGCGCGACCGACTCGTCACGGGCATCCTCGATGACCATCTCGAGGCCTGGCACCAGGAACGCCGTCTGCCTCGCGCGCTCGGCGAGGTCGTTGGTCTGGAAGCTCGCCTCGCGGATGAACACCTGCGGGTCAGCCCAATAGCGAACCCGTGTGCCGGTGACGCCGCGCTTCGCTTTGCCCACGACGCGGAGCTCGCTCGTATCCGTGAAGGGGACGAAGTTCGATGTCGGGCTGGGCCCGCCGGCACCATCCTCGAAGATGCCTGGCTCGCCGCGCCGGAAGCTCATCGCGTAGGTCTTCCCGCCCCGGTCGACCTCGACGTCGAGGCGCGCGGAGAGCGCGTTCACCACCGAGGCGCCGACACCGTGGAGGCCTCCCGCCGACCCGTAGTTGCTTGCGCCGAACTTGCCACCCGCGTGGAGCTTGGTGAAGACGACCTCGACGCCGCTGAGACCGGTCTTCGGCTCGATGTCGACGGGGACGCCTCGCCCGTCGTCATCGACGCTGACGGATCCATCGCTGTGCAGCTGGACTCGGATGCGTGAGCCGTGACCGGCAAGGGCCTCGTCGACCGAGTTGTCGATGATCTCCCACAGGCAGTGCATGAGGCCACGCGAGTCGGTCGAGCCGATGTACATGCCCGGCCGCTTCCGGACCGCATCGAGCCCGTCGAGCACCGAGAGGTGTCTGGCTGAGTATGCGTCTCCGGAATTCGCCACCGAGGTCCTCGTCCTTCTTCTGCGTCATCGTGCCTGTGATCTCGGCCAACCGCGTTCAGCGGCAGGCCACCTTCGAGCGTAGACCGGATGCGGGCTTTCTCGCGGCTCCCACACCACAGCGCCCACACGCGCGCCTCAGCGGGCCCCCGAACCGCCGGTGCTAGCCTGACCACGCCAGCGACGACCAGAGAGGGCACAACGTGCAGACTCCCGAGCCGGTGCGCAGACGCATCCACATCGACCTCCGCGCGATCCGCGAGAACTCGACCCGACTCCTCGGTTCGGAGACGGCCAGCTACGCCGACCTGCGCGCAGACGCCTACGGCCATGGCGCTCTCCGCGTCGCAGAAGCACTCGACAGCGAGGGATACGACGGCTTCATCGTCTCCCCTGGGCTCGAGCGCGCCTCCCTGTCGCATCTGAGCACGAAGCTGCTCGACGCGGACTCCGTGAACTCCGACAGGATCACGGGCGGCTCCCTGTTCGGGCTCACGGATCGCGCCTACCGGCCCGCGATGCGCGTGAGCGCCGAGATCCTGGCCGTGAAGGATGTCGGAGCCGGCGAGGGCGTGTCCTACGGGTACAGCTACGTCACGACGGAAGCGACGCAGCTCGCACTCGTCGGCGTCGGCTACGCCCACGGGGTTGTCCGCCGTGCCTCGAACACCGCATCCGTGCTCATCGGCGGGAAGACGCGCACCATCGTCGGCGCCATCTCGATGGACCAGTTCTCCGTCGACCTACTCGGCGCAGAAGCGCAGCCGGGCGAGCTGGCGACCCTCTTCGGCGACCCGGCCGTCGGCGAGCCGAGCATCCTCGACTGGCAGCATGCGACCGGCCTGCGAGCTGCGGCCATCGCGAGCCGGATGAGTCCCCGATTCGAACGGAGCTACACATGAGCCGCGCAACGGCGCACGTCGATCTCGAGGCCATCAGCCACAACATCAGCGCCCTGAAGGAGCTTGCCTCCGGCTCGCAGTTCATGCTTGCCGTCAAGTCGAACGCCTATGGGCACGGCCTGCACGAGGTCGTGCGCACGGGGCTGGAGGCTGGGGTCTCCTCCTTCGGCGTTCTGGAGTCGACCGCGGGGATCGATCTCCGCGCTGCAGGCGTGGAGGTGCCCCTCTTCGCCTGGATGCATGGCCAGGACACCGACTTCGCGGCCGCGGCAGAAGCGCGAGTCGACCTCGGCGTGCAGACGTTCTGGCAGCTGGAGGCGATTGCGGCGAGCGACGCGGCGCGTACACCACGAGTGCACCTCAAGATCGACACCGGCCTGCACCGCGGGGGCGCCGACCAGCCGCGCTGGGCCGAGTTCGTGACGGAGGCCCTCAGGCTGCAGTCGCTCGGCAAGCTCGAGGTCGTCGCCGCGTGGAGCCATCTCTCCGACACCTCGCACAGTGCCGACCTCGCATCGACGGCCCTGTTCGAGGCCGCCGTCGACGAAGCCAGAAGCCTCGGCGCGGAGTTCGAGCTCCTCCATCTCGGAGCGAGCGCGGCCGTCATCGATCTGCCCGAGGCGCACTTCGACCTCGTGAGGGTCGGCATCGCCGCCTACGGCATCTCGCCGTTCGGCGATCGAAGCGCGGCGGACCTCGGGCTGAGGCCGGCCATGCAGCTGCGAGCCCCGGTCCTGGATGCACGCCACGGCCTCGCGAGCATCGCCGTGGGCTTCGGCGACGGTATCCAGTCCGACCCCGACTCAGGCGCCTACGTGGTTGTCGATGGACACGTCGCACCGGTCGTCGAGGTGGGCGTCGACGAGACGGTCGTCGCGCTCCCGAGCAATGCTGATGGCATCTCGGCGGGCGCACCCTGCATCGTCTTCGGCGACGGCTCGCAGGGAGAGGCGACCGCGGAGCAATGGGCGGTGTGGGGCGACACCGTCGGCGACGAGATCGTGACGGGACTCACCTCCCGCGTCCCGCGGAGCTTCAGCCGCCGCTGAGCGACGCGCTGGCGTGCGCTGAAGCACGCCAGCGCGTCGCTCAGACGGTCAGACCGTCAGACTTCTGGGTCAGACTGCTGGAGCGGACACGCCGATTCTCCGCATCAACGCGTGGCGTGCGTTCTGCGACCAGCCGTCGAGTCGTTCCAGCTCCGCTCCGCCGTCTCCGAGCGTGCGGTCAGCATCGTGACGATGCACGGCCTGCTGGAGGAGCTGGTCTGCCAGCGTGGGGTTCAAGGCGAGGATGGGGCCGTGCAGGTGCGTCCCGATCGCGCCCAGGCGCTGCACGCCCTCGGCTCCGCTGTTCTCCGCAGCTGAGCCGCCGTTGCCGAACCCACGGACAACCTCGCCGAGCGGCTCCGACCCCGCGTCGAGGGAGGTGACGGCATTGTGGTTCGCGAACCCCGCGAGGAGTCCACCCGGGGTGCGCACGACCGTCTCCGCGACGCTCTGCGCCGGCTCCCGGACAGCCCTGGAGGAGAAGACGCCGAGACCGGTGAGCTCGCCGTCATCGTGGGTGATGCTCGATCCGAGCAGCTCCCACCCTCCGCCGATCGCGAGCAGCGGCAGGCCAGCCGCGACGAGGTCGCGGAGCTGCTCAGCGTGCTGCAGCGCGTCAGCCTGCACCGTCTGCACGGCAGCAAGAGGGCCGGAGCCGACGTGCAGCAGGTCGATGTCACCGGGCAGCGAGGCCGCCCCACGTCCGACGTTCACCACCTCGACATCGAAGCCGCGCACGCGCGCACGCTTCGCGAGCACCGTGACGTTGCCGACATCTCCGTTGATCCCGAGCTCCACCGGGTAGAGGTGAGCGATTCGCAGCTTCATGAGTTGACCTTCCCCTCGATACCCGATTGCCCGAGTCGCCGGCGAATCGACATCATCTGCTCGTAGTTGACGATCATGGTCTTCATGCCGCGGCTGGGCTTGGGCAGTGCCAGGAACTTCTCGAGCGCCTCCCCGAGGCTGGGCTCCACGAGACCGACCGGAATGTCGCCGTAGCCGAGCCTCGTCGCGATCTGCCAAGCCTTCGTGCCGGAGACAACGTCGACGTGCTCGAGGCGGCTGAGATCGGCACCGAAGATCCAGGACGGGTCGGGGGTTCCCTCGTCGACGGAGACGAACACCTGCTCCGGAGCCTCCTCGAGCGCATCGAGGTTCATCTGCAGGCTCGGCGGGTTCTTCATCATGATGATCTCGATGTCCTCCCCGCGGACGCTCATCACCTCACCACGCCCGTACACGGTCTGCGACTCGCCGAGCGCCTCCGCGACAAGCGCGGGAACGAAGGAATCGCCGAGGATGCGCTGAGCAGTCGCCGCTGCACCAGCAGCATCGAGCGCGTAGTGCAGGCCACGCGCGGGGAGACGGATCTCCAGCTCCTCGTCGCCGATCCGCAGCGTCGCATCGCGCCCCTGCAGTGCCACGACCTGCACGGCGCGCTCGCCTGCGGCGACCTCGACGCTCGCGGCTGAGATGTCATCGAAGTTCGAGAGACCATTCGGGGACTGCTCGATGAGCTCAGGGGCGACCCCGAACCAGGTCACCGGCGCATCCAGCGAGACGGGAAGTCCGCGAAGCGATGCGTCATCGGCGTTCAGGACGCTGAAGTCGCCGCACGCGGCCGCGATGGTCCTGAGGAACTCAGTGACCCGAGACGGGTCGTAGAAGCGGTTCAGCTGATCGACCTGCACGTTGAGGAGCAGCACCCCGCGTGGATGCAGGTGCGGGAGCAGGCGGGGCCCGTAGGCCTCGTCGACCTCGAGGACAGCGATGTCCGCTCGCAGGTTGCCGTTGACGTCGACATCCGGGAGCATCGACGACGCGATGCCCTGCGGGAGGTTGCCGCCGGAGGAGTTCGTGAACACCCGGAGCCCGTGCCGCCGAAGCATGCGGGTCAGGAAGTGCGTCGTCGTCGACTTGCCGTTCGACCCGGAGACGAAGATGACGCCGAGCGGGAGCTTCGCCACGGCCGTCTCGAGGAAGTCCGGGGAGATGGCGAGCGCCACTCTGCCGGGGACTGCTGAGCCGCCTCCGCGGAGACGCATCGCTCCGCGCGCGCTCCGTCCGAGACCGACGGCGATCATCCGCCGCAGCTTGCCACCCATGCACACTCCTCATCCTGCGCAACCACGTGCGCGTCAGCGTCTGCGGCGAGAATCCCCCGGCTCGCCGACCGCGGCCAGTATCTCACGCGCCCACGACGGACCCCGGGTCGTCACGCGGGTGAAACACTGCTACGCGCAGGGCGAACCTGACCGCCGAAAGCACACGGGAATCCGGTGCCCGTGCTCTAATTGTCCTGATCGGCAGATCACTGAAGCTTTGGAGGCATCATGACGGAAAGCACAACGGCCCTGCGCACCGACTCGGCGCCAATTGCCGCAACAGACCGTTGCGACGCGTGTGGAGCTCAGGCCTACGTCCGCGTCCAGCTGAGCGCCGGCGAACTCCTCTTCTGCGCGCACCACGCGACGCGCCACGAAGAGAAGCTCCGCAAGCAGGCGGTCGCCTGGCACGACGAGACCTCGCGCCTGCACGGCGAGAAGGCTGCGGCTGGCCAGCCGGCGGAGTAGCCGCCACCGAGACACCACCGCGGTTCGACCGCGTACGACGAAGGCCCGGATGCAAGCATCCGGGCCTTCGTCGTACTGGATTCGTGCCTACTCGAGGTAGTCGCGCAGCGACTGCGAGCGTGACGGGTGACGCAGCTTCGCCATCGTCTTCGACTCGATCTGGCGGATACGCTCGCGGGTCACGCCGAACGTGTCGCCGATCTGGTCAAGCGTCTTGGGCATGCCGTCTCCGAGGCCGAAGCGCATGCGGATGACGCCGGCTTCGCGCTCTGCAAGCGAGTCGAGCAGCGACTCGAGCTGACGCTGCAGCATCGTGAAGCTCACTGCGTCGGCTGGAACGACAGCCTCGGTGTCCTCGATGAGGTCACCGAACTCGCTGTCGCCGTCTTCACCGAGCGGCGTGTGGAGCGAGATCGGCTCGCGACCGTACTTCTGCACCTCGACGACCTTCTCGGGCGTCATGTCGAGCTCCTTGGCGAGCTCCTCAGGCGTGGGCTCGCGACCGAGGTCCTGCAGCATCTGGCGCTGAACGCGAGCCAGCTTGTTGATGACCTCGACCATGTGCACCGGGATGCGGATCGTGCGCGCCTGGTCGGCCATTGCGCGCGTGATCGCCTGACGGATCCACCAGGTGGCGTACGTCGAGAACTTGAAGCCCTTCGTGTAGTCGAACTTCTCGACCGCACGGATGAGGCCCATGTTTCCCTCCTGGATCAGATCCAGGAACTGCATGCCGCGCCCCGTGTACCGCTTGGCGAGGCTCACGACTAGTCGGAGGTTGGCGCCGAGGAGGTGGCTCTTCGCGCGATCGCCGTCACGGGAGACCCACTTGAGCTCGCGAACGAGCTGCTTGTCGAGCTCGCCTTCCTGCTCCTTGAGCTTCTCGGCGGCGAACAAGCCCGCCTCGATGCGCATGGCGAGGTCGACCTCTTCGGCCGCGTTCAGCAGCGCGACCTTTCCGATCTGCTTCAGGTAGTCCTTGACGGGGTCGGCCGTAGCGCCGGTGATCGCAGCGGAGTAGACCGGGGTCTCTTCCTCGTCGTCACTCGGCGTGAGCACGATGGCTCCCTTGACGCGCGCCTTCTCGGAGTCCGCCTTCGCGTCCTTCGGGTCGGCCGGCTTGACCGAGTCGTCGTCGGAGTCGACGGCATCGGACGCATCCGCGTCGACATCGACCTCTTCGATCTCGCCTTCTTCGACGCCGTCTTCCGGCTCGTCGCCTTCAGCCTTCTTCTTCGTCGCCGCCCGCTTGCGGGGCGCAGCCTTGGCTGGCGCGCCCTCCGAGGCAGTCACTGCCTTGCGCTTCGCGGGTGCGCGCTTCGCGGCAGGCTTCTTGGTGCCCGCTGCTTCGTCAGCTGCGCTCTCGGTCTCGACAGCGGCACTCGATTCGGCGCTCGCCTTCTTGACCGGCGCTGCGCGCTTGCGCGCTGGCGCCTTCTTGATGTCCTCGGTTGCTTCTGCAGTAGCCGTGGTAGCTCCCGTGCGTGTCGCCATGTTCAGACCCCTCTCGTCACGGTGCGGGCATAAGGAAGGCCCTTGTCAAGTCTGCGCAGAGGCAGACCCGCAGGGTCCATCCGTTGATTATGGCACGGTTTCGGGAGAAACCTTGGATTCACGCGTGAGATTCACATCCCACGCCTACCCGACCCGAACCATCTCCTGCCTATTGCAACCCAGAGCGGGTCGATGATTATTCCCTCATCGCGCGCCATGCGGCCCCTCGTGCGTCGTCTGCTGAGCAGCAGGCCGCTCAGCCCGATGAGCATGATGCCGGGGATCACCCAGAACGCGAGCTTGTACTGCTGCCAGTCCACTGCTCCCGCCACGCCGATGCCGAGCCCGTCCAGCGAGATGCCGATCAGGAACATGGTCGTGAAGCTCGCGACGAAACCCCCGACGTTCACGATGCCGGACGCCGATCCGAGGCTCGAAGCGGGGTTGAAGGTGCGGGCGTAGTCGAAGCCGATCGCCGAGCCCGAGCCGCCGATGCCCATCACGACGAGGAGCACGACCAGGAGCCAGAGCGGCGGCAGGCCGGGCCACAGGAGCATCGCCACCCAGACGCCCAAGATGAGCAGGGCGCAGATCAGCACGAGGTTGGACCGCCGGAGCGGGTATCGCCCCGTGAGCACCCCGAGGAATGGGCCGAGGACCATTCCCGCGAGCACGATCACGGGGAGCAGCGACGAGGCAAGGGCCGGCTCCAGCCCCATGCCCTGCGTCATGAGCGGGAACCCCCACAGCAGGCCGAAGACCGTTCCAGGGAACTGCGTCGTGAAGTGCGCCCAGAAGCCGAGCCTCGTTCCCGGTCGGCGCGCGGCCTGGGCGACTTTCCCCATGACGCCACGGATGCTGATCGCCTCGCCGGCTCTGCGCAGCTCCGGGCTGTCCCGCAGGAACACCGCGACCGCGACCGAGGTGATCAGCGCAAGGCTCGCGACGGAGAGGAACGCCGGCGTCCAGGACGTGGACCGCAGCAGGAAGCCGAACGGGACAGCAGAGAGCACCTGTCCCAGCTGGCCGAGGTTGCCGTACCACTGCACGTAGACCGGCACCCGCCGCGGCGGGAACCACGCGGCGATGATCCGGAGCCCTGAGACGAAGGTCGTCGCGTCCCCGGCACCGACGAGCATCCGGCCCATGACCGCGACACCGAGTTCCGGCGCAAGCGCCACGATCAGCTGCCCTCCGGACATGAGCAGCGCCCCGACGAGGATGAGCCTCGACGGCCCGAATCGGTCGAGCAGCATGCCGACCGGAATCTGCAGAGCGGCATAGACCGCCAGCTGCGCGACGGCCAGCGTCGACAGCGCAGCGGCCCCGACCTCGAAACGCTCGCTGGCGAGCACGCCGGCGACCCCGAGTGACGATCGCTGCGTGACGGCGACCATGTAGGCGATCGCCGTGATGGCGAACATCGCGGGAGCAAGGCGGCGGTTCATCTGAACTATTGTCTCGCGTCCCGCCACCGGGACACGCCACACGGCGCAGACGAGAAGGCCGTCATACCGAAACGGCCACCGGGACGAGCCCGGGCAGGACCTCAGGCGTCGTCGTCGCGTCCGAGCGCCAGATAGCGCTCGATCTCCGCGGCGAGCTGGTCTGCAGAGGGCAGCTCGCCGGCCGCGTCCTCGAAGTCGTTGGTCACCGCGAGATTCTGCAGGTAGGCGTCGTGCTGCGTCTCGAGGGCGTGGATGAGCTTCTGCCCGTCCGGATTGGACTCGAGCTCGGCATCGACGCCAGCGCGGAACGTGCGATCCCGCTCACGCAACGCCTCGGTGGCGATCATGCGACCGGTCGCGCTTCCCAGAGCGGACAGCGCCGCGACTGCCCCTGCCGGCACCGAGGAGTCGGCGACGTAGTGCGGAATCAGCATCGCGAGGCTCAGAACGGGATGGCCGAGCTCCTCAGCCCGCACCTGGAAGTACTGCATGACGTGAGCCGGCGCCTCGGTCGTCGGGTTCCACACGGAGAGGGAATCCACGAGCTCCTCGCGATTGCCGGTCGCCGCGATGCGGATGGGACGCGTGTGGGGAACCGGCATGGGCACGGCGTGCACCCAGGTCGTCGAGGAGACCTCGAGCGCGTCGACAGCATCCACGAGCGCCTCGCTGAACAGCCGCCACCGGTAGTCCGGTTCGAAGCCAGAGAGGAATAGGAACTCCTGGCCGAGCTCGTCGGCGACGAGCCTGAGGTCGAGACGAGGTGACGACACGGACTTCACTCGACCGTTCGAGACGGACACGATCGGGCGTCGCGCGCGGTAGTCGTAGAGCTCGTCGACATCGAACTCCGCGACGATCCGGGCGTCCTCGTCGAGACCGATGATCTCGTCGGAGACCTGCGCCGCCACGGCTCCGGCGTCGTGACCACCACGCAGCGCGACGATGAGGGGCAGGCCTGCAGGGACGTCATGCCATGCGGCAGCCACTCGGAAGATGCGCTCAGTCTCGCTCATGGCTCCAATGCTAGGTCGGAAGGCTGACGTTGGTACGGGCGTTCGCGCTTGGCGCACGAGACGGCAGCCGTGGCTCCGCGCGCTCGCAATATGCTGGCCTGCATGACGCTTGCCACCCTGGAACTCGCCGAATCCGCTCCCGATGCACAGCTGCTGGTGCTCCCCGTGATCCGACTGGAGGAATCGCTCACCGTCTCGGCTCCCGCCGGGCTGCCGGATCTCGAGCCGTATCTCGAGGCCACGGGCTTCCTCGGCAAGAGCGGCGAGACGCAGAAGATCGCCATCCCGGTCGAGGGCGGCGTCCGGGCGGCCATCGCCCTCGGTCTCGGCGACGCGAGCGACGAGGAGCAGGCGAGGCGAGCAGGAGGTGCCCTCGCTCGCGCGGTCACCACCTCGGCCATCTCCATCGATGTCGACGCCCTCGACCCCGCGATCCGCGAGGCAGTCCTCCTCGGCGCCGTCCTTGCCAGCTACCGCTTCACGCCTTACAAGTCCGAGGAAGATGACGCCGCGCTGGCGACGATCAGTGTCGTGACTGCCGATGAGGCTCGCGCGTCCGCCGAGATCGCCAGGGTGAGCGCCATCGCGTCGTCCGTCGCTCTGGTCCAGGATGCCGTCAACACGCCACCGAACGACCTCCCTCCGGCCGCCCTCGCCGATATCGCGGTGCGCGTCGCAGAGTCGAAGGGCATCGAGTCCCGGGTCTGGGACGCCGAGCAGCTGCGCGATGGGGGCTTCGGCGGCCTGACGGCCGTCGGACAGGGCTCCTCGCGCGGCCCACGTCTCGTCCGTCTCGACTACCGGCCGGAGGGCGCGCAGCTGCACGTCGCGCTCGTCGGGAAGGGCATCACCTTCGACACGGGCGGGCTCTCGCTCAAGCCAGCCGGCTCCATGGTCGGCATGAAGTTCGACATGGCCGGAGCGGCGACGATCGTCGGCGTTCTCCAGGCCGCGGTCGAGCTCGACATCAAGGTCGCCATCACGGGCTGGCTCTGCATCGCCGAGAACATGCCTTCGAGCACGGCCACACGCCCCGACGACGTCGTGACGATCTACGGCGGCAAGACCGTCGAGATCACCAACACCGACGCAGAGGGCCGCATCGTCATGGCCGACGGCATCGCCGCAGCCAGCGAGGAGCACCCCGACCTCATCATCGACATCGCGACGCTGACCGGCGCCCAGATCGTGGCCCTCGGCGACCGCACCACCGCGGTCATGGGCAACGACGACGCCTGGATCAGCAGCGTCATCGAGGCATCGCGCTCGATCGGCGAGCCCTCCTGGGCGATGCCCATCCCGGAGGAGGTCGGCGAAACGCTCAAGTCCCCCGTGGCTGACCTCGCCAACATGCGCTCCGGCAACCGCTCGGCCGGCATGCTCGTCGCGGCCGCGTTCCTCGAGCGCTTCGTCGGCGAACGAGCCGACGGCGAAGGCACCATCCCCTGGGTGCACCTCGACATCGCGGGCCCCTCGAACAACACCTCGACCGCCTACGGCTACGTCCCCAAGGGCGCCACCGGCGTCATGGTGCGAACGCTCATCGCACTGCTCGAGTCCCGTTCCTGAGCTGGTTATTCCTGCCAGTTCGACGCGTGTAGGCTTGCCTGAGGGGTAATTTCGCCGCGCGTGGCGACCAGAAACCGGCCGCCGCTTCTCTATGAATTCCATTGAGGGAGTTTTCCGGGTGTCAGAACACAATTTCGACCTCGTCGTCCTTGGCGGAGGAAGTGCGGGATACGCCGCAGCTATCCGCGCCGTTCAGCTGGGCTCAACCGTCGCTCTGGTTGAGAAGGACAAGCTCGGAGGCACCTGCCTCCACCGTGGCTGCGTGCCTACCAAGGCCATGCTCCACGCGGCAGAGCTTGCGGACAACGCACACGAGGCATCATCGGTCGGCGTGCTCACCGAGTTCCAGGGCGTCGACATCGTGAAGGTCAACGCCTTCCGCGAGGGCATCGTCGCCAGCAAGTTCAAGGGCCTCCAGGGCCTCCTGAAGGCCAAGGGCGTCACCATCTTCCAGGGAGAGGGCAAGCTCGTCTCCCCCACGAACGTCCAGGTCGGGGACGACACGCTCACGGGCAAGAACGTCGTCCTCGCAACCGGGTCCTTCTCGCGTTCGCTGCCGGGCCTCGAGATCTCGGGCAACGTCATCACGAGCGAGCAGGCGCTCGAGCTCGAGTGGCTCCCGAACCGCGTCGTCATCCTCGGCGGCGGCGTCATCGGCCTGGAGTTCGCCAGCGTCTGGCGCTCGTTCGGCGTCGAGGTCACGATCGTCGAGGGCCTCAAGCACCTCGCTCCCGCTGAAGAGGAGTCCGTCTCCAAGCAGCTCGAGCGCGCGTACAAGAAGCGCGGCATCGACTTCAAGCTCGGCGTCCGCTTCAAGGGCGTCACGCAGGACGAGTACGGCGTGCACGTCGAGCTCGAGTCGGGCGACGTGCTCGACGCCGACCTGCTCCTCGTCGCGGTCGGTCGCGGCCCCGTGACCGACGGCATCGGCCTCGAAGAGGTCGGCGTCACGACGGACCGCGGCTTCGTGCCCGTCGACGAGACGCTGCAGACCAACGTCCCCGGCGTCTACGCCATCGGCGACATCGTTCCCGGCCTCCAGCTCGCGCACCGCAGCTACCAGCACGGCATCTTCGTCGCCGAGCAGATCGCCGGCCTCAACCCCGTGCAGGTCGAGGACATCAACATCCCGAAGATCACGTACTCCGACCCGGAGATCGCATCTGTCGGCTACTCCGAGGCGAAGGCGAAGGAGAAGTTCGGCGACGACGCCATCTCCACGGCCGAGTACAACCTCGCGGGCAACGCGAAGAGCTCGATCCTCGGCACGAGCGGCACCGTCAAGCTCGTGCGCGTCAACGACGGCCCGATCGTCGGTGTCCACATGATCGGCGGCCGCGTCGGCGAGCTCGTGAGCGAAGCTCAGCTCATCGTCAACTGGGAGGCCTACCCAGAGGACGTCGCGCACCTCATCCACGCCCACCCGACGCAGGGTGAGACGATCGGCGAGGCAGCGCGTCTGCTCGCCGGAGTCCCGCTGCACGCCCTCTGACCAGCCAGAACCACTCAAGGAGAACCCACATCATGAGCGAAGACGTAACGCTCCCGGCACTCGGCGAGAGTGTCACCGAAGGAACCGTCACCCGCTGGCTGAAGAGCGTCGGCGACACCGTCGAGGTCGACGAGCCACTGCTCGAGGTCTCGACGGACAAGGTCGACACCGAGATCCCGTCGCCCATCGCCGGCGTCCTCGAGGAGATCCTCGTTGGCGAAGACGAGACCGTCGAGGTCGGCGCAGTGCTCGCTCGCCTCGGCGACGGCTCCGGCGCGTCGTCCTCCGACGACAGCGCTCCTGCGGCCGAAGAGGCTCAGGCCGAGCCCGAGGTCGAGGAAGCAGCCGAGTCGACCTCGCAGCCCGCCGCGGCTCCCGAGGCCGAAGAGGCCCCTGCAGACAAGGAAGACGAGGGCTACGCAGAGCCGGCTCCCGAGAAGGAGACGACGTCTGAGGCTCCCGCCAAGCAGGCAGCGACCCCTGCCGCGCAGACGGCGCAGCAGTCCGCTTCCGCTCCGAAGCCGCCGGCGCAGCCCAAGCAGCCTTCGCAGCCCAAGCAGGCTGGTGAGACGGCGCAGGCCGCCTCGAGCTCCGACCCCCGCTACGTCACGCCGCTCGTTCGCAAGCTCGCGGCAGACGCTGGCGTCGACCTCTCTAAGGTCCAGGGCACCGGAGTCGGCGGGCGCATCCGCAAGGAAGACGTCGTCGCCTTCGCTGAGTCGAGCAAGTCCGCAGCTCCGGCAGCGGCAGCCTCGGCCGGCACCCCCGGCGAGCCCACCCCGTTCGAGGTCTCCGAGCTGCGTGGCACGACGGCGAAGATGTCGCGTCTCCGCAAGGTCGTTGCCGAGCGTGCTGTCGCTTCGATGAACTCGACGGCCCAGCTCACGACGGTCGTCGAGGTCGACGTGACTCGCATCGCGCAGCTGCGTGACCGCGTCAAGGGCGACTTCCACGCGAAGACGGGCAACAAGCTCTCGTTCCTGCCGTTCTTCACCCTCGCGGCGGCAGAAGCGCTCCAGAGCTTCCCGATCATCAACTCCACGGTCGACGGAGACTCCATCGTCTACCCGGAGTCCGAGAACATCGCCATGGCGGTCGACACCGAGCGCGGCCTGCTCACGCCGGTCATCAAGAAGGCGTCGCAGTTCGACATCGCCGGCCTCGCAGGCCAGATCGCTGACCTCGCCGAGCGCACGCGTGACAACAAGCTGCTCCCGGACGAGCTTGCCGGCGGAACGTTCACGGTCACGAACACGGGCTCGCGCGGCGCGCTGTTCGACACGCCCGTCGTCTTCCTCCCGCAGAGCGCGATCCTCGGGACCGGGATCGTCGCGAAGCGTCCGGCTGTCGTGAAGACGGCAGACGGCCAGGAGTCCATCGCGATTCGCTCGCTGGTCTTCCTCGCGCTGAGCTACGACCACCGCATCATCGACGGTGCCGACGCTGCTCGCTTCCTCTCGCAGGTGAAGAACCGCCTCGAAGAGGGCGCGTTCGAAGGACAGCTCGGACTCTAGAGCCGTCACTGAGGAGCTGCCGCTCCTCGGACATCCCGCAGACGCCAGCCGGCCTCCCCACGAGCAATCGTGAGGGAGGCCGGTGGTGTCTCTGCGGCCTGGATCGCGTCCGCCGGCCACAGATCCACCACGACGAGGTCGCCGTAGCGATCCCTGAGTGTCGCCGCTGTCAGTCCCGCGAGCTGGTCTGCTGCGCCCCCACCGCGGGCGAGGTCCGCGTGCAGGCCCGGCGCGTCACTCTGGTACACCTCCTCGAGACAACCGGCGGTCTCGCTGGCAAGGCACTCGGCCCGCCGCTCGACCAGGGCCAGCACGGCGACGGTCGGATCGTCCGCCATGGCGCGTGCGCGCCAGTCAGGGGCTCCAGCTGAGTCGGCGACGGGCATCGTCTCGTTCACCGGCGGGTTCCCGGAGCTCGGAGGGCCCGACTCAGCGGTGTGTGCGGGCCCGGCATCGCTCGCTCGCACGCTCGGAGCCGGATCCTCTCCCCCACCAGGTACCTCACCGAGCAGCCCCAGCGCCGCGGCGCAGATGCACAGGACCACTGCGGCAGCTGCCGCGATGCGAAAAGGCAGCCTGATGGTGCCCAGCGTGCGGCGCAGGAAACCGGGCTGCCGACGCGCCCGCTGCCGCCTCCTGCTCCGCCCACCGCGAGACGCCCGCTGATCGGCGGCCTCGGGGCGATCTCGACGTCTGGCTTCCCCTCGGGCCCGCACGGAGTGCTCGAGGCGGACGTCTCTGCCTGCAGCGCCTGCCTCGGCGAAGTCCCCGCCTGCGTCGTCGTCATCGCCGTCGAGCAGCGAACTGGTCAAGCGGCGTGTGTCGGCACCCGCAGGATCGAAGTCATCGTGCCCGCCGGTAGCCGGAACCACGTGCGGCAGCGTCGACTCATGCGCCAGCAAGGCCCGACGTGGAGAGCGCTCTCCCGCAGCCGGGTCCTGGATGTCACTGGCATCGTGCCAGGCGAAGAGCGCGTCGAGCAGGCGCTCGGGCAGCTCAGCATCCACATCACCGCTCAAGCACCTGTCGAGTTCGCGCTCGAGTGCCGCCGGCAGCTCGAGCTCGGTCGGCAGCTGCGCGAGGACCAGATCGGCGAAGCCCTCGAAGGCCTTCCAGTCGCGGACGATGCCGGGCTGCAGCCGGTCGTCGAACCCCTCGAGGCGTGACAGCGTGTCCCACCTCTTGACGACGGGTCGCCCCTGAGCGGTGAGCCGAACGTCCTCGAGGCCCAAGCCGCCGAGAGCGAGGCCCGCTCGGTGAAGCTCGGCGAGCGTCTCGGCGAGCGGGGCGAGGATCGTCACGATCTCACCGGTCGCGAGGGGGTATGGCCGGTCGAGCAGCTCCCCCACGCTGGATCCGATCGTCGCCTCGAGGACCGCCACGGCCTCTCGGCGATCCGTCAGACCAATGTCGAGCAGCACGGGGATGCTCGGGGCGCTGACCTCGTCGAAGACCTCGCAGAGCTCGGTGAGCGTCGGTCCCCCGCTCGCCTCGACCTCCACGACAAGCTCAACCGTGCCGTTGAGAGCTGCGGCAGGAAGCTGCGGTTGCGAGACGTCTGCTGCCCCGGAGAGCCATTCCTCCTCATCCGGTGCCGCCTGCTCCCTCGACACCGCCAGGAGGCGATGCCAGGCGCCGGTATCGTCGAGCACCTCGACGACCCGCCAGCCCACGACGTCGAAGTACTCGGGGCGGTCGAGGCGGTCGGTTCCCGGCAGATTTCTGGCTCGCACAACGGGAGTCTGACGGTCCCCACATCAGCGGAGTGCACCAGCTTCATCGTCTGTGGAGAAGTCGTCACGAGTCCGAATGTGAATACGGGGTGAAGTGCCGGTATTCTGGATGCACTATGGCGAACTCTCCACAAGCCAGCGCAGCAGCGGAAAAAGAACCAGGTCGCTTCAAGCAGATCTGGCAAGTCCTCAAGATGACGGTCAAGTACGACAAGACCGCACCTTGGATCATGGCCGCTGCCGTGCTCGTCCCCCTGATCATCGCAGCGCTCGTGAGCATCTTCCTGCCTGGATCGAACGCGCTCATCTGGATCCTCACGATGATCCTCGGCCTCATGGTCGGCGTGCTCCTCTTCATGTTCACGCTGAACTGGCGCGCCGAGCGGGTGGCCTTCGGGCAACTCGAAGGGCGCGCCGGTGCAACCGGCCAGGTGCTCACCAGCGCCATGCGCGGAACCTGGCAAACCAGCGAGATGCCGGTCGCCTTCAACGCGAAGACGCAGGATGCGGTCTACCGTGCGATCGGCAAGCCCGGCGTTGTCATCCTCACCGAGGGCAGCAAGTCCGGCACCAAGCGACTGCTCGACGACGAGCGCCGCAAGACCGCGCGAATCCTGCCGAACGTGCCCATCCACCACTTCCACGTGGGGACGGGCGCCGACGACGTGAAGCTCGTCAAGGTCCGCAAGACCCTCAACAAGCTCCCGAAGAAGCTCACCAAGCCGGAGATCGTCGCCGTGACGAGCCGACTCAAGGCGCTCGGCAGCAACGCGCTCCCGATCCCCAAGGGCATTGACCCGATGCGGATGCGCTCGTCGCGTTCGCAGATGCGCTGATCCGCAGCATCCCCGCCAGAGACTCGCCCTGTCGCTCTACACGAGCCGCAGGGCGAGTTTTGTCATGATGTCGTGGCCGCCGCGCTGGTCGCTGTCCCAGACGAGCATGGGCAGCACGAGCGTCACGAGGAGCTGGCGGATGAGGGGACGCACGTAGCCGGGAGCTGAGCCATCGAGTCTGGTCACGCGCATCCGGAACAGCAGGTGTCCCGCCGAACCCCCGAAGAGCATGATGCCCACAGAGCTCATGGAGAAGAAGAGGAGCAGGATCGCGATCGACTCGTAGTCGAAGAAGAGGAACGCGACGCCGGCAGCGAGGGCGTAGTCCACGATGAGGGCGGGGATGCGTCGACGCATGGGCCCTATCGAGCCTCGCCCTTCCTCGGGGTAGCCGAGGCGGTAGCCCGGGTAGCGGTTGTTCTCCGGGCGTGCGAACTCCGGACTGCTTGACTGTGCGGGCATCCGGACAGCTTACCTTCGCCATCCGAGCCTCCTCGGTGCCCGATCGCCCCTGCATATCACGCTCTGCGTAACGTGCACGAAACATAACAGTGACCAAGGGGCAACAGCGAGTGGTTAGCTTGTGACAGGACCCCGTCCGCCAACACCTTCGACACGACCCGGAGAAGCCATGTTCAAAGAACCGTCTGAAGTCCTCGCCTATATCGCCGATAACGATGTCAAGTTCCTCGACATCCGCTTCACCGACCTCCCGGGTGTGCAGCAGCACTTCAACATCCCCGCGTCGACCGTCGACGAGGAGTTCTTCTCCGTCGGCCAGCTCTTCGACGGCTCCTCGATCCGCGGTTTCGCGTCGATCCACGAGTCGGACATGCAGCTCATCCCCGACGTGACGACCGCGTACCTCGACCCGTTCCGCGACGCCAAGACCCTGATCATGGTCTTCGACATCTACAACCCGCGCACCGGTGAGATCTACCACCGCGACCCGCGCCAGGTCGCGAAGAAGGCTGTCGACTACCTGTCCTCGACGGGCATCGCTGACACGGCGTTCTTCGCTCCAGAGGCCGAGTTCTACATCTTCGACGACGTGCGCTACTCCGTGACGTCGAACCAGAGCTTCTACTCGGTCGACTCCGAAGAGGGCGCCTGGAACTCCGGCCGCGAAGAAGAGGGCGGCAACCTCGGCAACAAGACGCCGTTCAAGGGTGGCTACTTCCCCGTCTCCCCCGTCGACAAGACGGCAGACCTGCGCGACGACATCACGCTCAAGCTCATCGAGGCTGGTTTCATCCTCGAGCGCTCGCACCACGAGGTGGGCACCGGCGGGCAGCAGGAGATCAACTACCGCTTCGACACGATGGTCAGCGCTGCAGATGACATCCTGAAGTTCAAGTACATCGTCAAGAACACCGCTGAGCAGTGGGGCAAGTCGGCCACGTTCATGCCGAAGCCGCTCTACAACGACAACGGCTCGGGCATGCACACGCACCAGTCGCTCTGGAAGGACGGCGAGCCGCTCTTCTACGACGAGGCCGGCTACGGTTCGCTCTCCGACACGGCTCGCTGGTACATCGGCGGTCTGCTTGCGCACGCCAACTCGCTCGCGGCGTTCACCAACCCGACGACGAACTCCTACCACCGCCTGGTGAAGGGCTTCGAGGCTCCCATCAACCTGGTCTACTCGGCAGGAAACCGCTCGGCTGCGATCCGCATCCCGATCACGGGCTCCAACCCGAAGGCGAAGCGCATCGAGTTCCGTGCACCGGACGCCTCGGCCAACCCGTACCTCGCGTTCGCGGCCCAGCTCATGGCAGGCCTCGACGGTATCCAGAACCGCATCGAGCCGCACGAGCCCGTCGACAAGGACCTCTACGAGCTTCCCCCGGAAGAGGCGAAGAGCATCCCGCAGCTCGCCACCTCGCTGCCTGAGGCGCTCGCAGCTCTCGAGGCTGACCACGAGTACCTCACCAAGGGCAACGTCTTCACGCCGGAGCTCATCGAGAACTGGATCAACTACAAGACGGTCAACGAAGTGCAGCCGCTCGCGCAGCGTCCGCACCCGTACGAGTTCGAGCTCTACTACGGCGTCTAACTCGTCGCGGTAGCTCCACGCCCGGCCCGTCTCGCAAGCTGCGAGGCGGGCCGGGCGTTTTGCGCGTGGCGATGTGCACGCCGGCACCTCCGTGCCGTCCAGGTAGGCGCTGGACGGCATGGCAGGCTGGGTGGATGGATGAAGCAGAACTCCACGAGCAGGCTCTGGCCGCGATCGACCACCACAAGCGGCTCGCCGCGAGCATCCACGCCGCGGCCGTCCGTCGGCTCTCGTCCGAGCCGCAGAGCGAGGACTGGCACCGGCACAACGCGGACGTCGACAGCGCCATCGACGAGCTCCTCGCCCACGAGTTCACGACGCCGAAGTCCGCGTTGCAGGCACTCGCCTCGCACGAGGCCCAGCACGCCGTCGGCATCGGCAAGCAGTCCGGCCTCGACGCGGTCCTGATCGCCGACAGCCTCGAGCGCGCCATCATCGAGCAGCAGTCCGCGCAGTCCTAGGTCCTAGGCTCTCAATCCTCGTGCCTCGTCCGCGTCTGACGGAGCATGGAGCGGGCGGCTACTCGCCGTAGAAGAGTCGCTCGAACACGCGACGAGCGCGGCGGGTCTCGCCGAGGTAGTCGTCCTCCAGATGTGGGCCAGAGCCCGGCGAATAGCCCAGCGCACGTGCGACCGCATCGAGCGTCGGACCGTCCTGGGGCAGCAGGTCGGACTGCTTGTTCGTCGCCAGGTACAGCGCCGAGCGCACCCGCGAGGCCAGCAGCCAGGCGTCGCGCAGCTGATTGGCGTCGGTCGGCGTGAGCAGTTCCTCGTCCTGTGCGGCGTCGATGGTGCCGAGCGTCGACGTCGTCCGAAGGGATGTGCGGTGCGTCGCGTGCTGCAGCTGCAGGGTCTGGGCGAGCCACTCGACGTCGCTCAGCGAGCCGCGCCCGAGCTTGAGGTGTCGCGTCGGGTCCGCTCCCTGCGGCAGCCGCTCGTTCTCGACTCTCGCCTTGATGCGCCGCACCTCGCGAAGGCCGTCCTCGGACAGCTCCTTGCCGTACCGGACCTCGTCGACGAGGTCCATGAAGCGGTCACGCACGTTGGCATCCCCGACGACGTCGTGGGCACGCAGCAGCGCCTGGGTCTCCCAGCCGAGCGACCAGCGGGCGTAGTAGCTGCGGTAGGCGGACAGCGACCGGACGAGGGGCCCGGACTTGCCCTCAGGGCGGAGCCCCGCATCCAGGTCGATCGGCATGCGCGGGTCGGCCGTGAACTCCACGATCCGGTGCACGAGCGACAGGGCTCGCCGACTCGCCAGGTCGGGGTTCTCGAAGTCGCCCTTCTCGAAGACGTAGAGGACGTCGAGATCCGAGCCGAAGCCGAGCTCGCGACCGCCGTAGCGGCCCATGGCGATGATCGCGAACGGAGGGTACTCGACCTTGTCGATGCGTCGGACCGCGTCGTATGCACCCTGGAGCGTCGCCGTCGCGATGTCGGAGAGACCGGCTCCCGTCTGCTTGATGTCGATGAGGCTGAGGAGACCGCCGATGGCCAGGCGCAGGACCTCGCGTCGACGGAACGTGCGAAGGGCCCTCCGAAGGGCAACCTCGTCGTCGTGGCGGCGGATCGTGGTGGCGACCTCGTCGAGCAGCGCGGTGAGGGTGCGAGGCTTCAGCTGGGCGTCGTCGTCCAGCCACTTCACCGCCTCCGGGTAGAGCTCGAAGAACTCTGCTGCGAACTTCGAGCCGGAGAGCAGCTGCGTGAGCCGCTTGGCCGCCGCCGAGCTGTCGCGCAGGAGCCTCAGGTACCACGCGGTGTCGCCGAGCCGCTCCGAGAGCTTCCTGAAGGCGAGGAATCCGCTGTCGGGGTCGCTGCCCTGCGAGAACCAGTCGATGAGCACCGGCAGCAGCGTGCGCTGCATGATCGCTCTGCGGGACACCCCCTTCACGAGCGCAGTGATGTGCGCGAGCGCGCCCCGCGGGTCGAGGAATCCGATGGCGCGCAGGCGAGCCTCCGCCTGGTCCGAGCTCAGCGCGAACCCCTCCGTGGGCAGCGCCGCGACCGCGGAGAGCAGTGGGCGATAGAAGACCTTCTCGTGCAGACCGCGGACACGGAGCTTCACCCGCTGCCACTCGTCGGTGAGCTCGCGTGAGTTCGCGAAGCTCGCCGAGCGAGCCAGGACGGCACGTTCGATGTCGCTCGTCGGCATGAGGTGCGTGCGCCGCAGGGCACGCAGCTGGATCCGGTGCTCGAGCAGGCGAAGGAACTCGTAGTCGGAGGAGAACTGATTCGCGTCGTCGCGCCCGATGTAACCGCCCTCGCTGAGCGCCTCGAGCGCCGCGAGCGTCGACCGTTCCCTCACGGTCTCGTCATGCTGACCATGCACGAGCTGCAGGAGCTGGACGGTGAACTCGATATCGCGGAGCCCGCCAGGTCCGAGCTTGATCTGCAGATCGACTTCCTCTGCAGGGATGTGCTCGGTCACGCGCTCGCGCATCGCCCGTACCTGGTCGACGAAGTCCGCGCGGCTGGCGCTCGCCCAGATCAGCGGCTCGACGCGGCGCTCGAATTCCTCTCCGAGCCTCAGGTCGCCCGCCATGGCCCTGGATTTGATGAGTGCCTGGAACTCCCAGTTCTTCGCCCACCGCTCGTAGTAGCGGGCGTACGAGTCGATCGTGCGCACGAGCGCACCGTCCTTGCCCTCCGGCCTGAGGTTCGCATCCACCTCCCAGAGCGCTGGCTCGATGTCCGTCGAGTCGATGACGCGCATCGTGAGGCTGGCGAGCCTCGTGCCGATCTCGACGGCCTTCGGGACAGCGACGCGCTCCGGATCGGACGATTCGGCGACGAACATGATGTCGACGTCGCTGATGTAGTTGAGCTCCTCGGCGCCGGCCTTGCCCATGCCGATCACCGAGAGGCGAACGCACTCGACGTCCTCGGCTGGGAAGCGTCCGAATCCGCTCGGCGGCGCCTGGGTCTCTGCACGGGCGACCATGATCGCGGCATCCAGCGTCTCTCCCGCGAGGTCGGCAAGAGCACGACTCACCTCGCGGACGCATCCGCGCTGGTCGTCCTGGGCCAGGTCGAAGGCGGTGATGCGGGCCAGTTCGGTGCGGTAGCGGATGCGGAGCGAGCGAATCGCCTCAGAGCCTGTGATCTGCGCGACGGCCATGCCGAATCCGCCGTCGGCATCTGCCTGGTCGGCGTCGACGCCGACACTCGCCGCCATCCGGCGCTGCAGCTCGGCACGGGTCGGCAGCTCGGACTCGCCGGACTGCACGACCTCCATCGTGCGCGGGTGGCGCAGGAAGAACTCGGCCAGGCCTGTCGACGCCCCGAGCAGACGGACGACCGTCTTGGCGTTCGGTCGCTCCGCGAACAGCGAGTCGACGGCACTCGGGTGCTGCCGCGCGAGATACACGAGCCACTGGAGCGCCTGGTCCGGATCGGCGACGCGCTCGTCGACGACGGAGAACACGTCGTCTGCACGCACCCCGGTCAGCTCGGCGAGCTCCACAAGGCGCGGCTCGGCTTCGCTGGGCGCAGCGAAACCCGCCCTCGCGAGGCGCGTTCGCAGACCGTCAGAGCGCACGGCTTACAAGGAGTGCAGGTTCGAGGCGAGCTCGAAGGGCGTCACCTGAGCGCGGTACTGCTTCCATTCCGCACGCTTGTTCGCGAGGAAGTAGGCGAAGACCTGCTCTCCGAGCGTCTCGGCGACAAGCTCCGAGTTCTCCATGATGGCGATGGCCTCGTTGAGGCTCGACGGCAGTGGATCGAAGCCGAGCACGCTGCGCTCACGCGGCGACATCTCCCAGATGTCTCCCTCGATCTCGGCGGGAAGCTCGTACTCCTCCGACACGCCCTTGAGGCCGGCCGAAAGCAGGACCGCGTACGCGAGGTACGGGTTGGCCGCGGAGTCGATGCCGCGGTACTCGACCCGAGCCGAGCCGCCCTTGTTGGGCTTGTAGGTCGGGATGCGCACGAGCGCAGAGCTGTTGTTGTGGCCCCAGCACGCGTAGCTCGGGGCCTCGTCTCCGCCCCAGATGCGCTTGTAGGAGTTGACGAACTGGTTCGTCACAGCCGTGATCTCCGGCGCGTGCTTGAGGAGACCCGCGACGAAGTGCCTGCCGATCTTCGACAGCTGGTACTCGGCGCCCGGCTCGTGGAACACGTTCGTGTCGCCCTCGAAGAGCGAGACGTGCGTGTGCATGCCGCTGCCAGGGTGCTGCCACATCGGCTTGGGCATGAACGTGGCGTACACGCCCTGCTCGATGGCGACTTCCTTGACCACGGTGCGGAACGTCATGACGTTGTCGGCCGTGTTGAGCGCATCCGAGAACCTGAGGTCGATCTCGTTCTGGCCTGGGCCAGCCTCGTGGTGGCTGTACTCGACCGAGATGCCCAGGTCTTCCAGGATGCGCACTGCGCGACGACGGAAGTCGTGAGCGGTTCCGCCTGGCACGTTGTCGAAGTAGCCAGCGTTGTCTGCCGGCACCGGCTCGCCGCTGAGCGCCTCGTCGGACTTCAGCAGGTAGAACTCGATCTCGGGGTGCACGTAGAAGGTGAAGCCCTGCGCCGACGCCACGTCCAGCGCGCGGCGAAGCACGCGGCGCGGGTCGGTGACCGAGGGCTGCCCGTCCGGAGTGGAGATGTCGCAGAACATCCGAGCGGTCGGGTCGATCTCACCGCGCCACGGGAGCATCTGGAACGTCGACGGATCCGGGTGCAGGAGCATGTCGGCCTCAGACCGCCTCGTGAACCCCTCGACGGCTGAGCCGTCGAGTCCGATGCCCTCGTTGAAGGCACCCTCCACCTCCGCCGGTGCGATTGCCACGGACTTCAGTGTTCCGAGAACATCCGTAAACCACAGGCGGATGAACTTGATCCCGCGCTCCTCGATCTGGCGGAGTACGAAGTCCTGCTGCTTGTCCACTCGGGCTCCAATTCTTGTTGTGCGCCTCCCCCTAGGCTACTGGGCCTGAGGCCGCCCCGCCGTATGATGGCCTGCATGTCTCAGGCCAGTGCACCGAAGCGAGTCCGAATTCGACACTTTCAGACGGCCAAGGCCGCCGGCGAGCGCATCACCGCGCTCACGAGCTACGACGCCATGACCGCTGCAGTGTTTGACGAGGCAGGCATCGACGTGCTCCTCGTCGGAGACTCCGCGGCCACCACGGTGCTCGGTGAGACCTCGACGCTGCCCGTCACGGTCGATGAGCTGATTCCCATGGCACGCTCCGTCGCACGCGGCGTGTCGCGAGCCCTCGTCGTCGCAGATCTTCCGTTCGGCAGCTACGAGCGCGGACCGGAGCAGGCTCTGGACACCGCGGTCAGGTTCATGAAGGAGGCCGGCGTGCAGGCGGTGAAGCTCGAGGGCGGCGTGCGTTCGCAGGCCACTATCAAGCGCATCGTCGAAGCCGGGATCCCCGTGATGGCCCACATCGGCTACACCCCGCAGAGCGAGCACGGCCTCGGCGGGCACGTCGTGCAGGGCCGAGGCGACGCGGCGGAGCGAGTTCGAGCAGACGCTCGGGCGGTGCAGGAGGCCGGCGCGTTCAGCGTGGTCCTCGAGATGGTCCCAGCCGTCCTGGCCGCGGAGATCACGCGGGAGCTCGTCATCCCGACCATCGGCATCGGCGCCGGTGCCGAGTGCGACGGCCAGATCCTCGTGTGGACCGACGCGATGGGCCTCGGCACCGGTCGCATGCCGCGCTTCGTGCGCAAGTACGCCGACCTGCGCGGCATCCTCCTCGACGCCGCATCGAGCTACCGCGACGAGGTCAAGTCAGGCGCGTTCCCCTCGGAGGCGGAGAGCTTCGAGGACCAGTCCGGCTAGGGCCGCCTCGAGAACGAGGAGGGACGCCGAAGGTCAGCGGTCCTCTTCGGCCTCTTCCTCAGCCCAGGCCTTCGCGCGCTCCTGAAGCTTCTCAGGGGCGCGCTTCGCCTCTGCCTCGGATGCGAACGGGCCGACGAGCTCGGAGCCGAGGGACTGCCGTCCGACCTCGACCTCGCCCGTGCGCGAGTTGTACCAGAATTCCTGTGCATGCGTATCGGTCATAGGCTCAAGCGTATGCCGAAAGACCCGAACACAGGACTCCTCATCCCCGGCCGCAGCGCCCCGGCCAGATCCGTCCCAGCCGCCATCGCCCGCCCGCCGTACGTCGGCAAGCAGGCTCCGGACACGTGGACGGGCGGGGACGTCTACACGCCGGAGGAGATCGCCCGGATCGAACGGGCATCCGCCATCGCCGCCGATGCCCTCGAGCACCTCGAGCAGTTCGCCGTCCCAGGCGTCACCACCGATGAGCTCGACAGCATCGCGCACGACTTCGTGACCGCGCGAGGCGCCTATCCGTCGACGCTCGGCTACCGCGGGTTCCCGAAATCGAGCTGCACCTCGCTCAACGAGGTGATCTGCCACGGGATCCCAGACGACACGATGCTCGAATCCGGAGACATCCTCAACGTCGACATCACTGCCTACTTTGAGGGCATGCACGGAGACACGAACCGCATGTACCTCGTCGGCGACGTCGCCGACGAGTCGCGGCTGCTCGTCGAGCGCACGCACGAGGCCATGATGCGCGGCATAGCCGCAGCCAAGCCCGGACGGCAGGTCAACGTCATCGGGCGCGTCATCGAGAAGTACGCGAGCAGGTTCGGCTACGGGGTCGTGCGCGACTACACGGGCCACGGTGTCGGTGGGGCATTCCACTCCGGCCTGATCATTCCGCACTACGACTCCCCGCAGCACACCACGGTCATCGAAGAGGGAATGGTCTTCACCGTCGAGCCGATGCTCACGCTCGGAACCTCGGACTGGCGCCTCTGGGATGACGGCTGGACCGTCGTGACCTCCGACGGCTCTCGGTGCGCGCAGTGGGAGCACACCGTCGTCGTCACCTCAGACGGCCCGCGGCTCCTGACCGTGCCATCGGCCTGACGGCGCGAACGGGCACCCCGCTCCCGATATGCTCACACGCATGGGCAAGAGCAGAGCCACCAAGGCCATCGGCATCGACATCGGCGGCACCGGCATCAAGGGGGCGCTCGTCGACCTCCGCACAGGCGAGCTGCTCTCCAAGCGGCGCAAGGTGCCGACGCCGGTCGGCGGTGACCCGCGCGAGGTCATCGACGCGACCATGGAGATCGTCCGCAAGATCTGGGACAAGGACCTCGACGGCGACACGGACGTCCCGGTGGGCATCAGCGTTCCCGCGATCGTCAAGCACGGGGTGACGCGCTCCGCGGCCAACATCTCGCCGCGCTGGATCGACTTCGCCGCCAGGGCGGCCTTCTCCGAGGCGGTCGGGCGCGAAGTGGCGCTCGCGAACGATGCAGACGCGGCCGGCATCGCGGAGGTGCGCTTCGGCGTGGCGCACGGGCGACTCGACAGCGTCATCATGACGACGCTCGGCACGGGCATCGGGACGGCCATGTTCTACGGGGGCCACCTGTTCCCGAACTCCGAGCTCGGGCATATCAGCATCGGCGACCACAGCGACTACGAGAAGTTCGCCTCGTCGAAGGTGCGCGAGCGCGATGAGCTGTCGTTCTCGGAATGGGGTTCGCGACTCACTCCCTATTACCGTCAGCTCGAGGCGCTCTTCTCCCCCGACGTCTTCATCGTCTCGGGCGGCATCTCCAAGCAGGCAGACGAGTTCCTGCACTACATCGACGTCGAGACCCCCATCGTCGTCGCCGAGTTCATGAACAACGCTGGCATCGTCGGCTCAGCATGCCTCGCAGCCGAGCACTGGGTCTGATCCCCGACCCTCGACACGCGCTGAATCGAACGGCGGAGGCCGGGCCGGAAGCCAGAACAGCTTCAAGCCCGGCACCGCGACCAAGAGAGTGAGCAGGCCGACCGATACGCCGGGTTCTGTCCCGATGTGAATCGGGGGCGGCCATCTCTCTCGCGCACACGTTGCCGCGTGCATCTAGCGGCCTACCCGGGGACTCGGCGAGCAGCGTCGTCATCCCCTGTATGGCCTTGCTCCGGACGAGGTTTACCTTGCGGCGCCTGTCACCAGGCGCCCGGTGGGCTCTTACCCCACCCTTTCACCCTTACCCCTGCATCCCGAAGGACGCGGCGGGGCGGTCTGCTTTCTGTGGCACTGTCTCGCGGGTTTCCCCGGGTGGGCGTTACCCACCGTCCTGCTCTGCGGAGCCCGGACGTTCCTCGGCATGGCTTCCCATGACGCGACCGCCTGGTCGACCTGCTCACGCACCATCGTAGTGCCTGGAGAACGCTCCGGAAATTGTCCAGACAACCTGACCCAGCGTGAGCGAATGATGCTTCCATGAGCAGGGGTCAGAGCGAGGAACGTGCCATATTCGCCGCAGCTGGACATCCCTTCATAACGACTTAGTGAACGGCGTGGATCAACTGAGGAGTTCGTGTACGCTCCAAAAGCGCACGGCATTTCCACACGCAGCTCTCAGGAATGCCGTAGCCGAACCGACGAGCTCTTGCAGCAAATCTGGGCAATGACTGCCCGGAACGGCGGTTCGCTCGCAGTCAAGGACTTAAGGAGGAGTTCAATGACAACATCCACGAAGCGACGTGCCGCAACATCGGTTGCCGCACTCGCAGTCGCCGGTCTCGCCCTGACCGCCTGTTCCGGTGGCCCCGGCGTGCAGGACAGCTCGGGCGGCCCAAGCGACAACAAGGTCACGATCTACGGCACGATCGTCGACGCCGAAGCCGAGCTCCTCGAGGAATCGTGGGCCGGCTGGGCGGAAGAGAACGGCATCGAGATCGTCTACGAAGGCTCCAAGGAGTTCGAGACGCAGATCTCCGTTCGAGCCCAGGGCGGTACCCCGCCGGACATCGCAATCTTCCCGCAGCCCGGCCTCATGGGCGACCTCGCCAGTGGTGGCCTGCTCACGGAGGCACCGGAAGGCGTCGTCAGCAACCTCGAGCAGTACTGGTCGGAAGACTGGAAGACGTACTCCTCGTACGACGGCACGGTCTACGGGGCGCCACTCATGGCGAACCTCAAGGGCTTCGTCTGGTACTCGCCGAAGTTCTTCAAGGACAACGGATACGAAGTGCCGAAGACCTGGGAAGAGCTCATCACGCTCACCGGCGAGATCCAGGCCAAGACCGGAACCGCGCCCTGGTGCGCCGGCTTCGGCTCAGACGCCGCAACCGGCTGGCCGGGCACCGACTGGATCGAAGACCTGGTCATCCGCCAGCAGGGACCAGAGGTCTACGACCAGTGGGTCGCGAACGAGATTCCCTTCACCGACCCGCGCATCCAGGCCGCGTTCGATGAAGCAGGCAAGATCCTCACGAACCCCGACTACGTCAACGCAGGCTTCGGCGACGTGCGCTCCATCAACTCGACCGCATTCGGCGACCCAGCCGCGAAGCTCGTCGACGGCACGTGCGCGCTGCACCACCAGGCTTCCTTCTACGACGGCTTCATCACCGAAGCGGGCGGCACGGTCGGTGAGGACGGCGACGTCTGGGCCTTCATGACCCCGCCCGTCGAGGGCAAGGAACTCGCCGTCACGGGCGGCGGCGAGATCGTGGGATCGTTCAACGCGGACGAGGACACGGTCAAGGTCCAGGAGTACCTCTCCAGCCCTGAGTGGGCGAACAGCCGCGTCTCCCTCGGAGGCGTGATCAGCGCAAACACCGGTCTCGACCCGGCAAGCGCGTCCAGCCCCATCCTGCAGGAGTCCATCGCGATCCTCCAGGACCCGGCGACGACCTTCCGCTTCGACGGATCTGACCTCATGCCCTCGGCAGTGGGAGCAGGAACGTTCTGGAAGGGCATCATCGACTGGATCAACGGCACGGACGTCAACACCGTGACCACCCAGATCGAATCAGGCTGGCCCTCCAGCTAAGCACCGTGTTGTGGAGCACTCGGCGTCGCGCCGGGTGCTCCACACGCATTCCACCGCACGGACGACGACGTCCCCCGCGCACGTGCTTGTCTGCCACCCTGGAAGGTCACAATGGCAAGTTTCTTCACGTGGCTGGCCCAACTGCCGCCACTCCTGCAAGTCCCGATCGTCATCATCGCGTTCCTCGCGGTGGTTGCGCTCATCGTCTACTTCGTCGAGCTCGCCCCTCGACCCGGCAAGAAATACACGATCCTGCGGCTCGTCGTCTGCATCGCAGTCCCAGTCGCACTCGTGTTCATCCTCGGCACCTACACCTGGGCGGCAATCGTCGCCATCCTGCTCGGTGCGCTGCTCTTCTGGTTCGACCAGCGGTCGCGTGAAGGCGCCGGCTACCTGATCGGCCTCATCGGCTTCCTCGCACCTGCGCTGATCCTGGTGATCATCGGACTCATCGTCCCGAGCATCCAGACCACCGGCCAGGCGTTCACGAACAAGTCCGGCGACTTCGTCGGCCTCGAGAACTTCATCTGGATCTTCACGCAGCCAAGCGGAATCCGGACCGTCCTCAACACGATCATCTGGGTCGTCGTGACGCCGATCCTGTCGACAGTCGCGGGCCTCGCCTACGCCGTGTTCATCGACAAGTCGCGTGGTGAGAAGTTCCTGAAGGCGCTCGTCTTCATGCCCATGGCGATCTCGTTCGTGGGCGCGTCCATCATCTTCCGGTTCATGTACACGGCACGACCAGCCGATCAGGACCAGATCGGCCTCCTCAACCAGATCATCGTCTGGTTCGGCGGGCAGCCATACGATTTCCTCGCCGAGTCGCCACTGAACACGTTCTTCCTCATCATCGTGCTCATCTGGGTGCAGACCGGTTTCGCCATGGTCGTGCTCTCGGCCGCCATCAAGGGCGTTCCGATGGACCAGATCGAAGCCGCGTCCCTCGACGGTGCCAACCCGTGGCAGCGATTCATCAACGTCACGGTCCCCGGCATCCGTTCCTCGCTCGTCGTCGTCGTCACGACGATCTCCATCGCCTCGCTCAAGGTCTTCGACATCGTTCGCACGATGACCGCGGGCGCGAACGACACGAGCGTCATCGCGAACGAGATGTACACGCAGTTCAAGACCTTCGAGACCGGACGATCGGCCGCCTTCGCGGTCGTGCTGTTCATCCTCGTGCTGCCGATCATCATCTACAACGCGAACCAGATGAAGAAGCAGAGGGAGATCCGATGAGCGCCATCGTTCCAGTCGAACTGCCCGTCGACACGAAGACGGCGGAACAGCTCGCACGAGGCGAGAAGAGCACAAGCGGCAAGGTGAAGAAGAACCTCACCAGCCGCTGGGCCACCATCGCTGCGATCACGATCGCCGTGGTGTGGACCATCCCGACCTTCGGGCTCTTCGTCTCCTCGTTCCGGCCCAAGGCGGAGGTCGTCAGTACCGGCTGGTGGACGATCTTCCAGAACTGGGGCCTGACCTTCGACAACTACGTCGAGGTGCTCGCCTCCGGCAATACGCAGCTCACGATGGCGCAGGCGTTCCTGAACTCCATCGTCATCGCGCTCCCCGCGACGGTCATCCCGCTCGCGATCGCGTTGCTCGCCGCGTACGCGTTCGCGTGGATGGACTTCAAGGGCAAGAACTGGCTGTTCATCCTCGTCTTCGCCCTCCAGGTCGTGCCGATCCAGATGGCACTCGTGCCGCTGCTGCAGCTCTTCGCCCGCGGTGAGATCTTCGGTGTCCCCGTGATCGCCGCGTTCGGAGCAGATGCTGGCTTCGCACAGGTGTGGATCGCTCACTCGATCTTCGCCATGCCGCTCGCCATTTTCCTGCTGCACAACTTCATCTCGGAGATCCCGCGTGAGGTCATCGAGGCAGCTCGCGTCGACGGTGCGAGCCACGGCCAGATCTTCTTCCGCATCATCGTGCCGCTGACGCTGCCCGCCGTGGCCTCGTTCGGCATCTTCCAGTTCCTCTGGGTCTGGAACGATCTGCTGGTCGCGCTCGTCTTCGCGGACGGTGCGGTGGCCCCCATGACGAAGCTGCTTGCCGAGATCACGGGTTCGCGTGGTCAGGAATGGCCGCTCCTCACGGCTGGTGCGTTCCTCTCCATCCTCGTGCCCCTCATCGTGTTCTTCTCGCTGCAGCGCTACTTCGTCCGCGGCCTGCTGGCAGGATCCACGAAGGGCTAGTCCCGTCGGCGCCTCGGGCGCTCGCATCACACGACTGAGGGGGAGCCAGCCGGCTCCCCCTCAGTCGTGCGCTGACGCAGCAGTTCGTGGTGCCCGCTCCCTCGCTCCCCCATACCGACGCATCTCCTCGGTCGCGCAGCAGAACGCCCTCCCCAGATCTGTGATCTGGGGAGGGCGTTCGCCGCTCTGGAGAAGCGTGCTAGTTGGCGGCTCCGCTCGCGAGAGCGTCGTTCGCCTCCTGCAGGCGGATGGCCTCCGTGAGCGCACCGCTGATGCGCTGCTCGGTCTCCGGGTCGAAGATGTGGATGTGGTCGTTGTCCGTGGTGACGTAGATCGTCTCGCCCACCTCAGGGTGGCTGCGGCCGTCGACGCGAGCGACGATGTCCGTGCGCGTTCCGTCGATGATCGAGTGGCCGTAGAGGTAGCCCTCCGCGCCCAGCTCCTCGACGAGGTCGACCTCGACCTTGAGGCCCGGCTTCTCCTCGCGCGAGATGATGATGTCGTCGGGGCGGACTCCGACCGTGGCGGTACCGGACTTGAGCTTTGCCAGCGTGGCGCGCTCGAGCGGGATGACGTCGGTTCCGAAGCGAACGCCCTCTGAGGTGAGGTCGGCACCGAAGATGTTCATCGACGGGCTGCCGATGAAGCCGGCGACGAAGACGTTCTTCGGCTTCGCGTAGAGCTCGCGCGGCGTTCCGACCTGCTGGAGGACCCCGTCCTTGAGGACCGCGATGCGGTCACCCATCGTGAGGGCCTCGGTCTGGTCGTGCGTGACGTAGACCGTGGTGACGCCGAGGCGGCGGGTGAGGCTCGCGATCTGCGTACGCGTCTGCACACGGAGCTTCGCGTCGAGGTTGGAGAGCGGCTCATCCATGAGGAAGACCTGGGGGCTGCGCACGATGGCGCGACCCATGGCGACACGCTGACGCTGACCACCGGAGAGCGCCTTCGGCTTGCGGTCGAGGTACGGCTCGAGGTCGAGGATCTTGGCGGCCTCGAGGACACGCTTGGCGCGCTCTTCCTTGTTGATGCCAGCGATCTTGAGCGCGAAGCCCATGTTCTCGCCGACCGTCATGTGCGGGTAGAGCGCGTAGCTCTGGAACACCATGGCGATATCGCGGTCCTTGGGCGGGAGGTGCGTGACGTCGCGGTCGCCGATCAGGATGCGGCCGTGATTCACCTCTTCGAGCCCTGCCAGCATGCGCAGCGATGTCGACTTGCCGCAGCCGGATGGTCCGACGAGGACGAGGAACTCTCCGTCGTCGATCTCGAGATCCAGGCTGTCGACCGCGGGACGAGCGCCCTCGGTGTAGACGCGCGAGGCGCTTTCAAAGGTCACAGTTGCCATAGGAGTACTCCCTCATTACCGGCAGGTACGTGCCGGACGATCCGTAGTAATAGGTGAGGAGCAACGATGCGTTTCACTTCAAGCGACGCCGTCGGCGCTCCGCCACTGAGTATGTCAGAACTCAGCGGCGGGCGCTCGACTTTCTCAGATCAGAGCGCGGACTTCTCCGTGCGGACCAGGACGGCGCCAGAGTCCGGGCAGATCACGACGTCATCCGGCGCGGCGCGGCGGATCTTCTCGAGCTCGGGCCGGTCGAGAGCCACGTTGGTTCCGGTCGTGATGTTGCCGATGAGCTCGGCCGCGCCGACGCCGTAGCGCTCACGCTGCTTCTCGTACAGCGCGACGAGGTCAGCCGGCAGGCTCGCGAGGACGCTCGCCCGCTGCTCGGAGAGGACACGGTACTCGCCCTTGAGGTTGTCGCGAGCGGCGTCGCGCAGCACCGTGAGCTCCCGCGCGCGGTCTTCGACGCTTCGCTGCGATTCGAGCGCGCCCTCGTGCGCCGCGGTCTGCTCCTCCACGCGCTGCATGACCACGAGCTCGCCGTCCTCGAGAATCGTCCGGCGCCGCTGGAGCACCTCGATCTCGCGCTGCAGCGCCTCGATGTCCTTCCGGCTCGACGCACCCTGCAGCCGGTCGTTGTCGCGCTTCAGACGCGCCTCGACGGTCTCCACATCCGACTCGATCTTCTTGAGTTCGCTGCGCGAGTCCTCGAGCTGCCCGAGCAGCTGCACGACCTCAGCGCGGTGCTTCGTCCGCACCTCGTCGAGGGCGTTCAGGTGGTGCTGCTCTGGCAGGTTCTTCGCGACGTGCTGCACACGGCGGCGCTTGGTGTCGACCTCGGCCAGGTCGAGCAGACGGCGCTGGTCTGCTTCGCTGGCCTTCATGCCCGGCCCCGGTTCATGTCTTGGTTGTCGTTCATAGTTCCCTCATTCTGTCGTGAAGTCGTGTGCCGCCCGCGCAGGGCGCGCACGTGGCCCGCCGCGCACTACTGGGGAATGGCGAACTCCCACGGGTCGGTGCGGAGCTCGGACACCTCGACGTCGAGTTGCGGGAATTCCGCGCGCAGCTCACGAGCAGCATGGTCGAGCCACAGCCACTCGCTCGCCCAGTGCGAGGTGTCGATGAGTGCGGGCCCCCGACCGCGTGCGAGTGTCTGCTCGAGCGACTCCGAGGCCGGGTGGTGGCGAAGATCGCTCGTGATGTAGACGTCGGCCCCGACGACCTTCGGGTCCTCGAGCAGCGAGTCGCCGGCTCCGCCGCACAGCGCGACGGTCTCGACGAGGCGGTCGAAGGAGCCCGCTGCTCGGATCCCCGTCGCGGTTGCCGGCAGTATGCCCGCGAGAGCCCGTGCGAGCGCCCCGAGCGTCATGGGCTGCGGGAGGACGCCGACGCGTCCGAGGCCGCGGTCGGGGTTGTCTGCGGACGGCACGATCGGCGTGACCTGCTCGAGCCGGAGCGCAGCGGCGAGTGCCGCCGACGTGCCGGTCTCCACGACGTCGGCGTTCGTGTGCGCTGCGAGAAGCGCGCAGTCCGCGCGGATGAGCTGCGCGAGGAGCGAGCCCTTCGCGCTCGACTCCGCCACGGTCGTGACGCCGCGCAGAAGCAGCGGATGATGCACGAGCAGGAGGTCGGCGGATGTGTCGACGGCTTCGCTCACGGTCAGCTGGGCGGCATCGACTGCGAGGAGGATGCGGCCCACCTCAGCGTCGAGCGCGCCGGAGACGAGACCGACCGAGTCCCAGGACTCCGCTCCTGACGAGGGCCAGTTCCGCTCTCCGAAAATGAGCACGTCGCGCAGTCGGGTCACCATGGGGCGATTCTACCGGCGGTGCTGCCGTCCGGTGCCGCACTTTCCGCGTAGTGTTAGCACTCCGAAGCTCCCTCCCCCGGAGCCCTTCTCCCAGAGTTTCCCCCAGGAGACCTCTTGTCAGAGCAACAGCGTCGTGCTGTCCCAAATCCCGCAAAGCGTCCTACGATTCGCGACGTGGCGGCGGTTGCCGGCGTGTCCAAGTCGCTCGTCTCGCTCGTGTACAGCGATCCGGAGAAGGTCAGCGAGGCGCGGAAGAGCCGTGTGCTCGCAGCCGCCGACGAGCTGGGGTTCCGACCGAATCTGCTGGCCAGGTCGCTGGCGACCAACATGAGCGACTTCATCGGGATTCTCGTGGCAGACCCGATCAACCCCGTGTTCGCGGAGATCATCGACGCGGCGAGCCTGGAATTCGACCGGGCGGGTCGGCGCGGGCTGATGACGACCGCCGTGCTGCCCGAGTCGGGGACCGTGCGCCAGCTCGACGAGGGCACGATCGCGACGCTCAGCGATCTTCGGCCGAGGAGCGTCCTCATCGCCGGCTCCCTTCCTGATGCCGCCTCGCTCGGTGCTCTCGCGGAGGATCGTCCCGTCGTCGTGGCATCCGGCCTTGCCGAAGGGCTGCCGAACGCGGGCTGCGTGCGAACCGACGACCGCAAGGGCCTCGCGCTCCTGGTCGAGCATCTGACCTCCCTCGGCCACCGCGACATCGCGCATCTCGGAGGGCTTGCCGCCGCCGGCCGCAGCCGGGCGGAAGCCTACGAGGAAGCGATGACGGCGCACGGACTCGCCGGACACGTGCAGGTCCAGGAGAGCGACTTCACCGAGCTCGGAGGCTACGTCGCGGCGACGAGCCTGCTGTCCCGTGCGACCCCGCCGACCGCGATCATCGCACCAAACGACCTCGCCGCCCTCGGCGTGCAACGTGCGCTCGAGGAGCGCGGCCTGACGACGGACGACGTGGCGCTCACAGGCTACGACAACTCGTTCCTCGCATCCATCGCCGGTGTCTCGCTCACCTCCGTCGACCCGCACAACGGGGTCATCGGACGTGAGGCCGCGAGGTGGCTCATCGAGGCCGAGGCGGGCAACGAATCGCTGCCGCAGGAACTGCTCGTCGAACCGCGGCTCGTCGTCCGCCGTTCTTCGGGCAAGGGCGTCTGAGCTCAGCTCTCGTCTGCCGGTGAGAAGCGAACTCCCCACGAACTGCTCCAGACCTGCGCGACGTCGAGCTCGATGAGGTCGACGCCCGAATTGAGGGCGTCCGGTGGTGACGTCATCGGCTCCGCGGCGAACGCAAGGCCAGTGCCTCCGTGGTGCTCGTCGGGGCGGGGGAAGTCGGCGGGCGTGTAGAGCTGGAGGTGCCGGAAGTCGGCGTCGCCCCAGAGCTCGAGGCGGGCCCCGGCCGCGGACTCGACGCTCAGCAGCGTGCGGTCACCGGAAGGGCGGACGCGGAAGGCGTAGTTGAGGTCGAGATCGCCCACCCTGCGACCCGCACGAAGGTCGAACGTTCCTCCCGACACGACGGGCTCGGTTCCGACCGGGAGCAGTCGATCATCGAGCAGCACGCGCTCGACGAGGTCGGCGCTGACGACGAGATCGGCGATCGGCTCCTCTCCGACGCGGAAGTACGGGTGAGCACCGACCGCGAAGAGCGCCTTCTGCGTGCCGAGATTGGCGACCGTGTGCGTGACGACGAGGCCGTCGTCGACGGCCTCGTACCGCACCGTGTGGCGGAGCGTGAAGGGCCAGCCGTGCTGCGGGAACACCGTCGCGGAGAGTTCGAGGCCCGAGCCTGTCTCTCCGACGACCGCGTACTCCGTGTTGCGCAGGAGACCGTGCGAGGCGTTGCCCTTGCTTGGCTCCGTGATGTCGAGCTGCTGCGTCTTCCCGTCGTGCGCCCATCGGCCATCCCTGACCCTGTTCGGCCAGGGGAACAGCGTCAGGCCAGCGCCGAAGGGTGGGAGCACATCGTCGCCGAAGTCCTCGACGAGCTGCACGCCGCCGACCTCGAGGGAACGGAGCACCGCAGCGACCCGGCCGACCTTGACGCGGACTCGTCCGCTCACAACCTCGTGCTGGGGACCGGTGACTGGTGGATGCATGCGTCCACCGTAGCGGGACGCGCCGACGGCTCAGTCGCGGCGTGCCCAATCGCGCATCACGGCGCGTGCAGCGTGCAGACCCGGCATGCCGTGGACCCCGCCCCCGGGCGGCGTCGACGACGAGCACACGTAGAGTCCCCGTCGTCCGGCGCGGTAGGGATGCAGCGAGGGCGCCGGCCGGAACAGCTGCTGCGTGCCCGCCATCGAACCGCCGCCGATGTCACCGCCGACCAGGTTCGGGTTCCACGCTTCGAGCGCGCTCGGCGACCACTCTCGACGTTCGAGGACCACGTCTGCGAAGCCGGGCGCGAAGCGTTCGATCTGTGCTTCGAGAGCTGGGCGCACGTCGAGCGCTGTCCCGTTCGGGACGTGCGCGTACGACCAGAGGACCTGCCTGCCATCGTGTGTCCTGCTCGCGTCCGCAGCAGATTGCTGCGTGACCATGACAAACGGCCTCTCCGGCATGCGCCCGCGGTTGATGTCGCGTTCGGCCTCGATGATCTGCCGGAACTCCCCGCCGACGTGCACGGTGCCGGCGGACGCGACCCGCGCGTCCTCCCACGGCACGGGTCCGTCGAGCAGGTAGTCGATCTTGTGCACGCCAGCCCCGTACTTCCATCGTGCGAGGTGAGCGGCATAGCGCGACTCCAGCTGCTCCGGGGCGATGCGGAGGATCTGCTTCGGCGTGAGGTCGAGGAGGACGGCGTCAGCCCGCGGGAGGTCGCGGAGGTCGGTGACCTCTGCGTTGGTCTCGATGCGGCCGCCGTTGGCGAGGAGCACCCTGGCGAGCGCATCCGTAATGCTCGCCGAGCCGCCCTTCGCCACGGGCCACCCGGTGCTGTGGCCGAGGGCGCCGAAGGCGATGCCGAACGCCGATGTCAGAGGCCGCGTGAGCGGCAGCGTCGCGTGCGCCGAGGAGCCGCCGAGGAGTGCCTTGGCCGCGCCGCTTCGGAAGACGAGGTTCGCGAGCGTCGCCGCCGGCAGGGCCCCCAAGACCCCGAGTCGCACCATGTCGACGGGATGCGGGGGAATTCGCAGGAGCGGACCCATCGCGTTCTCCACCGTCTCGAAGGGATGGTGCGAGAAGTGCTCGTGCAGGCGTCGCCAGTTGGGGCCGTCGACGCCGAGCTCCTGGGCCGTGCGTTCGATGTCCCTGTGCAGCATCGCCGCGCGGCCGCCTGGCAGCGGGTGCGCCATCGGGATCTCGGGCTGCACCCATTCGAGCCCGTTCTGCTCGAGCTCAAGCTCGCGAAACGCCGGGCTCGCGACGCCGAAGGGATGCGCCGCAGCCCCGAGGTCGCTCACGAAACCGGGCCCGAACAGCTCGGCGGACCTCGCCGCTCCTCCGATCTGGGGGTCCCGCTCGTACACGGTGACCTCGACGCCGCGCCTCGCAAGGAGCGCTGCAGCTGTGAGTCCGTTCGGACCCGCCCCGACGACAACCGCTCGGCGGCTCACCGCCCTGCGCCCGCCCGTGGGTCCTGCTCGAGGAATCGTTCCTCGACGGAGTCGCGGCTGATGCTCTGGATGAGCTCGATCTGGGTGTGCGCACGGGCTTCGAGTTCCTGCAAGCCGGAGAGCACGAGTCGCGGGTCCCGGGGCTGCACTGCGATGAGCGCCTCCCACATGGAGAGCTTGGCGCGCACCATGCCGGTGAGGGTGTCGAGTTCGAGCTGCGTGCTCGGGCGCTGCCTGAGGCGCAGGATGTTCACCGGGTTGAACGTGCCCGCCACGCGCGCCGCGTTCGTGAGCCAGAGCTTCAGGAGCGACTCGCGGTAGCCGAGCTGATCGATGAGCGACGCCAGGTCGCGGCGGTCGGCCGCGATGTGGGTGATGAGCAACCGCATCGTCGGCTCGTGCGGCGATCCGGCCCACGTCGCCTTGGCCGACTTGAATGCGCGCAGCCCCGCCTCCGAGGCCAGGAGGTGCGCGTTGAGATATCCCGCGTACACGTCGTGGTCGAATCCTCGTGCCGTTGTCATGCCCTGCTCCTCTCGCTTGCCGTATCCCGATTGTCTCGTGGCTCGAGATTCGGGGCGCACAGGTCTTCCAGGTAGCCAGCGAAGCCGCCCGGCGTGCGTCCGCGTTGCCGTCCCGATGTCAGGACGGGTGAGCTAGCCGTCGAATGCACGGTGAAGCCGCACGCGCTGACCGCGGCGGCAAGGCCGGTGTCCTCCTGTTCCCGGATCGGAGGGAACCCACCGGCGGCGAGATAGGCCGAGGCCCGGACGCCGAGGTTCGCACCGTGGATGTGCGGGTGCCCTTCGACGCTCGAGTAGTCCCGACGCCACCTGGCCTCGATGTGCGGAGCATCTGCCTGGGGTTCGACGTTCACCGTCCCCAGCAAGAGGTCGATGCCTGCGTCGGCGAACTCGAGGTGTGTGAGCAGCCAGCCCCGCGGCACGGCGGAGTCGGCATCGGTGGAGGCGATCCACGTCGAGGTCGGGTCGACGGTTGTCGGGTCGCCCCCGGAGCTGAGGCTGAGGGCGGCCCTCACCCCCGCACGTCTGGCTTCGCCGACAGAGCCGTGCAGGCCCTCGATCACGCGGATGCGCTCGTCCCGCTCGGAGGCTCGGGCCGCGATCCGCGCGCTCGCGTCGCGGCAGCTGTCGAGGACGAGGACAAGCTGCACCCGAACACCTGCGCTCGCGCAGCGGATCGAGTCCATCGCGACCGTCAACGCGGCGAGGCACTCGGCCAGCGTCTCCGCTTCGTCGCGGGCGGGCACCACGATCCGCAGATCGCGGATGGGGGTGCTCGAGCTCCCCGCACCGGTCGCCGGACCGCTCACCGGGCTCGTCACCGTCATCCGGCCGCGCTCGCAGACTGTTGAGCATCAGAGGCTGCGGCCGAGGCGAAGCAGGAGCCCCCGCTCGGCGGCATCCCGTTCTCGTAGATATCGATGAGGGTCTCGTCCTGCACGTAGGAGGCGAGGCTGCGCATGCCGAGTCGTGCTGCGAGGGCGTGCACTCGGTCGCCGTCGAGCGGCCAGCCGTCGATCGGACCGCGCCAGTGGCAGAGCACGAGCACGCCGGTCGGCGAGAGGGCTCGGCGGGAGTTGGCGAGGAGCTCGCAGAGCTCGTCCTCCGCCAGGTAGTAGCCGGTCTCGGAGACGATGACGAGATCGAGCTGACCGGGTCCGAGACCGAGACTGTCCCAGTCGTGCGGCAGGGTTGCCTTGGCCAGATCGACGCCGGTGAGATCGGCGAGTCTCGCCGCGGCGAGGCCAAGGGCGGTGGCACTCGCGTCGACGGCGAGCAGGTGATCGCACCGCTCTGCGAGCGCTGCGGTGCTCTCGCCGATGGAGCAGCCGATCTCGAGGGCGCGCCCGTACGTCTCGTCGGGCAGCATCCCGACCATGAGGGCGAGCTTGCGCCGCTCGTACCAGCTGGATCGAAGGTCCCAAGGGTCGTCCGCGTCTGCATGGACGCCATCGAACGTGTGACTCGCCGAGCCGGCGTCGCGCGTCGCGCTCGCCGTCACCCGGAAGACCTCGAAGCTCCTCGAGAAGTGCTCGACCTGGCTGGCCCCGAGCACCGTCTCATCGCCGATCTCGTCGGAGAGCGCGTGCAGCTGCGAGGCGTGCGCGTCGAGGGCGGCCGCCTTGTCGTCGGTCTCACCCGGTGAGAGCGGGAGCCGCATCCAGTGACGCCACTCGCTGTCGCGCGCGGGGTGTGCCCAGTGCCAGAACCAGATCGGGAACTCGAGGAGCAGCGCGCCGGACTCGGCGGCGGCCCGCGCGAGCGCGGCACCGACGGTGTCGTGGTCCGTGTGTCCGTCTCTCCGGTAGGGCGCGGCGATGACGACACGCTGTGCCGGCGAATTCCGGACCATCTTCGCTGCGGCCTCTGCGATGAGGTCGGTGGACTGCGAGAGCTGGCCGTCGCCGAGGCCGAGCTCGACCGACTCGATGGAGCCCGACTGGCCGCCGGTGGCCCCGGACCCCGCTGACGGACTCGTGCGGAGCCGTCTGAGTGCCTCGTGGAACTCTGCTCGTCGCAGCTCGGCGAGCGCCGGTGGCTGGACGCTCGGCGAAGCTGGGTGCGAGGCCTCGCCCCAGGTGCACAGCAGGACGCGCACGGCGGCTCCGGCCGCGAGTGCCCTGCGGATGAGGCCAGCGGCGCCGAGGCACTCGTCGTCGGGGTGCGCGGCTCCGACGATGAGCAGCGTCTCCGGACCGAGTGCATCTTCCAGCGCGAGGGTCGGAAGGTGCTCGATACCGGCTTCCCGCCAGGCTGCCTCTGGTGTCCCCGTGTCCAGATGCGTGAACTCCACCGATGCGGCGCCGATCACGAGTCGTCCCCCGAGATCGATGGGGCTTCGGAGGAGCGGTGCAGCGCGGCCGCGAGCTGCTGCCCGTGAGCTGCGTCGTCGCGGGCTCCGTGATGCTGGCTGAGGTACATGGTGAGGTCGGCGACCCGTCGTGCGTGCGTGGCGTCGAAGGCGAGGGGGCCAGGCCCCATGGCTTCTCCGCAGAGTGCCAGCAGGCGCCAGCAGGCGGAGGCGGTGTTCCCGCGCACCCGTTGGGCAAGAGCCCAGTCGGCGCTTCCTGCGTCGATGCGGTCGGCGGCGTCGTCGAGCTGGACCTGGACGCCGTGCAGCAGACGATCCGCCTCACCGAGCCAGGCGAGACCGAGCTGGTCCGGTTCCCTGCCGCCCACAGCGCGTTCGAGCGCACGCCCGAGGGCCACCGCTCCCCCGAACCACACGGCGGCGACCGCGATCCCACCCCAGGCGAACCCCGGACGCGAGGTGTACCAGTCGGCGACATCCCCCACGGCTCTCGCAGTCGCCGAGTGGAGATCGACCGGCCCGCTCGGCACTCCACGGAGGCCGGTCAAGGGTGCCCCGCCTTCACGCGGCACCACCGCCGCCTGCCGGAGGTCGACCACGAACATCCACTCCCCCGTCGAATCCGACGCGGTGACGAGTGCACGATCGAGTTTCGCTGCGAGCGAGCACCAGCGCTTGGTGCCGGTCAGCTCCGCGTCCGGAGCCTCGGCGACGCTGTGCGAGTCCGTTCCCGAAAGCCAGCGGACAGCCACCGGCGACGCAGAAGCGAAGACGCCCCAGGCTTCACCGCCTCCGACTTCTGCCCCCGCCTGCGCGAGGATCGCAGCGGCGTCGAAGTGCGGCTCGACGACACGGGCGGCGGTGAGATCGATCGCAGCGATGCTCGACAGCAGATGCAGCAGCGAGCGAGTGCGACCGCGTCCAGGCACTGGGACAGGAGGGAGCTCGCGCAGGACGCCGAGCATCTGCGGGGCGTCCCCTGCGCACTCCTCGGCGGCCTCGAGGAGCCGGGCGCTGCCGTCCCAGAAGTCGGCGTCGACCCCGATCCTGCCCATGAACTCGAGCACCCTGTTCTCCCTCCAGCCATACCCAACGGCGGGACGCTGCACTCCCCGGTCCACAGCACGCTACGCACGCCGACCGTGAGGGCACAGGAGGGTTGACACCAGGTGAGCGACCCGATAATCATGCGCGCTCCCGAGTAGCGGCAGGCGCTCAGGCACGCGGAGGAAACTCCCACGGAGCGGACCGAGCCTTCCCGTAGCGTCGTGACCCTCATGACGCAGACTCCCCCCGGATTCCCCCTTCGCGACTACGCCGCCATCGGCGACGGGCGCACCATCGCCCTCGTCACGCCCGACGGGCGAATCGACTGGCTGCCGCTGCCCAACCTCGACTCGCTCCCGGTCTTCGCGCGCCTCCTCGACGACGAGACAGGCGGGTACGTCGAGCTGACCCCCGCGGGCGACTTCACGTCCACGAGGCGCTACATCGAGCAGACCAACGTGCTCGAGACCACCTACACGAGCGGGAGCGGTGTGGCACGCGTCACCGACGCCATGGTCACGGGCGTCGCCGGGCGCCTGCCCTGGGCCGAGCTCGCCCGACGAATCGACGGCATCGACGGCAGCGTCGAGTTCACCTGGCGCGTCGTACCCGGCACGATGCTCGGCACCAGGTCCCCGTGGCTCGACCGCGTCGGCCAGCACACCATCATCCGGTGCGGCGAGCTCTCCCTCGCCGTCGTCGGCAGCGAGCACGGCCCCGAGAGCGCCGACCCGCGCAGCGGAGCGGAGGAGGCCGAACTCCGCGGCGGGTTCACGACCGCACCCGATTCGCGACACCTGCTGGTCCTGACCGCCACCGAGGGCGAGCCCCTCCGCGTTCCCGAGCCAGAGAACGTCGACAAGGGCATCGACCGAACCATCGAGAGCTGGCTGAGCTGGTCCGAGGAGTTCTCCTACGACGGCCCATGGTCCAAGCAGGTGCAGCGCAGCGCGCTGGCGCTGAAGCTCCTCATCTACAGTCCCACGGGTGCTATCGCCGCGGCGGGAACGTCGTCGCTGCCCGAGAACCCGGCAGGCGGCAAGAACTGGGACTATCGGTTCGCCTGGATCCGCGACCTCGCCTACACCGCGCACGCCCTCGTCTGGTTCGGCCTCAGGGAGGAGACGCACGCGGCGATCTCCTGGCTGCTGCGCACCATCCGCGAGCAGGGCCCGGACATCTACGTCATGTACTCGCTCAACGGCGAGACGTGCGCGGGCGTCGAGAAGTACGACGTCCCCGGGTGGCGCGGCAACGGCCCCGTCGTGACGGGAAACCCCGCGCAAGGGCAGCTGCAGCTCGGCATCTACGGCGACCTCATCGCCATCAGCCGCACCTACGTCGACGACGGCAACCTCCTCGACGTCGAAACCGCACGACTCCTCGCCAAGGTGGCCGACAAGGCCTGCGACGACTGGCGCAAGCGAGACGCAGGAATGTGGGAGCTCGGCGAAGAACAGCACTACACCTCCTCCAAGATGGGGTGCTGGCAGGCGCTCAACGACGCGATCGCGCTCGCAGAGGGCGCGCACATCGAAGGAGACGTCGACCGCTGGCGAGCGGAACGGGACCGCATCCGAGCGTGGACGCTGGAGCACTGCTGGTCTGAGGAGCTCGGCAGCTACGTCATGCATCCCGGCTCGGATCGCCTCGACGCCTCCGTGCTGCTCCACGCGCCGAGCGGCTTCGATCGCGGTGAGCGCATGTCGTCCACCATCGACGCCCTGAGCAGGGAACTCGGCCGCGGCGCTCTCCTCTACCGGTACTCGGGAGTCGCCAGCGAAGAGCACACCTTCGTCGCCTGCGCCTTCTGGCGGGTCTCGGCGCTCGCCTGCGTCGGCCGTTCCTCGGAGGCGATCGCGGCAATGGACGAGCTCGTCGAGCAGACCAACGACGTCGGGCTGCTCGCCGAGATGATCGCCACCGGCGACGGTGCCTTCTGGGGCAACCTCCCGCAGGGACTCAGCCACCTCGCGCTCATCAACGCCGCCCTCCTGATCAGACAGCTCGCACCGGAAGAAGCCACAGATGACCAGTGAACCGACCGTCTTCCGCGAGCTGCGCTCGGTGCTCGTCGAGAGCATCTGGTGGGATGCTCGCACCTCCGAACTCGCCTGGGTCGACATCACGATGGGCACCTTCCATCGGGCGAGGCTCGACGGGGCTCGCGACGGCAGCGACGACCGAGTCTCCGTTCTCCCCGCCCCGGTCAGCGCCGTGCAGCCAGCTGCCGGGGGTGGCTTCGTGGCGTCGCTCCAGGACCGCATCGTCGTGCTCGGGCCGGACGGTGAGCTGCAGAAGACCATCGCCTCCGTCGTCCACTCCCACGGTGGCATCCGCTTCAACGAGGGCAAGGTCGACCCGTTCGGCCGCTTCGTCGTCGGGTCGATGAACACCACCTCGCCCGCGGCGGATGGAGCACTGTACACCTTCGACGCCGACGGCACCGTCCGCCTGCTCCTCGGTGGGTTCCACACGACGAACGGCCTCGAATGGAGCGACTCCGGCGACACGATCTTCGTGACCGACACGTCGACGCAGACCATCTACCGGGCGAGCTACGGCCCTGGCCCCGACGACCTCGGCGAGCTGGAGCCGTTCATCCACGGGCGCAACTCGGACGGGCTGGCCAGGGACATCGACGGCTCGTTCTGGAACGGCATCTACGGGGCTGGACGCGTGGCGCACTGGGACCCCAGCGCGTCGCCGTTGGGTGACCTCACCCTTCCGGCGCCGAACGTCACGTCGGTCGCCTTCGGCGGCGACGGGCTCTCGACGCTGTTCGTCGGAACGGCGCGAGAGAACCTCACCGAGAGCGACCTCGTCGACGCACCCCTCAGCGGCTCGATCTTCGCCATCGAGGGCGTCGGGCACGGTCGCCCCGCCAACGTCTTCGGGGCATCCGCGAGCCCGCAGTGACCCCCTCGTTCTTCTCTTCCCCACGCACGTCACTTCTCGAACCAAGACTGGAGACACGCACATGGATCTCGGCATCACCGGCAAGAAGGCACTCATCACCGGAGGGGACTCCGGCATCGGCTGGGAGACCGCCAGGCAGCTGCTCGACGAGGGCGCGATCGTCGTCCTGAGCGACAAGGACCCGGACGCACTCGCGGAGGCGGCCGCCAAGCTCGAGGCGCCGGACGGCAGGCTGTTCGCGCACGCGGCCGACATCACCCGACTCGATGAGCTCGCCGAACTGCACGGCTTCGTGCAGGAGCACGTGGGCGACATCGACATCCTCGTGCAGTCCGCGGGGATCACCGGGGCGCAGGGGCTATTCCACGAGATCGACGACGAGGGATGGACGAAGACCGTCGAGATCGACCTGCTCGGTCCCGTCCGGCTCGTCCGGCAGTTCCTCCCCTCGCTCCGCAAGGGCGGTTGGGGCAGGATCGTGTTCCTCGCCTCTGAGGATGCGGTGCAGCCCTACGACGACGAGCTTCCCTACTGCGCGGCGAAGGCCGGCATCCTCGCGCTCTCCAAAGGACTCTCACGCAGCTACGCGTCGGAGGGACTGCTCGTGAACGCGGTCTCCCCGGCCTTCATCTCGACGCCGATGACCGACGCGATGATGGAGAAGCGCGCCAAGGAGCTCGGCACGGACGTCGACGAGGCGATCGAGTCGTTCCTCGACGAGGAGCGACCGTACATGGAGCTGGGCCGCCGCGGCGAGCCGAGCGAGGTCGCCTCCGTCATCACCTTCCTCTGCTCAGACCGGGCCTCGTTCGTGAACGGCTCGAACTACCGGGTCGACTCGGGCTCGGTCGTGACGATCTAGCCGCCGCTCGGCGCCCGCACACCACCACAGACACCACGTACAGGAGACGAACATGGCAAATCAGTACACCTTCACCGACCCCACCAAGCTCTACAGCGAGATCACGCCGAACTCCGACGACCAGACCGAGCCGGGCCTCGACGCGAAGCTCCGTGACACGGCGGACCTGGGCGAGAGCACCTACGAGGGATCCGGGCGCCTCAAGGGGCGTCGCGCACTCGTGACCGGCGGTGACTCCGGCATCGGCGCCGCCACGGTCATCGCGTTCGCCCGCGAAGGCGCCGACGTCGCGCTCGCCTACCTGCCCGAGGAGCAGGAGGACGCCGACCGGATCACCGCCATCGCCCAGGACGCGGGCGTCAACGTGGTGCAGCTCCCCGGCGACCTGACCGACGACAAGTACGTGAAGGGCCTCGCGGATGCGGCGGTCGCGAAGCTCGGCGGACTCGACATCCTCGTCAACAACGCGGGCAAGCAGATCTTCAACGAAGACCTCACGACGCTCACGAGCGAGCAGTTCGACGAGACGTTCAAGGTCAACGTCTACGCGATGTTCGAGATCTCCAAGGCCGCGATCCCCCACCTCCCGCCGGGTTCGACGATCATCAACACGACGTCCATCCAGGCCTACTCGCCCGCGGCCATCCTCGTCGACTACGCGTCGACGAAGGCGACCATCAACGCCTTCACGAAGGCGCTCGCCCAGCAGCTCGCGCCCAAGGGCATCCGCGTGAACGCCGTCGCCCCCGGACCGATCTGGACGCCCCTGCAGGTCACCGACGGTCAGCCGCCGGAGAAGGTCGAGGAGTTCGGCGAGGACACGCCGCTCGGCCGCATGGGTCAGCCGGCTGAGCTTGCACCCGCGTACGTTTTCCTCGCGTCGCCCGAGTCGAGCTATGTGCTCGGCGAGACACTGAACGTGAACGGCGGCATGCCGACACCGTAGGGCTCCCCTGTCCCACGGAAGCGGGCGCCCGGGCCTCAGGCTCGGGCGTCCGCGCTCGTTTCCGGGGTCGTCTCCGGATCAGCCGTCGTCGGGCAGGTGATGGTCACGGTCGTTCCGGTCTCGTCCGTCTCGAAGCGGATGCGGGCGTGCACCAGCGCTGCGCGCTGACGCATGGATCCGACCCCGAACGTGGTCGCCGCGAGCTGCTCGAGGGGCGCTGCGGCGCCGGTGCCGTCATCGGTGACCGTGAGCACCAGCGTGGAGGGCCGCCAGAGCACGACCACGTCGATGCGGCTCGCCCCTGCATGCCGCCGGGCGTTCCGGATCGCCTCGACGGCGATCGCGTGGAGCTCTTCGGCGGCTGGTGCCGATACCGCGCCCCTCGTCCCGATCTCCGTGACCTCGACGGGAGCCGCGCCCGCCAGCTCGTGTGCGGCGTAGTCCATGAGGGCATCCGGGAAGCCTGCGGGGGCGGGACGCTCCAGATCCCAGGCCATCGCCTCCACGAGGGCAGCGTCATCGCCGGCAAGCGAGGGCAGCACGGTCTCGCGAAGCTGGCGAGCCAGCCTGAGCTCGGCCACTCGCTGGACGCCGGAGAGCTGGGTGCGCAGCGTCTCGGCGTAGGCGAGCGCACCGGGGACGAACCTGCCGAAGACGCTCGCGTGCAGGACGAGCGCGACGGTCACAGTCGGCACAGGAAGGCGACCCGCGAAGACGGGGAGCGCGGTCTCGAACAGGAGGTTCGCCGAGACGAGGGGCTGCGCTGGGTGCAATCCCTGCGACAGGAGGACATCGGCGGTCGCCTGCATGAGGCCCAGATCCATCGCGGCGGGCGCTTGCAGGTGCCCGTAGTCGCGGAGACCGGCCAACCTCGTCCACGCCTCCGTGAGGATGCCGACGACGTGGGCTCGGAACACCGGATCAAGCTGCCCGTCCTCGACGGCGGCGTCGCCACGCTCGAGGAGCAGCGTCGTCGCGGTCTCGAGGACCTCATCGATGGCATCGGCCAACCCGGCTTCGGGCGAGTCGGGAGCTGCTTGGTCGCGAAGGAGGGAGTCGTCGGTCACGGTCCCGATCGTAGATGGGCCGGTCGCAGTCACGTGTCAGCCGCGCGGCCCTAGTCTGACGCAGGTGACGAGCACTCCGAAGACGACGACCGCGAGGGCGCCTGCCCCTGTCGCTGCGCTGCGGATCGCCGTCGGGCTGGGCACCATCGGGCTGCTCGGGTTCACCTACGCGGGCCGAATCGAGGTCGGCGACGACAACCCGTTCGACTTCTTCGGCTACTTCACGAATCAGACGAGCCTGTTCACGAGTCTGCTCCTCATCGTCGCAGGCGTCCTCGCTGTCCGCGGGCGCACAGCACCAAATTGGCTCACCCTACTGCGCGCGATCGCCACGAGCTGCATGATCATCGTCGGGGTGATCTACAACACCCTCGTCCCCGGAACTGGCTCCGCTCCTCCCTGGGCCAGCGCCATCCTCCACGTGGTCTTCCCCGCCTACGTGGTCCTCGACTGGCTGCTCGTCGGAGATCGCCGCCCACTCCCGTGGCGTGGGCTCTGGCTCGTGCTCCCCTACCCGCTCCTGTGGATGCTCGTCGTGCTGCTGCGAGGCGCGACTGACGGGTGGGTTCCATACGGCTTCCTGCTGCCGGAGCGCGGCATTGCTCTCCTGGCGCTCCACGTCGTGGGCCTCCTCGTCGCCCTCATCGCGGCCGCGTCGCTCGTCTGGTGGGCCTCGCGATTCCGCGGCCTGCCTCGGGCGACGGTTCAGCACTGAGTCGCGGCGACGATCCGTGCTGGGCTCTGATCTACGGGTTCTCCGTCACGAATGTCATCCGCTCGTCGCTTTCCGGTCATCCTCTGGACCGAGTCAGATGGTTCCAGAGCGGGTCGTAGCGGGCACCTTCAGCTGACAGCTTTGAACCCATGCCAACTTCTCTCGAGCGCCCCGCGGCTGCCCCTGGGCCAGCTGCCTCGCAGCAGCGCCTCTTCGCATTCGACACCGCACGTTTCATTGCCATCGTCGGAATGGTGGCCTCGCACGTCAGCCTGATTCCTGTGCCAGGTCTGAATCTGCTCATCGACGGGCCACCTTCGACACTGTTCGCCGTCCTCGGCGGGGCCAGCGCCGTTCTCGCATCACGAGGCCGCGTCTCGCATTCCGGTCGACTCGGCGCCGCCACCGCCCTTGTCGTTCGCGGCCTGCTCCTCCTGACTCTCGGGTTCGTGCTGCAGTTCGTGTCAGGGCCGATCGTGGTGGTGCTCGTCCCGTTCGGAGTGACTCTGGTCCTGCTCGCACCACTGCTATGGGTGCCGACCCGATGGCTCCTGAGCATCACCGTCGGACTCGCGGTGGCCGGTCCGATCGCGAACCATGCTCTTCGCTCAGCGCTTGCACTCGAGTCCGTCGGGGAGCTCTCCTTCGACTCGCCGTGGGCATTCCTGCACTCCGTCACGTTCACGGGGACGTATCCGGTTGTCACCTGGCTCACGTACGCGCTCATCGGGGTCGTCGGAGCGCGGGCCATACTCGCTGCGCGCGCGGCGGGGACCAGTGCTGCACTCGGGCGGAGGCTCGCTGTCTGGGGCATCGGTGCCTCCGTCGCCGCGACCGTGATCTCACCCCTCGCGGTACAGCTCCTCACGGTGCCGCGCCTCGGCGAACTGGGCATGGACGCCCTGACCGTCCAGCTGTTCGGCCTGAGCTCAGGCTACGGTGCCCCCATCGGCGGCGGCCTTGAGGCGATCTTGACCGCGGCGCCGCACAGCGGCTCGACGGGCGACATAGTGCGCACGGCCGGTCTCGCGCTCGCCGTCGTGGGGCTCCTGGTCCGTCGAGAGGCGATGGCCGGTGTGTCAGCAAGTCTCCCCGCGCGCATCATCCGGGCCGGCGGTGCCGCGCCCCTGACGCTGTACGTTGCCCACATCCTGTCGATCGGGCTTCTGTATGCGATCACGATGGGCGCTGCCGCTGCAGACAGCGGTGCCACCTGGCTGGTCGTTGGACTTCCCGCTTTCGCTCTCCAGCTTGCGATCCTCGGCACCATCAGCTTCGTGCTGGCGGCCTCGGCTCGCCGCGGTCCGCTCGAGACCTGCCTTTCGACCGTGTCGCTTCGCGTCGCAAGCGCCACCCTCGCGGTTGCAAGCGGCCGGTGAGCGAGCGGGAGACCGCGGTCGGTCAGAGCAGCCGAGCCACGGCGTCGACCATCGCCTGGCCGAGACCCACGAGGCGGGTCCCGAACTGGATGCACTGCTCGAGGGTGCGCAGAGCGACGTCGGGGACGAAGAGCAACAGGATTCCGAACGTGGCCGCGAGCGTGACGGCGGTGACGGCCAGCAGGAAGCCGGCCGCGGCGAGGCGGGGATAGCGCAGCGACGAGGTCACGGTCGTCGGCTGCGTCCACCAGGGAGTCGCGCGGCGCGAGCTCGGCGAGCGCTTCGCACGCGTCGCAGTCCGCGCGGACGAGGTCTGTCGTCGGGGCGGCTGGCTCCGCTTCGCTGTGGTCGAGCCGACACGGGGTGCGCGGGCCTTCCCGCGACCTGCCCGCGGGGTCGTTCGGACGCGCTTCGCGCCGCCCGCTCCGGGGCTGCGACGCTTGTTCGACGACGGGCGGGCCACAGGCGCTCCTCCGTGTTGGGGAGCCATCAATCTATCCCCTCGGATCGGCCCGAACGGCTACGTTCAGGTCACGGTTCCCAGGCCGCGCAGTTGGCCCTGTCGTCGTCGTGCCGAGGCCCGGCGTGCACGGCTCTGCCAGACCAGACCAGACCAGACCGGGCCAGGTCTGAGCCGCCACTTGGCAATGCGCTGATCCCCCTCTCAGATTAAGTTGTGCACAACTCAATTGTGTGCAATGCTTGGCGCATGCCGGTAACCGATGAGATGATCTGCTTCTCCCTCTACGCCGCAAGCCGCGCCACGACGCAGGCCTACCGCAAGCTGCTCGAGCCAGTCGGCATCACGTATCCGCAGTACCTCGTGCTCGTGATCCTCTGGAACGACGGCGAGCAATCGGTGAGCTCCCTCGGGGAGCTCCTGCAGCTCGACTCCGGCACCCTCTCACCGCTCCTGAAGCGCATGGCGGATGCAGGACTCGTCACCCGCGAGCGACGTCGAGGTGACGAACGAGTCGTCGTGGTCGCACTCGCCGAGCGCGGCACCGCATTGCGCGGACAGCTCTCGCACATCCCGGCCCGCATCGCCGCGGGGACCGGCCTCGACAGCCAGGAATCGGCGGCGGCGCTCCTGCGCACGCTGCAGCACCTGACTGAGACCATGCAAACCACCGCCGCACAGGCGGAATCACAAGGAAAGAAGGACTAGCTGTGGACGTGCTCTACACCGCGGAAGCGCTCTCGACCGGCCAGGGACGAGACGGTCGCGTCGTCACGAGCGACGGCACCGTCGACCTCACGATGGCCATCCCCAAGGAGATGGGCGGGCCAGGCGGCGGCGCGAACCCCGAGCAGCTCTTCGCCGCGGGATACGCGGCCTGCTTCCACTCGGCACTGCACGCCGTCGCCAGAGGCAAGAAGGTCGACGTTCGAGACTCGAGCGTCGGCGGCCGGGTGCACATCGGGCCGAACGGCGAAGAAGGATTCCAGCTCGCCGTGCTGCTGGAAGTCGTGATCCCGAACCTGGGACATGACGAAGCACAGGCACTCGCCGACGCCGCCCACCAGGTCTGCCCCTACTCGAACGCCACCCGCGGCAACATCGACGTCACGATCACAGTCTCGGAGGACTGAACATGCGCACCATCACCCACTCCACTTTCGGAGAACCCCAGGACGTCCTGACCGTCGAGGATCACGAGCTTCCGCAGCCCGGCCCCGGCGAGGTGCGCCTGCGGATCCTGCTCTCCACCATCCACAACCACGACCTCTGGACCGTGCGTGGAACCTACGGCTTCGAGCCGGAGCTGCCGGCGCGGGCCGGAACCGAGGCCGTCGGCATCGTCGACGCGCTCGGCGCCGGGGTCGATTCGCTGGCTGTCGGTCAGCGGGTCGCCACTGGCGGGTCGTTCGGCGCTTGGGCCGAGTACGTGACCACCCCGGCTGCAGGCCTTGTCCCCGTGCCGGATTCCGTCCCGGACGAAGCGGCCGCGCAGCTCGTCGCGATGCCCTTCAGCGCCATCAGCCTGCTCGAGTCGCTTGGCCTCGAGCGCGGCGACTGGCTTGTGCAGAACGCCGCGAATGGCGCGGTCGGCCGCATGATCGCGCAGCTCGGAGCCGCGCGAGGCGTGAACGTCGTCGGCCTCGTGCGCCGCGATGAGGGCGTCGAGGAGCTGCGCGAGCAGGGCATCGAGCGCATCGTCGCGACCAGCTCCGAGGGCTGGCGGGACCGGGTCGCCGAGATCACGGGCGGCGCACCCATCAAGGTCGGCATCGAGTCGGTGGGCGGCAAGTCCGCCGGCGAGGTGCTCTCGCTCCTCGCCGAGAACGGCGAGCTCGTCGTCTTCGGCGCCATGGCGTCCCCCACGCTCGAGCTGTCCTCCGGTGACGTCATCTTCAAGCAGGCCACGGTGCGCGGATTCTGGGGCAGCAAGGTCAGCCAGTCCATCGACGCCGGCCTCAAGCAGCGCCTGTTCGGGGAGCTGCTCCAGCACCTCGGATCTGGTCAGCTGACGGTTCCTGTAGCCGAGGTGTTCCCATTCGAGAAGATCACGGATGCGGTCGAGGCGAGCCTCACCTCCGGCCGTGTCGGCAAGGTGCTGCTCCGCCCGTAGCTGCAGCCGACCCCCTGCCCCGTCCCACGAAGTGTGGGGCGGGGCTCTCGTCGTCCGGACGCAGCTTCACTCTCCGGACTCATTCAAACGACGCAGGCATGCTTGAGCCATGTCGAAACTCTCACAGCTCCTCGCACCGAAGCTCCCGCCGGGGATGAGCATCCCGGAGCCCCTCGAACGGGCCTGGACGTGGATGGAGGCTCAGGGGTGGGGGTTCGAGAACAAGCACGGCTACTTCCTGACTCCGTACGCCGGAACGGCAGAGCTCGGCATCACCTTCTCCCCCACCGAGACGCTCACCGGCTGGTTCGAGCCAGGAGAGAACGGACACGACCGACTGTTCCCCCTCGGCCAGACCGACGGAACCGGAGGCTTCGCGGCGCTCTGGCGAGACCCTTCCGACGAGGTGCGCGTGGTCGTCCTCGGCTCCGAGGGCGAGCGACTCTTCGTCGCTGACGACGCCGTCGACTTCCTCCGCCTCCTGGCCATCGGCTACCTGGAGCTGAACAGCTCCTCCATCGGCGAAGCACCCACCGACGAAGACGCCGAATCGGTGGCTGCCCTCGCAGAGTTCCGCGCCTGGGTCGAGCAGGAGTTCGATGTCTCCGCGCCACCGGAGTGGTCGGTCCGCGAGCCGGACCCCTTCGACGCCTGGGTCGGTGAGGTCAAGGGCGAGGAGCTGGAAGTCCCGGCCGGGGGTCCCGCACCGGAGCCGGACACCACTCCGTTCGTCCTGCCGGCCGTGGACATCGGTGCGGTCGTCTCGGCCTGCAGGAAGCTGCTCCACGAACCGCGTATCGACGGCATCCGCTTCCGTCGACTCGATGGACTGCGGTTGACAACCGCAGCCTGGGGGCACGAGCTGGAGATCATCACGGGGCGGGAGCCGACCGGGCTCGACGAAGAGACGACCCTTGCCAGCCTGATGAGTGACGTGCGGTCCGCGTTCATCGCGGCATGGGGCGCCCCGCGGGCTGAAGCGCCAGCGAAGGACTCCTGGGTGGCAAACAAGCTGGTGGTGACGTCGATCGAGCACGTCGACCTCTGGCCAGTGGGCGACGACCTGTTCGTGGCGTTGTTCACGAGCGCAACAGAGGGCATGCAGATCGCCGCGGTCGTCTCTGCGTCCGCGGTCGACGAGCCCGCGAACTACTGACGCCCGATGTCCGAGCTCACTTACGCGGAGGTCGGCGCAACCGCCGAGAAGAGGCTGCCGAGCGGCTACCACCACGTCCGCGAGTCGCTCGTCATCGGGCACGGGCGCGGCACGTTCGAGCGGGCAGCCACCGAGCTGCTCGAAGGACAGGCGCAGCGCCGAGCAGGAGCCGAGGTTCAGCTCTCCGATGTCCCGCTTCGCGAGGGCACGCGCGTGGTCATGCGGTTGCGAATCGGGCCGCTGCGGTTCCGAATCCCCTGCCTCGTCGTCTGGGCCGAGCGCACCTCGACCTCCTGTGGCTTCGCATATGGGACGCTGCCCGGGCATCCGGAACGAGGTGAGGAACGGTTCGAGGTCCGCTTGACCGAAACAGATGAGGTCGTGTTCAGCATCGTCGCGTTCTCGGCTCCGGGTCGCTGGTTCACGCGCATCGGCGGTCCGATCGCCCGGCGCGTGCAGACGGGGATGACTCGGCGGTACCTCGAGGCACTGAGGAGTCGCCCGTGACAGCATGGGGAGATGTCACGCACTCCGAAGGCGCTCACCCTCGCTGGCGCTGCAGTCCTGCTCGGAGCGACCTCCGCGTGCTCAGCCGCAGCATCCACCTACGCGGACCTCGACGAGGCCCCGCAAGCTGGCAAGGTTCTACCCGCCGACCTCCCCGAGTACGCCCTGGATGAGTTCGACGCCGACACCGTTCGATGGGTCGGAGACTACGCCGGTACCGACCTCTGGTTGAGCGCCGGATCCGACGACCTCGCAGTCTGCCTGCTCGCCTACGCGAACGCTGACGACTGGGTCGGCGGATGCGCTGGGCCCGGCGGCACGATGACAACAGGTACCGGAGGCGGACCCACGTTCTTCGTCGTCCCGGACGGGCACGATGCGCCGAGCCACGCGACCCAGGTCTCGAACAACGTCTACGCGGTCGGAGGCTGAGACGAGAAACGCGCATCCTGCCACCTGACGAAGCCCGGACTCCTGCGAGAACGGCTGGTCTCTCCGGTCGCGGCGTCAGTGGCCCTCACTGATCCTGCGGAATCCCCAAGCGCTCCCTCACCTCCGGAAGGTGCCACGGAGTGCTCGCGATCTCGTCACGCAGCGTCTTCCGTGGTCTCCCCTTGCGGTTGACGAGTACCTCGAGGTCGATCGTCGTCGACTCGGTGATCGCGTCGATGACAGCGCCTATCCCGGCAAGCGACGCCATCCCTGAGTCGATCATGACGAGCAGTGGCGGCCCCTGGCGTTTCGACACCGCATTCGGGTCGGCACCGCCCGCGATGAGTCGGCCGACGAGCACCGCTTCCCTACCGAGGTCGTGCTCTCGGTTCGAGAAGAGCAGGTGCAAGGCGTTGAGCCCCGAACCGAGCGTGACCGCGGCATCCGCGCCGTCGTCGAGGAGCCGTTCCGCGATGCCGACACGGGCGAGCAGATCGGCATTCAGCATCGCTCGAAGGAGCGGAGTGTCGCCGGTAGACAACGCGAACTTCGCCTCGACGGGGGTGTAATCCGCGAGGAAGTCGGCGAGCGATTCCTCCTCTGCGCGGTGTGCTCGATTCGGCATGATCTTCTCCTGAGCGGTCGCTGCCCATGCAGCTCGATGCCACCCTAGCGAAGGCCGGGAAGCAAGGACTGAGGGTGAGCCGACGATTCTTGGGCGCAAGCAGACCCCTCGCCATGATGCTCCATCTTCTCTAGGCTCAGAGCATGCGCCGAAGTCCAGAAGCGAGTTCTCGACGAAGCGCCGGAGCACGCCCTCATCTCTTGATCGCGTTGCTCGCAGCGGCCGTTGTGCTGACCGGATGCTCGTCGGTGGCGCCCCCTGAGAATCAGGAAACAGACTCCGCACCTCCGCCACCGTCCTCGCTCACTCCCGTGGCCGACTCCGGGGAGTGGGCTTCCGAGACCTTCGGAACATTCGATGAGTACACGTCGAGCGGCACCGGCGAGCTGCGCGTCGAGCTGCCCGCCGAGGTCTCCAAGGCACGTTCCGGCATCATCGACATCGCCTATGACGGCAGCGCACCCCTGACGCTGTGGTCCGAGGACTCCGAGGGTGAGCTCGGGATGATCCTGCTCGACACGAGCATCGAGGGCTATACAGCAGACCCGACTTCCTTCGCCGGCCAGACGATGTGGTGGGCAGCGAACGAGCCGCCCTCGGCACTGCTCGTCGACGCCGACGGAGCCTGGGAGGTCACCGTTCGTCCCATCGACTCTGCGCCCCAGCTCCCCGAATCCGGGACGGGGTACGGCGCGTATCTCTACGACGGTCCGGGCGGCGCGTTCACGGGCGTGAAGCCGGACACCGGGGTCGGCATGTCGATCACGGAGTACCGCTCGGGCGCAGACGGCACCGGCGGTGGAGAGACACCGTCCGAGGCGGTCAGTGAGCAGCGCAGGGATGCCGACTTCCGAGGAGAGCTCGCGGCCGGTCCTTCACTGATCTTCGTCTCCCAGCGGGGCGAGTGGGAACTCGACCTGCCCTGATCTGACCGCGATAGAGTCCGCCCATGCTTGAGGCGCTGACTCTTCGTGAAATCCAAGTGAGTGATCGAGTCGCCTGGTCGGAGATGTTTGACTCGTACCGACAGACGGCCGGCTACTCTCCGGACGCCAGCATCAACGAAGTCGTGTGGTCCTGGATCCACGCCGACCTAGCGTTGCAGGCAATCGTGGTCGAGGACGATGAAGGGCTCCTCGGGTTCGCGCACTACCGCCGCTTCCCTCGCCCGATCCTCGGCGACGCGGGCATCTACCTGGACGATCTCTTCACCCGCCCTGAGGCAAGAGGACGCGGCGTCGCGCGAATGATGCTGAGCCACCTCGCGGCGCAGCTGGAGACGGGGGCGTTCTCGGTGCTCCGGTGGACGACAAAGCCAGGAAACGACCCAGCGCGACGCCTCTACGAGCAGTTCGGAGCGCTCTCGGAATCGATCACCTACAACGCGAATCCGCACAGTGGTGAGGCGACACCAAGCTAGGTGTCGCACAAGGGCGTCCGGCGGCGCTACCCGAGGAACGCTTGGATGATGAGCGCGATCGCCGCGCCAAGGATGCACAGACCGACGACCCCGCCAGCCGTCCAGAGCCCGATCAGGACCGACCTGCTCAACCCCGGCTTCAGACCGAGCTCCTGCCCGATCCCTCTGATACGAGCCCGTTCCTCCTCGGGACTGAACGCCACCTCGAACCCACCAGGCGCGACGCCGAGCTGGATCACGCGACCGTACTTGACCCGACCCGACTGGTAGGACATCGAGAAACCGAGTCGAGGGACCATTCCGGACACCCCGGCGCTCCAGCTGATGCGACGCAGGGTGTCGTTGATGCTGAACTTCCCCGCGTGCTCGTTCACTCGAACGTTGTACGTGATTCTGTCGCGAACGTCGTTGACCGCGAGGATGCCCACCCACCGGGCATCGGCGAGTGCGAAGCCGACGTCAAAGCCACCTGGTACTCGGACGACCGCGAAGGGCTTGTCGGCAAGTTCGGCTTCGACGAGCCCCGCGAAACGTTCGGTGATGTGCACCGGCTCAGCATAGGCCTGACGGCGTCACCGCACGGGGCAGCGCTGGGGTCCGTCAGAGCGTGATGATGAGGACCGTGATGACGGTGACGAGCAGCACCGCGGCGATGCCGGCTCCGCATCCGATCGCTGCGATCGCCCCGTACCCGAGCCGTGAGACGCGCGCTCCTGACTGTCGTGCGGCATCGAGGAACTGCGGACCTCCGCCCACATTCCACGAGTTGGCAGCCGAGATCTGGTTCCGGAGGGCTCCGACGTCGGCTGCGGCTCCCGCAACCGGGCGGTCGAGGACGGCCGCGACGGCCCCGGCCGTGCTGTACCCGAGCGCGCGAATCACGGCATCGGGGTCAGCGAGGAGCAGGTACTGCCGTCCGCCGACGGAGAGGCGGATCTTCTGCGCGGTCGACCTGACGCTCACCTCTGGCGCTGGCGCACGAACCACGACCGTCCACCCGTCTGGCGTGAGTGCCCAGAGCGTCACCCAACCGTCGCTGACCTCCACGTTTCCTGGCACGTACCCGTTTCCTGCCGGGTTGACGAGGGCGCCGGAGAACGTGGCTCGAATGAACGGCATCTGAGAGGTCATGCCCACATGTTAGTTACTGGGCACTCACAGCTGACAGTGCCCCGCGGCGCGCGCACCACGGTTCTGCTCCCGTGAACTCGGGCACACGATGAGGCGAGCGATGCCCGGTCGAGCCCCTCGTGGTGCTGTTCGACTGGATGGAGGACAAGGAGGCCAAGATGGCGGACCCGAACCTCAGCGTGTACTCCGCCGAGAGCGGTCCGCTCGGGTGCCTGTTCACGACACCGAACCGCACTGACATCAACTCACGCGCCTCTGTCTACAGCTCTTCGGTGACGCACTCGCTCGAAGTCCCCACGGAATGACAAAGCAGCGTGCGGGGCATTTTGCGCAAGAAATCGTCGCTTATCTGCAGTCAGGACATCACCCGTCGCATTCCCGCGCAGATCTCCCCAGGATGAGCAGCAGTTCCGAATGCGCACGTGCCGCTCTCACGCGAGCCGCGTCCCCCACGACTCGAGAAATGCGACAGAACACATGACAGGTGATGCAAAAAACCATGGCCGGCGCAGCATTCTGCGCGGGGCGGCATGGAGCCTGCCCGTACTGGCAACAGCAACGGCAGTTCCAGTCGCGGCGGCATCGACGTGCACGACGGCCAGCCAGGTCTTCAGTACCGCCGGACAGCTGACCACCTTCACGGTGCCGGCTGGGGCGAGGGACGTCGATTTCGTTGTGCGCGGTGCCGGGGGCGGTGCGGGCTCCACCGTCGCTGGCGGCCAGGGGGCGAATTCCAGCGGGCGCATCACGCTGCCCACCAACGCCACGGTCGCCCAGCGTACCTTCGGGATCGTGGTCGGGCAGGGCGGCGAGGTGAAGACAGACGGCACCACGGCCGTAGGCGGAACTGGGTACGGCAGTGGGGGAAACTCGACGCCCGGGCCCCGCGACAACCCTGGTGGCCCTGCGGGTGCCGGTGGTGGCGGCAGCGCACTCCTGCTCGGATCGCTCGGTGGAACTCCGCTCGTGGTCTCCGGCGGAGGAGGCGGTTCCGCCGTACGAGAGACCGTTCAAGGCTCGACGCAGCAGACGACCGTGTATCAGGCACCGGACGCGACGACTGGATTCAACTACGGGACAGCCAACGCCGGTAGCTCCGCCCCCAACGGGCGTGTCGGCGCGGTCGGCAGCGTGAACACCACCGCTCCGGGACTCGCGGTGAACCCTGCCACCGCCGCGAATAACTCTGTCGGCGGCACGCGCGGTGGCACGGCCCAGTATCGGGTCGCCAATGGCAACTGGGGACCGCCGACCAGGGTCGAGGGGTCGAACGGTCAGAACTTCGGGCTCGGCTCCAACGGCGGCGGCAATGACGGCAACGGTGCCGCCCGGTTGAACAACGGCGGGGGCTCCTTCGCCGCTTCCGCCGGTGGCGGGGGCGGCGGCTACGCAGGGGGCGGAGGCGGAGGAATGGTCGGGTCGCAGTTCACCGGCACCACCCGTCTCACCATCTCCACCGGCACTGGAGTCGCTGGCTCTTCGTACCGCGCGGCGACTGCCCTCGGCACTCCCATCAGCAACGACGCGCTTGCACCTTCCGGTCTCCTGTCGGGGGCCGCTCGTGGGCACGCGGGCCACATCTCACTGAGCTGGTGCGTCTGAGGTGGCAGGGCGAGCAACCGCACGCGACAGGGTTCGAAAACATCCCGTCCAACATGGTGTGGTGCGCCCACGAGCCCGGTCTTGTGGGCAACCTCAGTCGGGGAGTTCGGCGAGTGCGCGTCGCAGGCCCCGAGCGGACGCGAACCCCGACCTCGAGGCGACGACCGATGCGGCGAGGGAGGGCTCCTGTTGCCAGATGCTGCGCGCGATGACCGCCCGGCTTCGTCTGATGGCGGAGACGACAGTGTCGCCTTCCTGGTTGTAGCGAACCTGCAGCTTGCGCGTCGAGACCTTGAACCGATCTGCGAGAGAGACGGGGGTGAGGCTGGCGTCTGCAGCATGCAGACGGATGTGCCTCAAGGATGCCAGGTAGAGGTCGGGCTCCTGTAGGTGAGCCATGCGCGCCAGCAGGCCTCGGGCGAGGGTTGCGGCAGCGTGTTCAATCGTGTCCGCGGTCGCTTTGGACACTGGCGTGGGTGCCTGCGCGAGGCCGTAGCAGGCTGTGAAGACGAACGTGTTGAGCGTTGGGTCGACGAGCCGCGTGATGCCTTCCATGGGAGAAGCAGAATCGCCGCGACCGGCAACCGGCAAGTCGATGCTGAACAGGATGACCTCGGTCCGCTCACCCGCAGCGATGAGCTCGATGGTTGAGCTCCCCGGGGCGACTGCAGACACCTCCCCGCGGGCGAGCGACACCGTCTGCCCGTCCAACCCGACGCGGACCTGACCGGCGTTCGCGAAGACGAACAAGGTCCGCGACTCGATCGACGTTCCCATCCGGTGCACTTGGTAGCTCGATGCGGGGACGCTCGCCCACGCACAGATGAAGGATGGGCCTCGGAGCGCTGAGATGCTGTAGCTCTCGGCATGTTCCGTGTCGACCAGCGTGATGCCGGTGCTGTTGAGTAACGCGGCAAAGTGAACGCTGTCTTTGGATTCCCGAGCCTGGAGACGGGCATACCCGAGTGGGGATGATTGGGGCACGTGGAACTCGTTTCACTCTCTTGTGCAGAGTCCAGCACGCGCGAAGATTCCTCAGGTCGCCTTGGCGCAGGATAGAACCTCGCTGTCGCGGGATCGACGGCCAAGGCCTTCACCGCAGACCGGCACTGGAAAGTGAATCACCAGCTGATGCGCGTTCCGTTTCTTCCCCCAGCTCGATCCGCAGGTGCTCCTCCATCCCCGAGCGCCACGGGTGACATCGGAAGCATGATGAAGGCCTCGCGGTGTCGTGCACCCAGATGTGCGCGGCCTCCATCGATACGCGCCCTAGGACCTGTCTCTCAGCAACCTGCGAGGGCCCCCGGCCCTCACCGCCGAAGCGTGCGCGATCACCGGCAACGGACGTGCTCTTCTGCACACCGCTCAGGGCTAGGTCTACTGCTCGTCCACCCGGTTCCTGGAGTCTCTGACGATCGCCCATCGGGTGATCCCGACTGCGAGGAAGAACGGCACGGCGCAGAGGGCGAAGACCAGCACTTTCATCCACCAGTCCTCGACGAGCGGCACGAGAAAGATGACTGCCAGCACGGTCACCAGGGCGACAGCACGGAAAATCCCGGCGCGGCGCCCGTTCAACAAGAGGCCCATTCCGTGGCGTTCCGGGACTCGCTCCCAGGCGTGAACTCCGGCCCTCCAGACGATGCCTGACGAGTCGGTGCGCTCTGTCCCCACCGGCACTGAAGAGCGAGGTGGAAGGCCTGGGACCGCGTTCTCATCCCCCGCCTCGAGATTCATGCTTCGACGGTACAGGTCGGACGCCCGAAGCGAGCGCGGGTGCACCCATGAGTGTTCCCCGTCGGGGGCCATGTATATGTGTGCGCCGCTGTCACGGCCGGTCACGGGGTGTCCCAGAACTCGAGTCAGACTCCGGGCGAGTCCCCAGCGGAACGGGCAGAACTTCCCTGGCGACGGATCGCTGGGCGCCGATATGGTCGTGGCACCAGGACAGAGCGGAGTGGGGAGACACCATGGGTTCCACAACGAAGAAGATCGTCGGCGGGGTCGTTGGAGCGATCATGCTCGCCGCTGGCGCAGTCACCGCCGCGGCGCCCGCGCAGGCCGGAGTCGCATACGCCTACGTGACGGGCCCCTCGTTCCAGCTGTGCGAGCACTACGCCGACCGCTACATGGCCCGCCAGGGCGGCAACGGCTATGACGCCGCGTTCCGATCGACCTGCGCCAAGAGCGGCAGTGTCTGGAAGTCCAAGGTCACGCTGTCCTATTAGTCGACAAGATCACGACCGCGCCGCTGCCTCTCATCTGTCGAGCCAGCGGCGCTTTCGTATGGACTGCGCCGGGGCCCTGGTCGTCCGGGGCGCACTCTTCTGGGGCGTGAAGTCGATGTCAGGTTCCTTGACCGAAGACACGTTCCCGCTGGGAACCACCGCTGCGCGCCTGAAGTGGACGGAAACGCAGATGGCCCTGACCAGGGATACGGAGTGGTGGGCCCTGCCGGGATCGAACCGACGACATCCACGGTGTAAACGTGGCGCTCTACCAGCTGAGCTAAAGGCCCTCGGCGAGCAAGTGTAGCGCGGCCGCGTGGTCCGATCGAACGCGGGCCTCACCGGGGCGCGCGGATGCGGCAACCCGGTGGCTGCCGTCGGCCCTGACGAGGAATGAGCGTCGCATCGCGGTGCCAGCGGCCTCGTCGAACGCACCATACGCACGGGCAGCCAAACCGTGCGGCCAGAAGTCGCTGCAGCCGGTGAGGAGTGCATCCGCGCCGAGCTCGACGAGCCACGCTCGCAGCGCAGCTGAGCTGTCGGTCGAGACGACGAGCACCTCGGGAGCCTCGAGCGCGGAGCCCCACTCGGGCCGATTCCGGGCTTCACTCACCAGCTGGGCGAGGTCGGAGATCTCGTCGGCGCACACGGGCGTGAAGGCCATGGGAACGAACACGACGAGCCGCGATGACGGTGCCGGCCCGGCCACCACGCCCATCCCACCCCGGTGGTCGACCAGAGAAATGGGCTCAAGCGGCGGCGCGAATTCGCTCACGATCAGGCCCTCTCCGACGGCGATGTTCGGTTGTGCGCGCTTCGACAAGGATTCACGCCAACCTGCGTGTGCATCGCACAAACCAAAGATAGGCTAGCCGGTGGACTGCGCGTCATAACCTGGCGCGCGCCATAGACGTGACGAACCCGGAACGAAATGAGGTCGACGGTGGCTGTTAACAACCAGGATCCGTACTCAGAGCATTACGTTGACAGCGACCCCGAGGAGACCGCCGAATGGCGCGAATCGCTCGATGCGGTCGTAGACGCGCAGGGACACCAGCGCGGACGAGACATCATGCTCAGCCTTCTTGAGCGGTCTCGGGAGCGCCACCTCGGCGTTCCCATGGTTCCAACCACCGATTACGTGAACTCGATTGCGCCCGAGGACGAGCCAGAGTTCCCAGGTGACGAGTCGCTGGAGCGCACCTACCGCTCATGGATCCGCTGGAACGCGGCCATGACGGTGCAGCGCGCCCAGCGCGAAGGGGTCGCCGTCGGCGGCCACATCTCCTCCTACGCCTCGCAGGCGACCCTCTACGAAGTGGGTCTGAACCACTTCTTCAAGGGCTACGACCACGCGGATGGGCCCGACCAGGTCTTCTTCCAGGGGCACGCCTCCCCCGGCAACTACTCGCGCGCCTTCCTGCAGGGACAGATCAGCGCCGAGCAGCTCGACGGCTTCCGCCAGGAGCAGTCCGCTGCCCCGCACGGCATGCCGTCGTACCCGCACCCCCGCCTCATGAAGGACTTCTGGCAGTTCCCGACGGTCTCGATGGGCATCGGGCCGCTCAACGCGATCTGGCAGGCGCAGTTCAACAAGTACCTCACCAACCGCGGCATGAAGGACGCCTCCGGCTCACACGTCTGGGCCTACCTCGGCGACGGCGAGATGGATGAGGTCGAGTCGCGCGGACAGCTGCAGGTCGCAGCCAACCAGAACCTCGACAACCTCACCTTCGTCGTCAACTGCAACCTGCAGCGCCTCGACGGCCCGGTTCGCGGCAACGGCAAGATCATCCAGGAGCTCGAGAGCTTCTTCCGCGGCGCCGGCTGGCACGTCATCAAGGTCGTCTGGGGTCGAGAGTGGGACTCGCTCCTCGAGCGCGACGACAAGGGCGCGCTGCGCACCCTGATGAACGAAACGCCCGATGGCGACTTCCAGACGTACAAGACCGAGTCGGGCGGATTCGTTCGCGAGAACTTCTTCGGACGCGACCCCGAGGCGCTCAAGCTCGTCGAGAACTACAGCGACGACGAGATCTGGGGCCTGAAGCGAGGCGGCCACGACTACCGCAAGGTCTACGCGGCGTACAAGGCGGCGACCGAGCACAAGGGACAGCCGACCGTCATCCTCGCGCACACCATCAAGGGCTACGGTCTCGGACCGCACTTCGAGGGCCGCAACGCGACGCACCAGATGAAGAAGCTCACGCTTCCCGACCTGAAGGCGTTCCGCGACCAGCTGCACATCCCGATCTCGGATGCAGCACTCGAGGCCGACGTCTACCAGCCCCCGTACTACAACCCTGGTCCCGACAACGAGGCGATCCAGTACATGCAGGAGCGTCGCCGCGAGCTCGGCGGGTTCGTGCCGGAGCGTCGCTCGAAGTTCACGCAGATCGCCGTGCCGGACGACAAGACCTACGCGTCCATCAAGAAGGGCTCCGGCACGCAGGAGATCGCCTCGACGATGGCGTTCGTCCGCCTCCTCAAGGACCTCATGCGGTCCAAGGACTTCGGGTCGCGCATCGTCCCGATCATCCCGGACGAGGCCCGCACCTTCGGCGTCGACGCGTTCTTCCCGACCGCGAAGATCTACAACCCGAACGGCCAGCACTACATGTCGGTCGACCGCGAGCTGCTCCTCGCCTACCGCGAGAGCGAGCAGGGGCAGATCAACCACGTCGGCATCAACGAGGCCGGCGCCATGGGCGCGTTCACGGCAGCCGGTTCGTCGTACTCGACGCACGGCGAGGCGATGATCCCGATCTACATGTACTACTCCATGTTCGGGTTCCAGCGCACCGCCGACGCCATGTGGGCGGCGGCAGACCAGCTCACGCGCGGCTTCCTCATCGGAGCCACGGCCGGGCGCACGACGCTCGCCGGCGAGGGCCTGCAGCACATGGACGGCCACTCGCCGATCATCGCAGCCACCAACCCGGCAGTCGTCACCTACGACCCCGCCTTCGCCTACGAGCTCGCACACATCATGCAAGCGGGTATCGAGCGGATGTACGGCCCGGATTCCCAGTCGGAGAACCCCAAGCAGGACCCGAACGTCATGTACTACCTCACGGTGTACAACGAGCCGATGGCTCAGCCAGCTGAGCCGGAGAACGTGGACGTCGAGGGCATCCTCAAGGGCATCTACTACCTCAAGGGAACCGAAGCGCAGGGACCGCGCGTCCAGCTGCTCGCCTCGGGTGTCGGTGTGCCGTGGATCCTCGAAGCGCAGGAGCTCCTGGAGAAGGACTGGGGTGTTGCGGCTGAAGTCTGGTCGGTCACGTCCTGGAACGAGCTCCGTCGCGACGGCCTCCGTGCCGAGGAGTACAACTGGACGCACCCGAACGAGGAGCCCAAGGTTCCCTTCGTCACGGACAAGCTCCAGGCGTCGGAAGGCCCCGTCATCGCCGTGAGCGACTTCTCGCACGCGGTTCAGGACCAGATTCGTCCGTTCGTGAAGAATGACTTCACGACGCTCGGTGCCGACGACTTCGGCATCTCCGACACGCGTCCCGCCGCACGTCGGTACTACCTGATCGACAGCCACTCCGTCGTCGTTCGTGCTCTCGAGCGCCTCGCGACGCAGGGCAAGATCGACCGTTCGGTCGTGCAGGAGGCCATCGACAAGTACGACCTCCACAACCCGAAGGCCGGCACGAGCGGCAGCGCGGGCGGAGACGCCTAACAGCGCTCCTCCCCTGCTCGCCTCCTCACAGTTCGGAATCATGCCCGCTCCACGCACGAAGGAACAGACGCTCAACTGGCTGCGATCGATCTCGGGAGAGCTCTCGACCGCAACGGTGAAGCGCTTGGAAGACACCCTTCCCTGGTTCGGTGACATGCCCCCTGGGCGACGTAGTGCCGTAGGCCTCGTCGCCCAGTCGGGCATCTCATCCTTCATCGCCTGGTTCGAAGACCCGACTGCCACCCCATGGGTGGCGGCCGACGTGTTCGACTCGGCACCTCGAGAGCTCCTCCGCTCGGTGAGCCTGCAGCAGACGCTGCAGCTCATCCGGGTTGTCGTGGAGGTCGTCGAGGAGCGCACGAAGCTGACCGACGGCGACGTGCGTGAAGCGGTGCTGAAGTACTCGCGAGATATCGCGTTCGCCGCGGCCGATGTGTACGCACGCGCGGCCGAGGCCAGGGGCCTGTGGGATGCGCGCCTCGAGGCGCTCGTCGTCGACTCGATCCTCACCGGCGAGCACGACGACGAGCTCCCGAGCCGTATCGCCGCGCTCGGCTGGCACGGGCACGGCGAGGTCAGCGTGCTCGTCGGGACGACCCCGAGGATCCTCGAGGTCGACCAGATCCGCCGGACGGCGCGCCACAACAAGGTCGACCTCCTCGTCGGCGTGCAGGGAGGTCGGCTGGTGCTCGTCATCGGTCGAGCCCACCCCACCGGTGAAGGCGACGAAGGCGAGCAGGTGCCCTTCATGGAGATCGCCGAGCGGCTCGAGCCCAGCTTCGGCGACGGCCGCCTCGTCCTCGGCCCGCCCGTGCCGAGCGTGGTCGAGGCCTCTCGCAGCGCCCGCGCCGCGCTCGCCGGCTTCGCAGTGGCGGGTGCGTGGAGGAAGGCGCAGCGCCCCATGCTGGCCGACGAGCTCCTCCCCGAACGTGCCCTCGCGGGCGACCCGCTCGCACGGCAGACGCTCGTCGCGAGGGTCTTCAGGCCACTCGCCGACCACCAGAGCGACCTGCTGACGACGCTCTGGTGCTACCTCGACAACGGACGTTCGCTCGAGGCGACGGCCCGCGAGCTCTTCGTGCACCCCAACACGGTCCGCTACCGCCTCAAGCGCGTCAGCGAGGTCATCGGCTGGGACGCCACCGGACCGCGAGAGGCCCTCATCCTCCAGTGCGCGCTGATCCTCGGGAACATCGCCGAGCCGAAGCAGCCAGAACCCCGCCGCCAGTCGGGCGGAACCCCCGCAAGCAACGTGGCTCGACGCAGCCGCCGCACTTCGCACTAGAAAACCTCTAATGATCTTTCGAGTTCTTGGGACTGTTGCTACAGGGCTGAACGCTCAGGTGCTGTCATGATGGAATCCATGATTGTCGTCACCTGCCCAGGCCAGGGTTCCCAGACTCCAGGCTTCCTGCTCCCCTGGATCGAAGACACCAGGAACCGAGACACCCTCGAGCAGCTGTCCGCCTCGTCCGGCATCGACCTCGTGAAGCACGGCACGGAGTCTGACGCCGACACGATCCGCGACACCGCAGTCGCACAGCCCCTCATCGTCGCCGCCGGCATCCTCGCCTGGAACTCCCTCATGGAGATCCCCGGCGCGGCAGCGGCGATCGGTGGGGTCGCCGGCCACTCCGTCGGCGAGATCACGGCCGCCTACGCGGCGGGAATCTTCGACGCCGACACTGCGATGCGGTTCGTCGCGCGCCGTTCGCAGCTGATGGCACAGGACGCCGCCGCGACTCCCACCAGCATGAGCGCTGTTCTCGGCGGTGACGAGGACGTGGTTCTCGCACGCCTCGCGGAACTCGACCTCACCCCCGCCAACTTCAACGGCGGCGGACAGATCGTCGCGGCCGGCGCACCCGAGGCACTCGCGACGCTCCGCAGCGAGCCCGCACCAGGAACACGCGTGATCCCGCTCAAGGTGGCAGGCGCCTTCCACACCCGCTACATGGAGCAGGCGCGCACGACGCTGGCCGCGGATGCTGAGCACTTCGAGGTCCGTGACCCCGTCCGCACGATCTGGTCGAACGAGACCGGCTCGGTCGTGACCGACGGAGTGGAGTTCCGTGCGGCCCTCATCCGCCAGCTCGCGCAGCCAGTGCGCTGGGACGCCTGCATGCGCTCCTTCGCCGACGCCGGAGTCACCTCGCTCATCGAGCTCGCCCCGGCCGGCACCCTGAGCGGACTCGCGAAGCGAGCACTCAAGGGAACCCCGACCCTCGCACTCTCCACTCCCGCAGACCTCGACGTGGCACGCGAACGCATCGCGGCCGACGCCTGAGCACACCGAACTGCCAAGAGCATCCTCGAGAGGACTCGCATGACCACAGCAACACCGACCCTTGTGCAGTCGACGGGCGCGCAGTACACGCGCATCCTCGCCATGGGCGCCGCCCGCGGCGAGCGCGTCGTCCCGAACTCGGAGATCATCGAGCCGATCAACTCGTCTGACGAGTGGATCCGCCAGCGCACGGGAGTCATCACCCGCGTCCGAGCGAACGAGGAGACGAGCGCGCTCGATCTCGCCGTCGATGCCTCACGCGAGGCCATCGAACGCTCAGGCATCGACCCGAGCCGCATCGGCGCCGTCATCGTCGCGACCATCAGCAACGAGATGCAGACCCCGTCGCTCGCTGCGCGCCTCGCCGACCTCGTCGGTGCGACGCCGGCTGCTGCCTACGACCTCAACGCCGCGTGCGCCGGCTACTGCTACGCCGTCGCGCAGGCGGATGCGCTGGTTCGCACTGGAGTCGCCGAGCATGTCCTGGTCGTCGGCACCGAGAAGCTGTCGGACCTCATCGACCCCACGGACCGCACGATCTCCTTCCTGCTCGGCGACGGCGCGGGGGCTGCGATCATCGGCCCGAGCGACGCTCCCGGCATCTCCAAGTCGATCCTCGGCTCCGATGGGTCCCGGTGGGAAGCCGTCTCCATGAACGCGAGCCTGCAGGACTACCGCCAGGGCGGCTCCGAGTGGCCGACACTGCGCCAAGACGGGCCGAGCGTCTTCCGCTGGGCCGTCTGGGACATGGCGAAGGTCGCGCGCCGCGCACTGGAAGAGGCAGGCGTCACCGCCGATCAGCTCTCCGCGTTCATCCCACACCAGGCGAACATGCGCATCGTCGACGAGTTCGCCAAGCAGCTCGCGCTGCCCGACCACGTCATCATCGCCCGCGACATCGCAACGACCGGCAACACGTCGGCCGCTTCCGTCCCCCTCGCAACGCATCGCCTGCTCGAGGAGAACCCCGAGCTGTCGGGCGGACTCGCCCTCCAGATCGGCTTCGGCGCGGGCCTCGTGTACGGCGCCCAGGTCGTCGTCCTGCCCTAACGGGCCCCAGAAGTCACCGCACGCCTCCCCCACGCACCCCCGCCGACCAATACACTTGGCTCGGTCATTGACAATCAAGGAGAAACACCATGGCACTTACCAACGACGAAGTTCTCGCGGGACTCGCTGAGCTCGTAAACGACGAGACCGGAATCGCGGCTGACACGGTCACCGTTGAGAAGTCTTTCACCGACGACCTCGACATCGACTCGATCTCCATGATGACGATCGTCGTCAACGCTGAAGAGAAGTTCGACGTCAAGATCCCGGACGACGAGGTCGCAAACCTCAAGACCGTGGGCGACGCCGTCAACTTCATCGTCGCAGCGTCCTAAGGACGATCCCTCACTTCGAGTGGGCGGCTTCTGCCGCCCACTCTTAGTGACTGTCTCACCTTCGCCCCAGTTCATTCAGGAGCAGTTGTCATGACCAAGAAAATCGTCGTCACCGGCATCGGTGCGACTTCCCCGCTGGGCGGCACCGCCCGCAGCACCTGGGAAGCGCTCCTCGCCGGTGAATCAGGAGCTCGCACACTCGAGGCCGAATGGGTCGCGAAGTACGAGATCCCCATCGAATTCGCCGCGACCGCAAAGGTCCCGGCAAGCGAGGTACTCCCCCGCCACGAGGCCAAGCGCCTCGACCCCTCAAGCCAGTTCGCGCTCATCGCGGGCCGTGAGGCCTTCGCCGATGCAGGCCTCACCGTCGGCGATATCCCCGCCGAACGCCTCCTCGTCGACTGGGCAACCGGCATCGGCGGAGTCTGGACGCTCCTCGACGCCTGGGACACGCTCCGCGAGAAGGGCCCGCGCCGGGTCATGCCGCTCACCGTCCCCATGCTCATGCCGAACGGCCCAGGAGCAGCGATCGGCATGGACATCAAGGCCCGCGCCGGTGTTCGCACGGTCGTCTCAGCATGCGCATCCAGCACGGAAGCCATTGCAGACGCCTACGAGCACCTCCAGCAGGGCCTCGCCGATGTCGTCGTCGCCGGTGGCTCCGAGGCGGCAATCCACCCGCTCCCTGTCGCCTCCTTCGCGGCGATGCAGGCCCTGTCGAAGCGCAACGACGACCCATCGCACGCGTCACGTCCCTACGACGTGAGCCGAGACGGCTTCGTCCTGGGCGAGGGTGCTGCGGCGCTCGTGCTCGAGACCGAGGAGCACGCGCTCGCGCGCGGTGCGCGCATCTACGCTGAGCTCATCGGCGGGGGCGTCACGGCGGATGCACACCACATCACGGCACCGGACCCAGAGGGCACCGGAGCGGCACGAGCGATCACCGCCGCACTGGGCCAGGCCGGTGTGTCCGTCGAGGACGTCACGCACATCAACGCACACGCCACCTCGACGCCCGTCGGCGACATCGCTGAGTTCACGGCGCTGAAGTCGGTCTTCGGCGAGCACCTCGCCTCCATTCCCGTCTCCGCGACCAAGGCGTCCACAGGCCACCTGCTCGGCGGCGCGGGAGCCCTCGAGGCCATGTTCACCGTGCTTGCTCTCTCGGAGGGGACATTGCCCCCGACGATCAACCTGAACGAGCAGGACCCCGCGATCCACCTCGACGTCGTCACCGAGCCGCGTCCCTTCGATGCACCGGGCAAGGTCGCCATCTCGACCTCGTTCGGCTTCGGCGGGCACAACGCCGTCGTCGCGTTCCGCGGAGTGTAGATCCTCCCCCCTCTGCCGACCGCCTCGACGTCCGGCAGCAAGAACTGTGGCCCCTCAGGTGAGAACCTGAGGGGCCACAGTCTTGGAGTGTCGAGAACAGCTTCCGGTCCGCCTCTCAGCGGACCATCCGCTTGGCGGGCCTAGCCGACTCGGTGGTGCATCCACACGACGGGACTCTCGTCGCCGGCGATGCGGAAAGGCTCCAACTCGTCGTCCCAAGCCTGCCCAAGCGCGAGGCGCAGCTCGCGGTGGAGCTCGGAGGCGTTGCCGCCAGCGATCTCCATCGCGTACCGAACGCGATCTTCCGGAACCACGACGCCGCCAGAGGCATCCGTCTGGGCGTAGTAGATACCAAGCTCAGGCGTGTGCATCCAACGACCGCCATCGACGCCAGGACGCGCGTCCTCGGTGACTTCGAAGCGAAGGTGGGCCCAGCCGCGCAGGTGCGACGCGATGGCCGCCCCAGCGCCAGGCTCGCCTTCCCAGGTGAACTCCGCACGCAACTGCCCTGGAATGACCGGTTGGTCGATCCAGGGAAGGTTGACGGCGTACCCGAGGGCGCGACCGACACCCCACTCGACGTGCTGGCAAAGCGCCTTAGGAGAGGAGTGCACGTAGAGCACCCCTCCTGCGTTCGGTGCAACCATGAGTTCTCCTCCATTCGTTTGGTGATTCGTCTTCCCCAACGATCACGTGATGAATGGATGCGAACTGCATCGTTTACCAGACGTCGACATTTCTGTCGTCACTTGAATTATGCCCGACGACGACGCCGAATGACAAGCCTGTCATTACTTTCGGCGCCGCCGCCCAGGAGCGATCTCCTACGCGGGGAGACGGACCAGTCCCAGCTCGGCCGAAGCCTGCAGGAACGCGTGTCTCGGCTGCACCCGGACGGTGTAGCCGAGCAGTCCAGGCTCGTCGATCGGGACGTCGACGACAAACGTCGATCCCCCCTCGTGGGCAGGCCGCATCTCGACGATCCGAGTGCTCTGCAGCTCACCCTCGGCGTCGGGGGCACCCACGACGGCTTCGACGAGGACGTCGTCAGTGCTCAGCCCGCCGAGTTCGACTCTTGCCGAGAGACGGACGCTCTCCCCCGCCTTCGGCTCGCGGTTCTCCGCGACCACGGACTCGACGCGGACGCCCCGCCAGGCTGCCCGCACGTCGCCGAGCCAAGTCGCGAACGAGCGTGTAGCGACGAGGTCTGAGGCAACGCGTGCCGAACGGCCCGCAGGCAGGTAGAGGTCGGTGACGTAGTCCCGCACCATGCGCTCGGCGGCGACCTTCGGGCCGACGACCGACACGGAACGGCGGACCTTCTCTACCCACTCGACAGGAAGGCCCCGCTCATCGCGCGCGTAGAACAGCGGCGCGATCTCGTGCTCGAGGATGTCGTAGAGCGCACCGGCCTCAAGAGCGTCACGCGTGCGCTCATCGACTCCGCTGGTGTCAGGAATCGTCCACCCGACAGCGTCGTCCGCCATCTCATCCCACCAGCCATCTGAGATCGAGAACGTCAGGCACCCGTTCATGACGGCCTTCATGCCCGAGGTGCCGGATGCCTCCTGTGGACGCACGGGGTTGTTCAGCCACACATCGCTGCCGGCCACGAGGTGCTTCGCGATCGTGACGTTGTAGTCGGGGAGGAACACGATGCGGTCGCGAACCCCCGCCTCATCGGCGAAGTTCACCAGCTCCTGCAAGAGCTGCTTGCCGCCCATATCGGCGGGATGCGCCTTGCCGGCGATGACGAACTGGACGGGACGATCGGGATTGTTGAGGATGCGAGCGAGCCGATCTCGGTCCTGCAGCATGAGGGTGAGGCGCTTGTAGGTCGAGACTCGACGAGCGAAGCCGATCGTGAGCCGCTCGGGATCCAGCACGTCTCGGATCCAGCCGAGTTCCGCGTCCTGTGCGCCTCGCGCCTGCCACGAGGCACGAACCGATTCGCGGGCCCGTCTGACGAGCTCGGCCCGCAGCTCACCGCGGATGCGCCAGAGCTCCTCGGCGCCGACAGCCTCCGGGTGGTTCCACGTGCCGGACGTCGCGAGCTCGCGTCCGCCGTTCATGGCTTCGATGACCCGGAGCATCGACGGGCGGGTCCAGCTCGGGATGTGGACGCCGTTGGTGATCGAGCCGATCGGGACTTCCTCTGCGGCCACACCCGGATACAGCTTGGCGAACATGCCTCGGGACACGACGCCATGCAGCTTCGCGACGCCGTTGGCGTACTGCGCGAGGCGGAGACCGAGGTGCGCCATGTTGAAGCGGCCAGGGTCGTCTTCCGCCCCGAGCTCCATGATGCGTGCCAGCGGAACGTCAGGCACCAAAGTCAGACCGCCGGACGAGCCGAGGTAGCGCTGCACGAGATGTGCGTCGAAGCGGTCGATGCCGGCGGGAACCGGCGTGTGCGTCGTGAAGACGGTGCTCGACCGCACTGCGGCGAGCGCGGTTTCGAACGTCTCGCCGCCAGCCATCAGCTGACCGATGCGCTCGACGCCCGAGAAGCCCGCGTGCCCCTCGTTGAGGTGGAAGACGGTCGGCTGCCGGCGTCCGTTGAGTTCCGCGTACGCCTGCACGGCTCGTACTCCGCCGACGCCGAGCACCAGCTCCTGCCGGATGCGGTGCTCGGCGTCGCCACCGTAGAGCCGATCCGTGATCGCACGGAGGTCCTCGGGGTTCTTTGGCAGGTTCGTGTCGAGGAGCAGCAGCGGCACAGTGCCGACCTGGGCCTCCCAGAGTGCGATCTCGAGCGTCCGCCCGTCCGGGAAGGCAAGCGAGACGCGGGACTGGGCACCCGACGCGTCCAACACGGGATCGACGGCGAGGTCCTTCGGCGGATGCTCCGAGTAGGCCTCCTGCTGCCATCCCTCGCGGGACAAGGTCTGCGAGAAGTACCCGTAGGTGTAGAGGAGGCCGACGCCGATGATCGGCGCCCCGAGGTCGCTTGCGCTCTTGAGATGGTCGCCCGCGAGCACACCGAGACCGCCGGAGTAGACGGGGAGCGACTCCGTGATCCCGAACTCCATCGAGAAGTAGGCAACGCTCGTCGCCTCGTCCGCGGTACCCCGCGTGTGCTTGTGGAACCAGCGGTCGCTGTCGAGGTAGGCCGAGAGATCCTCGGCTTCGTGACCGAGCCGCGCGACGAACTCGGGATCTGCCGCGAGCTCGGCGACGCGGGATGCCGGAAGTGAGCGAAGCATCACGATGGGATTGCGGCCGCACGCTCGCCACAGCTGCTCGTCGATGCCAGCGAAGAGCCGTTCGGCGCTCGAGCGCCAGGACCAGCGCAGATTCTTGGCGAGAGTGCGCAGCGGCGCGAGCTCAGGAGGGAGAACAGTGGATACGGACAGCGAGTCGTAGGCCTTCACGCGCTCCAGCGTAGCGCCGAAACACGGCGCCACCGCGTCGCCGAGATGAACGTCAGCGAACGGTGGAAGTTACCGACGCGATGAGCTCCCGCGCGGCGGCCGCACGGCCCTGGAGGTCCTGCCAGATCCAGGCGGCGGAGCGCGCATCAACCGGCACGAAGCTCGTGAGCGTCCCCGTCGGATTCGAGATGCGGACCTCGTATCCGCCGACGACGCGATCCTCCTTCACCAGCAGGAACAGGAGGCTGAAGATCGTCAGGACGAAGAACCCGGCGATCGCGACGATGATCGCCCACGTCGGGATGGCACGCTCGACGCGCGACATGTTCGTGACGAACACGGTCGAGCCCTCCGTCGGGAGGGAGCCGTACGGACCCGAGATGCGATCTCGGGACACCTCGAGCTCACCGAGGAAGACTCGGTCGAGGCCCTGGGGGCGTTCCGTGCTCGGCGCCTGGGCGAAGGCGTCGTGCTGGTCGAAGTTCGACGGCTGGTTCTCGATGGGCAGTGGGGTGCTGGTCATGATCGTCCCTTCAACGTCTCCGATCAGGCTACGCGGCGAGCCTGACGGAACGCGTCATCACCTGGACTGATCTTCGCGCGGGAGGTGCCGCAGCTCAGGCGCGGATCTGGCCGTCGCCCGTGACAACCCACTTCGTCGTCGTGAGCTCTTCGAGCCCCATCGGCCCGCGAGCGTGCAGCTTCTGGGTCGAGATGCCCAGCTCGGCGCCGAGCCCGAACTGGCCGCCATCCGTGAAGCGCGTCGACGCGTTCACGATGACGGCTGCGGCGTCGACCTCAGCGGTGAAGCGCTCTGCGGCCTGCAGCGAGCTCGTGACGATCGCCTCGGTGTGGCCGGTGCTGAACTCGCGGATGTGCACAAGCGCCTGATCGAAGTCGTCGACGACTCGCACTGCGATCTCGTAGTCGAGGTACTCCGTCGCCCAGTCATCGTGTGTCGCCTCGAGCACCTCGACACCCTGAGGCGCCACGGCCCTCGTGCGGTCGTCGCCATGGATGCGGACCCCGCGCTCAGCAAGCGCCGCGAGGGCGCCGGGGAGAAACGCCTCTGCCGCATCCGAGTGCACCAGCAGGGTCTCTGCCGCGTTGCAGACGCCGACTCGGTGCGTCTTCGAATTGATGAGGATCTCGAGCGCCATGTCGAGCTCGGCGGTGCTGTCGACGAAGACGTGGCAGTTGCCGACTCCCGTCTCGATGACGGGAACTCGAGACTCGCGGACGACCGTCTGGATGAGACCGGCACCGCCACGAGGGACGACGAGGTCGACGTGCCCGCGGGCTCGCATGAGTGCGCGGGCTCCGGGGCGGCCGTACTCGTCGATCGACTGCACGAGATCGGCGGGCAGCCCGTACGCATCCAGTGCCGAACGAAGCGTGCCGATGATGGCCGAATTGGAGTGCTCCGCGGCGGATCCGCCGCGGAGGAGCACAGCGTTGCCGCTCTTCAGCGCGAGCCCGGCGACGTCGACGGTGACGTTGGGACGTGCCTCGTAGATGACACCGATGACCCCCATCGGAACACGCAGCTGGCGGAGTCGGAGCCCATTGGCCAGGGTCGATCCTCGGACGACTGCACCGACGGGGTCGGGCAGCGCCGCGACCTCGAGCAGGGAGTCGGCGATCGCTCGAATGCGGGACTCGTCCAGCGCGAGACGGTCGAGGAGACCTTCGGACATGCCCGAGCCGCGCCCGCGCTCGAGGTCCTGCGCATTGCCGGCGAGGATCTCGGGCGTCGCACGCACGAGGGCCTCCGCGAGGGCGACGAGCGCCCCGTCCTTCTGCGCACGCGTCGATCGAGCCAGCACGCGCGATGCCGCCCGTGCCCGCCCGGCGAGCTCGATGATGGCGGTGCTCGCCAGCTCGTCCGCGTCGCCCTGGTCCGCCGTGTCCGCGCGCTCACCCTGCAAGATCGTCATGACAGAGCATTCTACGCCGCGAGCGGTCGCCCTCAGCCGACGCGGATCCCCTTCGGGCGCACGAGCACCAGGTCGTCGCGATGGATGACCTCGCGGTCGTACCCGGTCCCTAGCGACTCGCGCAGCGAACTCGACGACTGCCCGAGCATGTCGGGGATCTCGACGGCATCGAAGCCGCTGAGGCCTCGTGCGATGACGACGCCCTCCTTCGAGACCAGCTCGACCGGGTCGCCGGCGACGAACTCGCCCTCGACGCCCACGATTCCGGCAGCCAGCAGCGAGGCTCGCCCACCGAGCACGGCGTCGACGGCGCCGTCGTCGAGCACGATCTTGCCCTGCACCCGCGCGGCGTGGGCGATCCAGAGGCGCTTGCGCGACGATCGCTTCCCGGTCGGGGCGAACCACGTGCCGACACGCTCCCCGTCGATGGCCGCGCGCGCGTTCTCCGCCTTCGTCAACACGACGGGCATGCCCGATCCCGTGGCGATGGAGACCGACTCGAGCTTGGTGAGCATGCCACCCGTTCCGACGTCGCTGCCCCTGCCGGAGACCTCGATGCCTTCAAGATCGCTCGGGCCGAGCACCTCGGAGATGCGCCGTGTGCCCTCGCGGCTGGGCGGGCCGTCGTACAGGCCGTCGACGTCCGTGAGCAGGACAAGCGCGTCGGCCCCGACGAGCTGGGCGACCAGCGCGGCGAGCCGGTCGTTGTCGCCGAAGCGGAGCTCATCGGTCACGACCGCGTCGTTCTCGTTCACGATCGGCACGACCGCGAGCCTGAACAGGCGCTCGAGCGATCGCTGCGCGTTCTTGTAGCGGGTGCGCCGCACGGTGTCCTCTGCCGTGAGCAGGATCTGCCCGACGGTGATGGCTCGATCCGCGAACGCCTCTGCGTACCGGGCCACGAGCATCCCCTGCCCGACGGAGGCGGCAGCCTGGGCAGTCGCCACGTCGCGCGGCCTCGATGGGAGACCGAGGGGCCCGATGCCGGCGGCGACCGCACCCGAGGTGACGAGGAGGGTCTGGAGTCCCTTGTCGTGGCGATCCGCGATGACCTGCACGAGCGAGCGCAGGGCTTCGAGGTTCAGGTGCCCGTCGGCGCCCGTGAGCGATGAGGAGCCGATCTTGACCACGATGCGGTGGGCGGTCGCGAGCTGGGCACGGGCGGCTATCGGATGCATCCGGCTATTCTCTCCCGATCGTCGGAGCTTGCCGAATTCTGCCGCCGACTCGCGTCACATCGGCTCAGGGTGGCGCCGCGCTGCTGCGCGGCACCACCCTGCGTCAGCTTCCGGCGGGAGCCGCAGCGATTGCCGTCTTCTCGGCGGCCGCCTCGGCGTTGCGCTCCCTGCGAGCCGCGCGCTTGGCAGCCCGTCGATCGTTCCGGCGCTCGACGCTGGAGTAGAGGACGGGGACCAGCACCAGCGTGAGCAGCGTCGAGCTGATCAGGCCGCCGATCACGACGATGGCGAGCGGCTTGGAGATGAACACGCCACCCCCGGTCAGGCCGAGCGACATCGGCACGAGCGCGAAGATCGTCGCCGCAGCGGTCATGAGGATCGGACGGAGGCGCAGCCTCGCCCCGTGCACGATCGCGTCGTGCACGCTCGAACCACGTTCCCTGATGTGGTTGATGAGGTCGATGAGCACGATTGCGTTCGTGACCACGATCCCGATCAGCATGAGGAGTCCGATGAGCGACGGCAGGCCGAGCGGCGTATCCGTGAGCAGGAGCAGTGCCACCGCTCCCGTGGCGGCGAACGGCACCGAGACGAGCAGGATGAGCGGCTGCATCAGGCTGCGGAAGGTCGCGACCATGATGAGGAAGACGAGCACGATGGCGAGGAGCATCGCCATGCCGAGCTGCTGGAACGACTCGTCCTGGTCGGCGGACGCACCTCCGACGACGAACGTGACACCGGCGGGAAGCTCGAGACCGTCGGTCGCCGCGTAGACGGCCTGCGTGACGGTTCCCAACTGCCCCTCGGCCGGAGTGACCGAGACCGTGACCTGGCGCGCGCCGTCGTTGCGGGTGATCGCGCCAGGGGTCGCCTCCTCGCGGACCTCTGCGATGTCTCCGAGCCGGATGGGCGTCGCCTTCGTGTCGGCGAGCCCTTCCTGCCTGGCCTGCAGCTCCTTTGCCTCGAGCGACTGAGCCGCCATGTCCTCCTGAGCCTTGACGGCCGCGTCGACACCGGCGTTGGCCTGCTCGATGCCCGATTCTGCCTGCTCGATCGCTTCGGTCAGGGCGGCGATCTGCGCGTCCCGTTCCGCCTGCGCCGCCTGCTCCGGGGTCATGCTGGAGCCGGCGTCGGGAACCGCTGGGGTCAGCGGCGCCGTCTGCAGCGTCGCGAGCTGGGTCTGCAGCTCGCCGAGCTGCGCGGACACCGTGTCCCGAGCCTCGACGGCGTCGTCGACGGTCTCCTGCATCTGCTCGACCGCCTCAGCCTCCTGCTCCTCGGCCTTCGTCTCCTGTTCCTCCGTGAACGCGTCCGTCGCGTCGGTGATGGCACGCTGCTGCTGCACCGCCGTCACGGGAAGCTGCATGAGGGCGAGCTGGTCGAGAGCGACTGGCCCCTGCGTCGGCGCGATCACGATGTCGCGGTCGACGCCCTCGAGGCGCACCGTGCCGAGCGGGGTCCCGGTCAGCGCGGCGGAGACCGCCTGGCCGACGGTCGCCTGCGTGTAGCCGTAGCCCGCCGCCTTGCTGCGGTCGACGTCGACCATGACCACGTTGCCGCCCGTGCTGAGGTCGTTCGAGACCGCCGTCACGCCGGGGAGGTCCTTGACGGCATCGCCGAGCTGCGTGGCCGCCTGGCTCAGCGAGTCCGCGTCGTTGCCCTGGATTGCGAGTTGAACGTCCGATGCCAGAGCTGAGGAAGCCGCAGTGGTCACGGTCACCTCGCCGACATCGCTGAGCCCGCCGAAGTCCGAGCGCAGACTGTTGGCGACCGTCTCCGCATCCTGCCCCTCTGCGGGGATCACGGTGATCGAGGTGCTGTCTGCGCCACCGCCCCCGAATCCGCCAGCACCGCCGGCCCCGATGGAGCTCACGAACGTCTCGACGTTCCCCTTCGTGGCGAGGACGGCCTCGAGCTTCTCGGCGCCCGCCAAGCTCTCGTCGATGGTCGTGCCCTGCGGGAGCTTCTGCTCGACGAGGACCGTCTCATCGCCCATGCTGCCGAGGAAGTCGCTGCGGAGCGCGGTTGCGCCGATGCCGGTGAGCAGCAGCAGGGCGAGCGCGGCCGCGATCGTGCGGCGTGGGTGCCGCAGGGTCGCGTCGAGGATGGGCACGAAGGCTCGCTGCAGTCCGTCGTACGGCGATCCCTCCTCACCATCGCCCCGTGCCGCGACGACACCGGGGGCGGCGGTGGGGACCGGCAGCGCTGACTTCCCGCGCTGCTCCCGCTTCTCGTTCTTCGCCTCGAGCTTCGCCGACCGACGAGCCCAACGTCCCTCAGCTGCTTCCTCCTGGCGTGCGGTCCAGGCGGCCTGGGCTGCACGCGCACGGACGAACCGTTCGCGCTTCATGGGCTTCGAGGGGCGACGCAACATCCAGTACGCGAACACCGGGACGATCGTCAGCGCGACGACGAGGGACGCGACCAGCGCGATGGAGACCGTCACCGCGAACGGTCGGAAGAGCTGGCCGACGATGTCCCCGACGAACGCGATCGGGAGGAAGACCGCGACCGTCGTGAGCGTCGAGGCGGTGATGGCGCCAGCGACCTGACCGACGGAGCCCACGATCCCCTCGATCGTCAGGGCGCCGTCCCCCTGCCGACGCTTGATGTTCTCGATCACGACGATCGAGTCGTCCACGACTCGTCCGACCGCGATGGTGAGCGCTCCGAGGGTCAGGATGTTGAGCGAGTACTCCCCCACGTTCAGGCCCACCATCGTGATGAGCAGGGACATCGGGATCGAGATCGCCGCGACAATCGTCGACCGGAACGAGGCGAGGAACAGGAAGATGACGAGGACGGCGAAGATGAGGCCGAGCCCACCCTCGACCGAGAGGTCGTGGATCGACTGCTCGATGTACGGTGCCTGGTTCTCGATCTCCGTGAAGACGACGTTCGACGGGAGTCCGGGTGTGACCTCTGCGAGCTTCTCCGTGACGCCGTGCGCGACGGAGACCGTGCTCGCGTCGGACGCCTTCGTGACACTCAGCGTCAGGGTCTCCGCGCCGTTGACCCTGGAGATGGAGGTTGCGGGGATCACCTTGATGTCGACATCCGCGAACTGCGAGAGCAGCACGGTCGAGTCCTCCGTCGTGAACGGGAGGGCGCGGATGGCATCCAGGGAGCTGAGCTGCGACCCGACCTGCACGGAGATCTCCCCGGTGCCGCTCGTGACGTCTCCAGCGGGGAGCACGATGCCAGCGGCAGTGAGCGTCGGCTCGATCGACGCGGTGTCGATCTTGAGCGCTTCGACGTCCGCCTGGCGGAGGCTGATCTCCACTCGCTCCTCGCGGGTGCCGGAGACTTCGACGTTCTGCACTCCGTCGACCTGCGAGAGAGCGGGCAGCACGGAGTCGGTGAGCGTCTTCGAGAGCGTCGCAGTGTCTGTGTCGGAGGATGCGCCGAGCGTCAGCACGGGGAGCGCGTCGAGCGAGAATGTGTTGAGCTCTGCCGTGGAGGACTCGGGGCGGAGCGACTTCGTCGACTCGACGGCGGATCGGAGCTCGGCCTCGACCTGCGTCTTGTCAGCGTCGAAGCTCCAGGAGACGACGATCTGGGCGAACCCCTCCGACGTCGTCGACGTCACGGACTGCACTTCCGAGACGCCACGGAGAGCGTTCTCGATGGGCTCGGTGACCTCGGTCACCATGACGTCGGGCGAGGCCCCGGTCAGTGTCGCCGTCACGAATCCCTGCGGGACCTCCACCGACGGCATGAGCTCCTGCTTGAGCTGCGCCGTCGAGATGATTCCGGCCGCCGCGATTGCAGCGGTCAGCAGTCCGATCAGAATTCGATACTTGAGACTCAGACGAGTGAGCACAGACACAGAGGGACCTTTCGACGCGACAGGGCGCCGGGTGACGACCCGACGCCCTCCCATACTGTCGACCGTGAAGATCCTCGGAATCACCCGAAAGGACTGGTTCCGGGAGTTTCATGCCCTACTAGAGACTGATCTTTGCTGGCATCGCAGTCTCCTCGCGACGAGGTCGGCGCCCCGTCTCGATCACATGTTCACGACGACGCGACGTCAGCCGTTCGGCCCGGGTTCGCGAGTGTCACGCGGTGGACCGCCCACATCTCTCGAACGCGCTCGACGATGCTCCTGCCGTCGTTCAGATCCTGCATGAGCATCTGGATGCCGACCAGGTTCGCGAGCACCTGCCAGGCGGCCGCGTCGACGTCGATGTCGTCGCGGAGCACCCCCGATTCCCGAGACGCCTGCAGCGCTTCCTTGGTCACTTCGAGCCAGGCGTCGAAAGGCCTCGGAAGCTCTTCCTCGATGAGCTCGCGCTCGCGCACCAGACGGATCGTGGCCCGCATGAGCGAATCGGACTGGAACCGCTCTGCGATCCGGATCATCAGTGACTCGAGCTCGTCGAGCGAGAGCCCGCGGTCGCGGGCGCGAGCGATCTCCGCATCCCACATCTCAGTCCAGGTCGCCGAGACGGCCTTGGCGAGGAGCGCCTTCGTCGGGAAGTGGAAGTAGACCGTTCCCTTGGTCATGCCGAGTCGGTCCGAGATATCACTGAGGACTGTGGCGGCATAGCCATTGGCCTCGAACTCGAGCGAAGCCGCTTCGAGCAGCGCCTGTCTCGTCTGCGCTCGCTGTTCAGCTCGCTTCATCATCCCCTGCTTTTCATGCATCCGAGGTCGGCTCCGACCCCGCTTCTGGGGCATCAGTCTAGACCTGCGCCCGTCGAGCCCGTCGCCCACCGCACGTGTGCGCGAATTCTGGATACAATCGACAGCGCTTGGGGCGGTAGCCAAGCTGGTTAAGGCATCCGGCTCATAACTGGACGATGCGTGGGTTCGAGTCCCACCCGCCCTACTCAGGTCTCGATTGCAGGCCACCTCGAGGCCCCCTCGTGGCACGATGGTCAGCATGATCGTTGCCTTCTCCGTCGCGCCAAGCGGCACCCCGAGTCCAGACGCCCCTTCCCCGGGAGAGGGCGACGCGTCTCTGCACAACGCGGTCGCCGCGGCGGTCGCCGTCGTGCGCGCCTCCGGCCTGCCGAACCGCACCGATTCGATGTTCACGACCATCGAGGGTGAGTGGGACGAGGTGTTCGCCGTCGTCAAGGCCGCAACCGAGGCCGTAGGGCAGTTCGGGAGCCGCGTCTCGTTGGTCCTGAAGGCCGACATCCGCCCGGGCCACAGCGGCGAGCTCGACGGCAAGGTCGAGCGTCTGGAATCCGCACTCGAAGCGCGTTCCGCACAGTCGAGCTAGGAGCCGTCAGCCGGCCGCGCGGATCTGCACCCCCGCGTCCGGTGCGTCGCCCGCGGCATCCGGCGCGCTGATCTGAGCCCAGACGTCGTCCAGCGAGACGCCGAGCACACCGGCTATCGCGGCGATCGTGGAGAACGCAGGCGTCGCGACTCGTCCTGACTCGATCTTCCTCAGCGTCTCGGGCGATACACCCGCGTCGAGCGCCACGCGCAGCATGGCGCGGTCGCCTCGTGATCGTCGGAGGAGGAGGCCGAGGCGTTCCCCTCGTTCGATCTCCTCGGGGCTGAGCGGGAGTCTGACCATGACCCGATACTAATCCGGTATATCTTTACCGGGATACTTATTGGCGTAGTCAGCACCTCCGGAAGGACGTCCCCCGATGATCGAGATCCTCAACGAGGCTGAAGTCGAGCGCGCCGCACGAACGGGCCGACTCGTCGGCACGATCCTGCAGGACCTGAAGGCTCGCGTCCGAGTCGGCACCGACCTGCTCGAGATCGACAGCTGGGCCAAGGCGATGATCCTCGACGCAGGCGCCACCTCCTGCTACGTCGACTATGAGCCGTCCTTCGGGCGTGGCCCGTTCGGGCACTACATCTGCACCGCGGTGAACGATGCGGTCCTCCACGGCAAGCCGTACCACTACCGCCTCGCAGACGGCGACCTCCTGACGCTCGACCTCGCGATCATCACCGAGGGTATCGCCGCGGATGCCGCGATCAGCTTCATCGTCGGGCCCACCCGCGACCCTCGCGATGAAGCCCTCATCGAGACGACCGAGCGCGCACTCGAGGCCGCCATCGCCGTCGCGAGACCTGATGCCCGCATGGGCGACATCTCGCACGCGATCGGCTCGGTGCTCACGAGCGCGGGCTACGCGATCAACATGGAGTTCGGCGGGCACGGAATCGGCTCGACGATGCACCAGGACCCGCACGTCGCGAACGACGGCCGCCCCGGCCGCGGCGTTCGCCTCCGCGCAGGAATGCTGCTCGCGATCGAACCCTGGGTCATGGCCGACACTCGCACGCTCGTCACCGACGACGATGGCTGGACGCTTCGCAGCGCGACAGGATGCCGCACCGCGCACACCGAGCACACCATCGCGATCACGGCGAGCGGGGCGCGCATCCTGACCCTGCCCGCGAAGCAAGAGGCCCCGGCGCCGGAAACGGCGTGAGGCAGGCGGGCGTCGACGGAAAGCAGCCGTCGCCCCGGGTCAGTCGAGCGAGTGGTCCTGCTCGTTGACGGAGTCGCGGGCGACGTCCTTGACCGAAGCTCCCCGGTAGAGGCGCTCGAAGAGTTCGAGCGTGCGGTCAATGTCGTGCATGCGCACGAGGTCGAGTCCGGCGCGACCCAGCTCTTCCCGCTCGGAGGAGGAGAGGGAGAGCACTTTCGAGAGCTTCTCCGCGAGGTCCCGCTTGTTGTTGGGCTCGAACAGGAAGCCGTTCTCGCCGTCGTGCACCAGGTGGGGCAGCGCCATCGCGTCGGCCGCGACGACCGGCAGCCCGGAGGCCATCGCCTCCATCGTCGCGATCGACTGCAGCTCGGCGATCGACGGCATCGCGAACACGGAGGCGCGCGTGTACATGCGGCGAAGCTCCTTGTCGCTCAAGTAGCCGTGGAATCTCACCCGGTCGGCGAGCCCGAGCTGCTTCGCGAGCGACTGCAGGTTCTTCTTCTGGTCGCCGCCTCCCACGATGTCGAGGTGCACGTCGCCAGGGAGCAGCGTGAGCGCACGCAGCAGCACATCGATCTTCTTCTCGCCGGTCACGCGACCGACGAAGAGGATGCGCTTCGCCTCACGCGGTGAGAAGTCGAAGGTGTAGTCGGAGGTTCGGATGCCGCACGAGATCGCGAGCACATCGGAGATGCCGCCGTTGGCCTCGAGGAAGTCCGCGGCGCGACGTGTCGGCGTCGTGATGGCCGTCGCACGTCCGAGCGTGGAACGCGCATCCTTCCACCAGATGCTCGCGGCAAGCCCGCGCAGAGCCTGCGGCAGGAGCGAATGATCGACGAGGTTCTCGATCATGAGGTGATTCGTGCCGATGATCCGGATGCCTCGCTTCTCAGCCTCGATCGCGACACCGCGGCCGATGATCACAGCCGACTGGAAGTGCACGACGTCGGGGCGCACCTCGTCGACAACACGCTGCGACTCTGCGCGGATGTGCCACGGCGGCGCGTAACGCAGCCAGTCGTGTGCCCACCAGCGGTGCGAACGGAGACGGTGGGCGGTGATGTTCTGACCGTCGTACTGCTCGGTCCACGTTCCGTGACGCCTGCTGGCGGCAGGGACCATGACGTGCACGTCGTGCCCTCGCGCGGCCATCCCGGAGGCGAGGTGCTCCGTGAACTTGGCGGCACCGTTGACATTGGGCGTGAAGGTGTCCCCCGCGATCAGGATCTTGAGCGGCCGCTCGCCATCTGCTGCGACGGCGGTGCTGCTTGGTGAACGACCTTCATTCGGCACGGGGTGGTGACCTCGATCTCATCTGGGCTCGCGACAGGTGGTGGTCGTCGCTCGCGGAATCTCACGTCATGGTACTGGCCGAGCGCTGAGGCGGAGCCGCAGCACACGCTGAAGCTCTGCTATTGGTCGATGGTGCGGGCGGGCCCGTGCTTCGAGGCGGCGCTGCGGCCCGGCGCCTCGATTCGCTGCTCGACTCGGTCCCCATCGTCGGACGGCGTGCCCGCAGCTCGGCCCTCGGCGTCGTGGCGGCGACCCTCGAGATCGAGTGCACCGCGCCCCTCCACTGCGCTCCGGCGCACCGCCTCGACCTCATCCTCGGTCTGCCCCCGCTCGAGCACGAAGACGCCCGTCACGGCGATGGCACCAGAGACGATGAACATCACGAAGGCGTACCACGGTGCAGCGCTCGCCTCGCCAAGCACGGCGATGGCGATGGCCACGGCGATGATCGGGTCGATGACCGTGAGTCCGGCGATGACCATGTCCGGCGGTCCCGAGGCGTAGGCGTTCTGGACGAAGTAGCCGCCGACGCCCGTCGCGACGAGCAGCGCGACGAGGCAGATGAGGGTGAGCCACTCGAAGTTGTCGTGCTGGATGCGGTTGATCGTGATCTTGGCCAGCGTCGCGACGAAGCCGTAGATGATGCCGGCGCCCAGCACGTAGATGAGGGCCTTGAAGCGCTTGCGAAGCAGGAAGAACGCCGTGCCGAAGACGACCACGACGATCGCGAGGAGGACGAGCACCGTCGAGACCTGCTCATCGGAGATCGCCCCCTCCTTCGCGAAGAGCGCCGCCACGGTGACAAACGCGCCGACGCCGATGATGCACAGCGCCACCGCGAAGATCTTCACGTTCGGGAGCCGCTGGCGGATCGCGCGGGCGGTCAGGAGCGTCGTGAGCAGCAGGGAGACGACTCCGAGCGGCTGCACCACGATGATCGGCGAGAAGACGAACGAAGCGAGTTGCATGACCACTGCGAGACCGAGCATCACGGTGCCGATGACCCAGGAGGGTCGGCTCAGCAGCGCCAGGAGGTGCTGCAGGTTGAGCCCGGCAGCACCGCTCGTGCCGCTCGCGGCCTCGACCTTGCTGACACCGCGGTGCTGGTACATGGCGCCCAGCGACATGAAGACCGCGCCGACGAGCGCGAGGGGAATGCCGATCATCTGGACCGGGGAGAGCCCCGGAAGCACTGCCAGATCACTGAGGGGTGCGATGGTCATGATGGGCAATCCTATTGTGCGGCGCGCGTCGTGAAGGGATGTTGCCGCGAAGATACGCTGATGGGATGACAACTCTCCCAATTCGCATCTACGGCGAGCCAGTCCTCCACGAAGCTGCCGCCCCGGTCGACGAGATCACCGATGAGATCCGCCAGCTCGTCGCGGACATGTTCGAGACCATGGATGCGGCCCCCGGTGTCGGCCTCGCGGGCCCCCAGGTCGGCGTCGGCAAGCGCCTCTTCGTCTACTCCTACGAGGAGGCGGATGGCACGATGCGCCGTGGCGTGGCCATCAACCCCGAGTTGTACGTGACGCCGGCCGAGCCCGAGTCCCTGCTCGAGCTGGACGACGAGCTCGAATCGGAGGGGTGCCTCTCGTTCCCGGGCGAGCGCTACCCCCTCCGCAGGTCCGAGCGCGCGCTGCTGCGCGCCTCCGACCTGGACGGCTCGCAGTACGAGATCGAGGCAGAGGGCTGGTTCGCGCGCATCCTGCAGCACGAGTACGACCACCTCAACGGCATCATCTACGCCGACCGCCTCGAGCATCCCTGGTACAAGGATGCGTTCAAGGTCATGCGCAAGCGCAGCTGGGGTGGGCCAGGAAAGAGCTGGATGCCAGGCGTGGACGACCTCGAGGGCTGAACGGCCCGGTCATTGTCGGTGGCTCCTGCGAGGGTTCCGACATGACCACAGCGCTTGACGACCCCATCGAGGTCGAACTCGTCGACGAGCTCCCATCCGTCTTCTGGTGGGAGCGCTTCGCCTACATCGTGCATGGCCTCCCGCAGTCGTTCTACCGGCGGGTCCAGCAGCGTTGGTGGGCGGGCGAGAGCGATCCGTCGCGCCTCGACACCGAGTTCTGGCGGGTCAGCGCGAGTCGCGACGGGCACGACGCAGACGCGTGCCTGTACGACCTGCGCAGAGACCCGGACGGCTGGCGGCTGGTGCTCCGATGGGAGTGAACCCTGTGCCCCATCGTGCGGAGCCGCGCAGCTCAGGCGAGACGGACCCCCGCCTGCCAGACCGCCTGCGTCAGCTGCATCCCCGGCCTATACGCCAGGTGCGTGACCGAGGGGGCGTCGAGCACCTGGAGGTCTGCGCGGAAGCCGGGCATGAGCCCTCCGATCGGCAGCTCACCCTCGTGCCGACGCAGCGCGACGGCACCGCCCATCGTGGCCGACCAGACCGCCTCTTCGACGCCCAGATGCATCTGCAGCACCGCCGTGGCGACGCAGAAGGCCATGGACGTCGTGTACGAGGTTCCCGGGTTGCAGTTGCTCGCCAGCGCAACCGTCGCCCCGGCATCGATGAGGCTCCGAGCCGGCGGGAACGGCTGGCGAGTCGACAGGTCGCAGGCGGGAAGCAGCGTGGCCACGGTGCTCGACGCTGCGAGCCGGTCGATGTCCTCGTCGTCAAGGAAATTGCAGTGGTCGACGCTCGCCGCCCCCAGCTCCACCGCCAGCCTCGCCCCGGGGCCGGGACCGAGCTGATTGCCGTGGACCCGCAGTCCGAGACCGGAGTCGAGGCCGGCCTGCAGTACCGCCCTCGACTGCGCCTCGTCGAAAGCACCGCGCTCGCAGAACACATCCATCCAGGCCACGTACGGACGAACCGCCTGCAGCATAGGGCCCGTCACGAGGGCCACGTAGTCGTCTGCGTCCCAGCCGTCCGGCACGACGTGCGCACCGAGGAACGTCACATCCTGACCGAACTCCGCCGCGAGGCGCGCGGAGCGCTCCTCGGTCTCGACACCGAGGCCGTATCCCGTCTTGGTCTCGAGCCACGTGGTGCCGTTGACGTTGGCGGTGCGGATGCGCTCGGCCATGAGCGAGCGCAACTCGTCACCGCTCGCTGCGCGCGTGCGTTCGACGGAGACCTTGATGCCGCCCGCCGTGTACGTCTCCCCCGCCATCCGCGCCGCGAACTCCGTCGACCGGTCCCCCGCGAAGGCGAGGTGGGTGTGGGAATCGACCCACCCAGGCAGCACGGCTCGGCCGCCCACGTCGATGCTGCTGTCGGCCGCTGGCGCATCCACGTCCGCGCCGACCCACACCACCCGCTGGCCGTCGAGCACAAGCGCCGCGTCGTGCAGCACCCCAAGGTCTCCGTTGGTCGTGAGCTCGCCGATGTTCCTGAAGACCGTCGCGCTCATGTGCTGCTCCCTGCTGAGATTCCGTCGGCGCTGGATGATGGGTCCGCCGAGAGCACGGCGAGCTCGGCGGCCGCCTGCGCCATCCGCGCCGAGTCACTCTCGCGGTCATAGACGACCCGGCCCGCGACCACCGTGCGGAGCACGTCGCTCGACGTTCCCGTGAGCACGAGCTGTGCGGGGTGCGAGCCCGCGGTCCGGACGGAGGCAGCGTCGACCTCGACGAGGTCGAACGGCCCGCCAAGCGTCGCGGGTGACGCGAAGCCGAGCGACGCGTACCCGGCCGTCGTGCCGATCTCGGTGAGCTCACCGGGCGAGAACCGTCCCCTCGTCTGCGAGCGGAGCCGTTCGCCGGCCTCGAGGCCGCGCAGTTCGAGGAGGGGATCGACGACCGCGTTCTGGTCCGAGCCGACGGCCAGCCGGGCGCCGGCGGCGGCGAGCTCCGTGCCGGGGCCGATGCCGTCTCCGAGATCGGCTTCCGTGGTCGGGCAGAAGACAGCGTGCACCCTGGCTGCGCCGAGGAGCGCGATGTCGTGCTCGCTCAGGTGCGTCGCGTGGACGACGCTCAGGCGGCGGGTGAGCGCTCCGGCGTCGGCGAGCAGCTCGGTGGGCGTGCGCCCGTGGGCTGCCAGGCTCTGCTCGTTCTCCGCGACCTGCTCTGACAGGTGGACGTGCAGGGGAACGTCGTCCGGGAGAGTGCGGGTGATCTCTGCGATCGCGGCCGTCGGCACAGCCCGCACGGAGTGGAGGGCAGCGCCGAGCACAACCTGCGGATGATCGGCCCTGAGGCGTTCCCCGAGTGAGAACCACCGCGCGATCCACCGCGCTGCGTGGCCATCTCCGAACCGAAGCTGCTGCGCTGAGAGCCCCGTTCCTATCGAGCCGGCGAGGTAGCACGTGTCGAGCAGGGTCAAGCGGATGCCAGCGGTCTCGGCGGCACGCGCGAGAGCCAGCTCCATGTCGTGGTCGGGGTAGGGCGTGCCGTCGGGCTGATGGTGGACGTAGTGGAACTCGCCAACGGCTCCCCATCCGCTCGCCATCATCTCGGTGAAGCAGGCCGTGGCGATCCGCTCCAGCGATTCGGGCGTGAGCCGGCCCGCGATGGCGTACATCTTGTCCCGCCAGGACCAGAAGTTCCCGCCGTCTGCGTGCGTTCGCCCGCGGAGCAGGCGGTGGAAGACGTGCGAGTGCGCGTTGCCGAAGGCGGGGAAGACGGTGCCGAGGACCAGGTCGCCTTCCGCGGCGGGCACCCCGAGCTGCTCTTCGACGACCTCCCCCGATTCGCAGCGGAGCCTGATAGCGCGCAGGACCACATCGCCGCGGACGAGGGTCTCGATCCAGACCCACTCCACGCTCATGGGCAGACCTCGCTGCGGGAGGACTCCTCGGTGATGGCGACCTCGAGGAGCGCGGTGCGCCGCTCGGTCATTGGCCCTCCCACATGGGCACCCGCAGCCCGCGTTCCCTCGCGACAACGGCGGCGTGCTCGTAGCCAGCGTCCACGTGCCGCATGACGCCCGTGCCGGGGTCGTTGGTGAGCACGCGCTCGATCTTCTGCGCGGCGAGGTCGGTGCCGTCGGCCACGATGACCTGACCGGAGTGGATCGACCTGCCGATCCCGACGCCGCCGCCGTGGTGGAGGGAGACCCAGGTGGCTCCCGAGGCGGTGTTGAGGAGCGCGTTCAGGAGAGGCCAGTCCGCGATCGCGTCCGAACCGTCCTTCATCGACTCGGTCTCGCGGTACGGCGAGGCGACCGAGCCGGAATCGAGGTGGTCCCGGCCGATGACGATGGGCGCGGAGAGCTCGCCGGTGGCGACCATCTCGTTGAACTTGAGCCCGGCGAGGTGCCGCTCCTGGTAGCCGAGCCAGCAGATCCTGGCCGGAAGGCCCTCGAAGTGCACCTTCTGGCTCGCGGCCGTGACCCAGCGGTGCAGTCGCTCGTCGTCGGGGAACAGCTCGAGAATCGCTCGGTCGGTCGCGGCGATGTCAGCGGGGTCGCCGGAGAGCGCCACCCATCGGAAGGGTCCGCGCCCCTCCTCGAACTGCGGGCGGATGTGCGCTGGCACGAATCCCGGGAACTCGAAGGCTCGCTCGTTCCCGCCGAGCTTCGCCTCGGCCCGGATGGAGTTGCCGTAATCGAAGACCTCGGCCCCGGCATCCTGGAACCCGACCATGGCCTCGACCTGCTTGGCCATGGAGGCGCGGGCGCGCTCCGTGAAGCCGACCGGGTCGCGCTCTGCCTCGGCCTTCCACTCCTCGACGCTCACACCCTCGGGGAGGTAGGCGAGTGGGTCGTGCGCGCTCGTCTGGTCGGTGACCATGTCGATGGGTACGCCATGCTGAAGGAGCAGGGGGAAGATCGTCGCCGCGTTGCCGACCACGCCGACGGAGCGAGGCTCGCGGGCCTCCTTCGCGGCAAGCACGCGCTCGATCGCGTCGTCGAGGTCGTGGGTCATCTCGTCGAGGTAGCCGTGCTCCACGCGGCGCTCGAGCCGGCTCGCGTCCACGTCGACGATGAGGACCACACCCTCGTTCATCGTGACGGCGAGCGGCTGCGCCCCGCCCATGCCACCCGCGCCACCCGTCAGCGTCAGGGTGCCCGCCAGCGTGCCGCCGAAGCGCTTCTCAGCGGCGGCCGCGAACGTCTCGTAAGTGCCCTGGAGGATGCCCTGCGTGCCGATGTAGATCCAGGAACCCGCCGTCATCTGGCCATACATCGTGAGGCCGGCAGCCTCGAGTCGTCGGAACTCGGGCCAGTTGGCCCAGTCTCCGACGAGGTTCGAGTTCGCGATGAGGACCCGAGGCGCCCACTCGTGGGTGCGGAAGACGCCGACCGGCTTCCCCGATTGGACGAGCAGCGTCTCGTCATCCTCCAGAGTCGTGAGGGTGCGGACAATCGCGTCGTACGCCTCCCAGTTGCGCGCCGCCTTGCCCGTGCCGCCGTAGACGACCAGGCTCTCCGGGTGCTCGGCCACTTCCGGATCGAGGTTGTTCATGAGCATGCGCAGCGGCGCCTCGGTCTGCCAGCTCTTCGCAGTGAGCTGCGACCCGCGTGGGGCCCTGATGTTCTCGTGTGCGTTCATGTGCGTGATCCCTTGGTGACCGGAAAGAGTTGAGGAAGGGGGACGAGTGTTGCCCGGGCCGGCTCAGGCAGGGCCGGGGCGCGCTGACGTGGTCGCGCTGAGTGAGTGCTCGATGCTGGCGGTCGCGCCGCTGAGGAGGGCGCCGTAGCGCTCGACCTTGCTCGGCGTGATGCGGTAGCTCGGAACCAGCACGCTGAGCGAGCCGATGACGCGCTCGTGGAGCACGATGGGGGCGGCAACCGCGGTGACGTCCTTCTCGACGCCGCTCTCGAGCGTGACGTAGCCGACGGCGGGCGTCTCACCACGAAGCACCCGTCCGGAAGCCGAGCCCTCGAGCGGAATAGTGCGTCCGACCCAGTTGGTGTGCCGCACCGACTGGGTGCCCTCATGGATGGCGATGTAGAGCGCCTGGTCCGCGTGACCGGGCACGCTGAGGTAGACCGACTCGCCGGTCGAATCGGCGATGTCGCGCATAGCCGGCGAGCAGAGCAGCACGAGGTTGTCGTTCGAGAGCGCTCGCGCCCCAAGCTGCACGATCCGGCTCCCGGCGTGGAAATCACCCGCTTCATCGCGGCTCACGAACCCCGAGGATTCGAGCGTGCGCAGCAGCCGGAGCGACGTACTGGGTGAGAGTTCCGCGAGGCGCGAGCTCTCGGCCAGGCTCAGGCTGCCGTGCTCGCAGACGATCGCGAGCAGGGAGAGCGCCCGTTCGACTGTTCGGGTTGACGGTTCGGCCATCGTGCCTCCTTCATTGCAGGCAACCGTAGACGTGGATCGTTACGCGGATCGACCGCGCTTGTTTCCACCTAGTAAAACGGTTCTGCCATCAAATGGCAATGCACCCTTCAGTTCCGCGCGGCTGCTCGAACGACCGCAAACAGCCCGCGCACGCCGGAGATCGACGGTCTGACGCTTCCCTCGAGCACCACCGTGTCGAAGCGGGCGAGGACAAGCGGCCCGCAGATCAGCTCGCCGTCGAGAACGACGACGGCCACGGAATCGAGTGGCAGCTCGCGAGCATCTCGGACCACGGCGACATCGAGAGCGGGAATCGCATCGGAGTACATGAGATTCAGCACCTGCGAGCTGCCAGCGACGGATGCCCCGACGACGTGCTGCGTGCCGGCGAACCGCGCCTGCTCCCCCGGGCCGAGCACCACCTCTCGGCCGTCGATCTCGAGACGCACCGCGTCGATCGCGAGCTGCACACGCTGAGTTTCCGGGATGAGCGAGAACTCGGCTCGCTGCTCGATCGTCGCGATACTCAGCGACCAGCCGCCCCCGGCCGGCATGGCTCTGATGGTGCGCGTCACCCCCAGACCGTTCTGCCAGGGCGCGGGCTGGAGGTCGTCGTAGCGGATCACGTCGGCGGAGGTCATGCCCCCATTCTCCAGCCCCGCGACCGGGCCGAGAGAGGTCAGCCGCCCGTCGAGCTGCCGCTGCCGCCGCCGCCCTTCACCGTCGAGCCGAACCCGGACTTCCCCGTCGCCCCGAAACCGCTCTTCAATGGTGCCCTCGAGCCGACGGTCGCTCCCGCTGGGGCCTTCTGGGCGACGTCGGAGTGAGCGGAGGAGCCGGGGGCCGCGAACCCGCCGGAGGTGACGGGTGCCCACGAGCTCACGCGAGTGCTGTTCCAGCGGGAGGACGCGAAGAGCACCGGCCCCAGCCAGAGTGCGGAGCTGTAGTGGGTTCCGTAGCTGCTGGACGACTCGCACAGCGACTCGGCGTCCCCCTCGACCTGCTCACCCTGCTGCTCGAGGAGCTGGATCTGCTCGTTCACATCGGCGAGGCAGTCCTCCTTCGACGTGTAGGTCGGGCGTTCCGCACCGTCGGGCAGCACGTAGTTCTCGCCGTCGGCGCCTTCGACCACGACCCCATCATCTGGGACGGTGCTGCAGCCAGCGAGGAACATCATGGCGGCCGCGACTCCCATCGCTCCGACGGTCTTCGGCGTCGACGGGCGGGCGATTCCGGACAGGGTCACGCCACGGCTGCGACGCAGCTTCGGTTCGTACGTCATGGTCGCTCCTCATGGTCGGTGATGTAGTGGGGCACGAACTCGGCGAGGTCGCCCGTGATGGGCCCACTGGTCTCCCGAACGTCGATACCGGCAGGCGTCTCACCCACGATCCAGGAACCCACGATGACCGTCTTGCCGTCGATGTTCGCGAGCGTGGCCCGCTCCTGGTACACGAAGCCCTCGGCGCCGTAGTCGCCGCCGTTCTCGGCCGTCTTGCGCCCCACGAGGTCGTACATCGTGACGTTGGCGCCCTCGCGTCCGAGCTTCGGCTTCTCGACGTACGCCCTGCCACGGAGTCGATCGGGAGTCGGGTAGGCCGCGAGCAGCAGCGGATGATCCGGGAAGAGCTCCCAGAGCACGACCAGGAGCTGCTTGTTGGAGAGCATCATCTTCCAGATCGGCTCGACCCAGGCGGTTGTCGCTCGCGTGGTCGGGAAGTACTGGGCGAACTCCTCACGCACCATCCACTCCCAGGGGTACAGCTTGAAGATGCGCTCGATGCGCTCACCGTCGCCGTCGATGAAGCCGTGGGCGTCCTCATCGAACTGCACATCCTCCATGAAGATCTGCTTCACCTCGAAACCCGCGAGACGCGCGGTCTCCGCCATGTAGCCAACGGTGTCGGCGTCCTCGACGATGAGCTGTCCGTCGCCGCTATCGTGCAGCGACGCGAGATGGAGGCGCGCGCCCTGCGGGAGGAACCAGCGCTGCACTCGGAGATGCACCCACTGCTCCACGAGCAGCTCGTGCAGGAGGTTGAACTGGTCGGCGCCGTCACCCCGTGTCTCGACGAGCCACTGCCATTGCGCGGCAGCGGACTCCACGAGCGACGTGGGCGTGTCCGCGTTGAATTCGAGGAGCTTGATCGTGCCTGCAGCGTCGTACGCGAGGTCGAATCGCCCGTACACGGTGGGATCGTCCTCGTCCCAGGACTTCTCGACGAGGTCCCAGAGCTCGACCGGGATGCCGAACTCCGCGAAGCGACGATCGCGCACGATGCGCTCGCAGGCCTCCATGCAGAGCCGGAACAGCTCAGCCGTCGCCTCCTCGAACGCATCGATCTCGGCCCCTGAGAAGCCGTAGGCCGCTTCCTCCTGCCAGTACGGCCGCCCGCCCTCGGACTCCATGTCGTAGAAGGTGAAGCCGATCGAGTCGAACCTCGCTCGCCAATCGGCGCGCGGAGCACTGTACGTGCGAATCACAGCTCGTCCATCCTCGGATCTCTCCACTCACCGGCTGAACTGCCGACGAGCATCCCCCAGCAACAGTAGGGCCAGGGGGTCGAGAATACCCGGAGAAATGGCGCTGAGAGGAGGCCGCGGCCTGGCCCTTCCAGAGCCGTGGCAGAGTTCCGTGCCTACGAACCCGTCGACGGGCCGGGTGCGGCCGACTCGGACTCCGCCGGCGGCGTCGGGGCCGCTGGCTCCTGCGACTGCGACGGAGCTGGGCTCGGAGACTCGGGCTCCTGGCTCGGCGACGTGGACGGCGGCGGCGTGGACGACTCGGTCTCCGTGGGAGACGGCGCCGGCGACGTCGTGTCCTTCGGGGGCGTCGAGGGCTGGGCGGGCTGCGCGGGCGTGTCAGGGACCTGGTCAGCCGGCGGCTTCGGCGTGTCCTCGCCCGGTTCCCAGTAGTCCTTCTCTGACGGATCGTTCGTCGGCGGGTTCCACGTCGGCGCCTCGCCGAAGATGTCCACGGCAGCCCCATCCGCGTACTTGTTGAGGAACTTCTGCGGGTCGACGTGGGTTCCATCGACGATTGTCTCGAGGTGCAGGTGCGGCCCGGTCGAGGCGCCGGTGTTGCCGAGCAGGCCCACGAGCTGTCCGGTCCTGACCTCGTCGCCGACCTTGACCGCTGGCGAACCTGCGACGAGGTGGGCGTACACGGAACGCACCTGCAGGCCGTCGATGCGGTGCTCGACGACGACGTGGGCGCCGAGACCGCCGCTGTCGGTCGGAACGGACTCGATCACGATGCCGTTGGCGATGGTCCCGACCCGCGTGCCCTGGGGGCCGGCCATATCGAGGCCGCGGTGGTTCGAGGAGCATCCCGAGCACGGTGAGTTGCGTGGTCCGAAGCCGTCGCTGATTCGCACGAGGCTCATGTCGACGGGCCACTGGACGCCCGGTGCCACCGTGCCACCGGCGGATCCGGCACCGGTTCCCTGCACGACAGGAATGTCGCGGGTGCCGATGAGCTGCCCCGGAACGCTGCCGGAGACGGTGTAGGTGACTCCGTCGTGCTCCTTCGAGGACACGACCGGCACCGTCGACTGGCCGTCGTCGACCGCACCCGTGACGGCAGCTGCGCCGATCGACGCGGCAGCGATGAGGCCGAGCGTCGCGGCGACGACGGGAACGGCGAGAAGCCTGGCGCGGCGGCGTTCTTTTGCTCTGCGCGCGCGCCGACCCGGGACGTCGAGGTGGGTGTCTGACGTGGCGGTGGATGACTTCGGCAAGGAGTCTCCTGCAATTCTGCAATTGGTGCTTCACGGGCAACGTGTCCGAGTCTAAAGACCCTCGCGCGAAAGCGGAAGTACTGATTCAGAGACTGGTGGCGTATCGCGCGCATTCCGGCACACTCTCGCGACAGTGCACGTTGCGATTCCCCTCAGATATCCAGAAGGCGCTCGCTGAACGGGGACACGAATTTCCGATCTGCATCCGCCTCGGAGACAAGGCGACGGAATGAGGGCAGGCGCGGATACAGTTCGTTGAATTCGTCGCGGCCGAGCGAGGTGAGCTTGCCCCAGTGGGGCCTCGCCTCGAACGGGCTGAGGCTGCGCTCGATGACGGACAGGAGCTCCAGGACGGGCGCTGCGAGCTTCTTCCACGTGAACGCCACGCAGAGCACGTCCTCACCCTGAGTCGGGCTGAGCCAGAGCTCATCCCCCGCCATCGTCCTGAGCTCGCAGACGTGCAGCAGCGGTTGCAGGCGAGCGGAATGCGCCCGGACCGCCTCGAGCGCGGCCGCCGCGTGCCGGAGCGGCACGAAGTGCTCACTCTGCAGCTCCGAGCCGACGCTCGGTGTGGAGGCGATCGGAAAGTGGGGAAGCCGATCCCACCAAGGTCCCACCGAGCCGTCCCGAGCGGTCACGCTTTCGGAGTCTGCCTCGCCCGGAAGGCGGGGCGATCCGAACAGATCATCCTCGACGTCGATGTCGTCCTCGTATTCTGGAATTCGGGACTTCACGAGCACCTCGCTGACGGCACCGTCGAAGGTCGTGAATGCGCTGACCGAATAGCCAGCCCGATGGACCTGATCAAGGTTCTCGAGATAGGTGCGCCAAGGCATTGGCCCGTAAGCGTCCTGTCGCATGCTGTAGCGCGGCTGGATATCCAAGGTGACCCGCGTGACTACCCCGAGCAGGCCGAGGTGGAGAACTGCGCCGAGGAATCCTTCGGAGCCCCGCTCGATGGTCCGGAGCGAACCGTCTGGACCGAGGATCTCGAGAGCACGCACCGCGGTGCTGAGGGAGCCGAGGGCAGTCCCGGATCCGTGTGTCCCGGTGGCGACAGCTCCGCCGACGGAGATATGCGGCAGGGAACCGGCGTTGTGGAGCGCAGAGCCTGCCTCATCGAGCTGCGGCGCTACTCGTCCGTACGGGACTGCTGCGCTCATGACCGCCGTCCCCGCGAGCCCGTCGATGACAAGATCCGTGGGCACTTGCCGCAGGCTCACCAGCACACCACTGGTGTCCGCGACGTCGCTGAAGGAGTGTCTCGTACCGAGGGCATGCACACGGCTGGCGCTCGCGATGACGCCCGCGGCCTCCCCGAACGACGTCGGCTCCACGATCTCCCGAGCAGAGAAGCGCAGCGAGCGCGCCCAGTTCATCCGGTCCTGACTCGACCCGCCTCTGCTCATTCGCTGCACGCCCTCGTGTCGAGATGGTCTGACCCCACTAGAGGATCACGAGTTGCCCGGAAACGAAAGAACCCCAGCGCATAAAGCGCTGGGGTTCTGCTTGCTCCCTGAGATGGACTCGAACCATCAACCTGCCGGTGAACAGCCGGCTGCTCTGCCATGACCGGCACGCCCTGACGCTGCGGTCCCAATCGGCCCTACTGACACGAACTATCCGGGTTCGCACGAACCGAAGCCGGGCCCAAATGGTTGTCCAACTTCCGCGGATGAAACCATCACTGCCCGCCACCGATCTCGGTGCCCGGTCCTCGGGTCGTCGGCCTTCTCAGGCTGGCGGCGATACTTGTTCACATCTGAACAGGCAGGAGTTGCCTGCCCCGACCGGGATTGACGGATCACGAAGAACGCCGCGTCGCCGATCTCGTCGCGCGTTGCGCTCGCTTTGGAACGCGCGGACTGAGGAGCTCACTGCTGCGCCAGATGTTGCTCGGCATCCGTGAAGTCACGAGAGTCCAGATCGCAAAGCCAGCTTCCCTGGAGCTTCCAGAGCGTGCAGACCGAAGAGAATGCAGCTGTGCTGCGCTATTTCCGGCCGGTCGTGGGTCATCAGTCGAGTGAAGGGGATGTCTCCCGCGTTGCGGCAGAGCATTCAAGCCAGGCCCCACTGGGGCCGGAAGCTACGTCTCATCTGTTTGTCCCGTCTCCCTGATCACTCGGCGACCTCAGAAGTGCCTGGTGGAGCCAGAGAGCGTAGCGCAGAGGAACATGCCCCCTCGCAGGTCCCGTCTTTGAGCCGGACTTGCAACCGCAGGGTCTGGATCCGCCGATTCCTGTGATGGGACCGTACCGAGTGAGAGAAGACGTTCGGACGCCGAGAACAGAGCATCAGGCCACGTGCACTCGCCTCGACCCCGGTTCGCGATCCGCCGGCTCTGCTGGCACCCGCCACATCCGGAGAACCCCGCTGATTCCTTTGTCCTGACATAAACTCGACGCCGGTTGACCCCTGCAATCGACGGACGTGACGGATGAGCCCTGACAAGAACACTGCGGACGTGGTTGAGAGAAACATCGCCTTGGAGGGTGAGGCAGCCGACGCATGGATCGAAGCGTTGGGCTGGAGCGCAACCGCCCCCAGCGGTCGCCTGCGGCTGTTTGCTGACCTCATCCGCGTCGACCCGTTTGCCATCGGTCGCATCCGGCATTCCCCCGCGACTTTCACCTTCGCTGGTCAGCGGCACTGGCACTGGGTGCGTTCATAGCGGTCCTTGGTCTCGAGGGGACACAGACGCTCGTCACTGAAGAGAGGCGAATCCAAGTAGAACCAGGCCAGATCTACGTTCAGTCGATGCGGAAGCCGTTCACCATCTCCTCCGAGGAGCCCGTCGCGCGAATCGTCTTGATGTCCGACTGGCCGTTCCCCGCTGGCATGTACGCCAAGACGCCTCGAATCGGCCTGTTCGAGTCGCACGATCCATACATGGCTGTTTTCCTCAACGCAGTCACCGCAGCACTGAACTCCGTGACATCGGAGTCCGGTTCCGGCCTTGCCGGTGTTCGTCACGCAATCGATCATCTCTTCATGAGCGCCCTGGTCGGAGATCAGGTGGCAGAAACAGGCGGTGAGTCGCAGCAGAACCCTGTGCTGAACAGGGCTACTCAGGCTATTCGCGCGCATGCTGGGGACCCAGCCTTTGATGTCGCCGCACTAGCCCGCGCGCTCCATCTTTCACCCGCCAGCCTCTACCGTGCGTACGAGGGGCTTCACTTGAGCCCATCAGCTCAACTGCGCGCAGCTCGGGTCGAACGCGCTCGTACTCTGCTGAATTCTGAGGTCGTAGACGCCAGCACCACTGACCTCAAGCGCATCGCTGGTTGGGCAGGGTTCGGTTCCGTGCGCGCGCTTCGACGAGCGTTGGCCGCTGCGAGTCCTGAGCTTGAAGCGCGTTCCGGGACGGGAATCGAGCCCGGGTTTCCGCACTGACTTCGCGCCCGGAGACCGCGCCCGCGGAGCACCAGCCTCGGAGAAGACAGGCGAAGAATGGCTCTCGCTACCGGTATAGCGGTCATGACTCCCGCCCAGAGGAGTCGCATCGCTCGTCCGCGGGACCAGAAAAGTGGCGGATCCACGAGCCCCGTGCTGCAGTTTGGATACGTCGATGTGACCCGGTCGCGGTCCCTTGAACAAGTCCACTCCCGCATACTCCGCACTCGGTTACAGCCGAGTTCTGGCTGGGCGTGCCGCTCAGACAGGACGGCCCATCTTCGTCGACAGCCATCGACTTGGCCGGAGAGCGTGCCTAACAAGCCACCTGAGCGTCGAAGCGGAGGCCGCTGATCGAGATGAAGTGCCAACCCTGGCGTCCACCAAGTTGGGTGTAGCGCAGGCTGCTGCCGGAGGGGAACGCGGCGAAGATGAAGCGATCGTTCCATGCGGTGGCGCCTGTGCTGAGGGTCCCGACGGAACGTGCGAACGGGCTGCCAATCGTTCCGGCCCCCGTGCCCTGGTCACTACCCGGGGTCGGGATGATCGACGTTGGAGGCACACTGAAACCGACTGCGTCCCAGTACGTGGCTCGCCACGCTGGTGAACTGTCTCCGGATGAGATGTCGAAGATGTCGAACTGCACGTCAGTGGGAGTGACGGTTGCCCCCGCACTGTCGAAGAACTCGAACGTCAGCTGCTGACCGTCAACAGAAGTCCCGGAGGGAGCGGTCGTGCCGGACTTACGTTGGCTGAGGACGAGTGCGTCCGTGGGGCCGAAGTTCGTGAACACGTAGTCTTGGCTGCCGTCGTTCGCGGCGCCGCCATTCCATCCCGAAGCGGTCTGAGACATGTTGAAGCTCATGCCATTCTGTGTGTCGATTGTCCCGGCATCGAGTGCGGACGTGATCCGGACCGTGTACACCTCTGCTGTGTCTGGACTGGTGGCCTGGAGCACGATGGGGTTACCTGTACCCTGGCCAGTCGTGAACTGGGTGGTGAAGGTGCCGGTCGAGCAGTTGCCCGACGCGGCCGCTGATGGGACAGCGCTGGCTAAGGCAATGACGGGGGTGGTCCAAGCTGCACCGATAACTATGGAGCGTCGGGCAACGCCATCTGAGTTCATTTGGGTGTTCAACCGGAGTGGTTTCTGAGGCACGTCTGCTCCTTCAATTGATAGCTGTGGTCAACATATAGCTATCGATCAGGCGAACATGAATCGTGTTCTACTTTGCGACGATTATTGCGTATTTTGCGACGTAATTTGCAACTCAACAGTCTTCGATGCCTTTCAACGCGCAACCGCGTACCGCATTCTCGGAAAAGTTCGCATGGACGCAGGCACAAAACTGGCGCTTTTGGAACGACAACGGTCCCCGCAAGCACCGCAGAGAAGAGCAGTCCGCTCGCCTCAGGGCGGAAGCTGCGCCGGTCGAGCTCTTCCGTGCTCCCCAGAGTCATGAACCGTGAGTCCCCAGCCCTCGCCACGATCAACACGGTCGCTAACGCCTCGTATGGTGCGGCCCCCTGCGAGGCCAGGCACGGATCGGGCGCTCTCTTTCTCCTTCGGCGTCGCGGCGTTCGGATGAGTTCGAGTCGGACCACATCATCCCGCTCACCGCGGAGAGTCCGAGGCGCGCGAGCAGACGGAGCGGGGAGAAACGCGAGGTGCTGGCGTGGAGACCAATGACCCTGCAAACCGTCCAAGCTGAAGCGAAAACTGTTGTCGAAAGGCGTCTCGCCTGCGATCGGATGCCGCCCGACACCGTGTTCGACTTAACGTGTCTGGCCGGCATGAACGGCGAGCATGCTCACTGATGAAGACCCGCGCGATTACCTCCATGCTCTGGCTGTTGTCTTAGACCAGGGCCGAGGCGGGATCCCTCCGTCCCGGGCCTAGCTCGAGAAGACGCGAGGAACGATCATGAGCTTGACCATGGTCACGCCATTTTGGGCCGAGAGGGCGGGGCGACGATTTCGCAGTGGGAACGCAGCGTCACCTGCTGTTCCCTCTGGACGGCCCGGAACTCAATCCTGAGCGCACTGGAGGCGCTGTTCCCACAGATACCCGAACGGCGAAACGCCGCCCAGCAGATCAGGGCCCCACGCGGGGTGAGGACGGCTGGGCCCGAGGCAAGCGCATGGTAGCTCGCTCGAATTTCGTTCCCCTAGACGCAGATGTTGAAGCTGATTCCGCTGATGGCTATGAACTGCCATCCACTCAATCCCCCGAAGCTTGTGTATCGCATACCGAGACCGTCGGTGCTGACCGATGCGAACTCGAAACGTTCTGCGAAGGGGCCGCCACTCGTGTCTGCGTTGCCGGATGCCCGCCGGAATGGGTCCTGATAGGTGCCGGCACCCGTCCCAGGATCACCGCTGATGGACGTTGTAAGGGTTGATGTCGCGCTCGGTGTGAGGCTAAATCCCACTGCATCGCGGTAGCTTGGTCGCCACGGCTGTGACCCGAGAGTTTCCAGGGCAGCGCTCACGTCATAAATAGTGATATTCATTTCGCTCACACTGATCGGAGCACCATTTCTCATCGCGGTGAAGCGAACATCCTGCCGTGGCGAGTTCCCTTGCGAGGTGCCTCGCTGATTGAGAACGATCGCTCCGAGAGGAGAAAAGTTATGGAAGACCACATCTAGGCCTTCCTGTTGGCCGTTCCATCCGGAACCACCAGTCGTGAAGTTGAAGTTCTGGCCCTGTTGTTCGGTGACGGTGTCCGGACCAGTCTCAGTCGCGACGCTCACCGTGACACCGGGCACGTTCGTCAGGAGAGTGACCGAATTTCCCGGCTGGTTGGACGGCACGAGAACCGCCTCGACTGCGCACGCCCCCTGCGAGGCCGATGACAGAGGCACCGCAACCGTTGCTGCGATCACCGGGACGCTCCACGCCGAAGCGGAGAGAACGCGTCGCCTAGTCGTGCCGAGTTCCCGACGTGTGTCCGAAGGTCGTACGGGAGTCATATGTGTTCCATTCTTTGTCGCGGTATTCTCGTGGCCGTCTCACTTCGTTGGCGAGTCCAGCCAGAAACAGGTTGCACTTTGACCTGGCCCCGAAGCGCGCTACTACGGGAGATTGCCGCATTTCGCGGCGAAGACGTCGCAATCCACGACCGTCCATGGCGTCAGGGCTCGACACATCAGTTCGATCGTTGATGACTGCGGGACGAATTGGCTCGCCAGGCGAAACGAGTGGAACTGCTCGCAGCGGCGTAAACTGAAGCTGCACACCCTCATCCACACGATTTGTCAACTGATCGGGTTCGTTGACGGCACGGCACTTCACGGCAAACTTGGCGACGGCTTAGAGGTTGGTTGGTTTTCTCGATCAAGAACAGATTTCGCAGAAGAAAGTTGCGCTTCGGAATCCCGCTACCACTCACGCAGATCTTCGAATCTGACTACCTCCGGAACGCATCGTGAGTTTGCGCTCACGACCGGAGCCGCGACGCTCGTGCTCCACCTTTCGAACGTAAGGGCGGAAGCGACGTCAATTTGAGGAAGTACCGAGACCCTTGGCAGGCACCAACGGTTCTTGCCTGTCGAAAAGGCGGCGGTCTCTCAGGAGGCACCTTTGTTCATGATCAATACGTCGCGAAGCTCGAAACGATAGCTCGTGCGGCCATCGACCCCTCCGAGGAGAGAACTGTCAGGCACCAACCGTGGTGCAGACCGACGTCAAGACTAGGTCTCGCAGCGTGCAGAAGGGCGGCGGGAATTGGAGCCGCTTCATGAACCCATCCCCTGGGGCAGAAGCGTTCGGGATCACGATCCGCCACCTCGAACCAGGAGTTGTCCGCAGCGGCTGTGGCCCGCGCGAGCCCCAGCGGAAGCCCACCAACGGTCGTGCGTTCACTGAGAATGGTCGCAAAGTTGCGCTTCTCCGCAGCCGAGGCCCCGTCCTTCCTGGTCGCCGAGTCCGGGGCTAACACCTCTGTGCCACACGTCAGATCTTCGATGGAGTACGGGCGGACGGCGGCGAGCGCGAAAAGAGCCCGGCACGACCTTCAGAACATCACTCGGCGACACGATCGGAGTGAGTCTGCCGAGTGTCCTGAGACGAGATGGCGTCGGGGCGCTTCTCTTCGCGACGCGCCTCCGTTGCGATAGCGCGCCTCATCGTGATTGCAGAAGCGAAGCCGCTGCGCAGCGCTACCTCTCGCGCCGAGAGACTCGGCTCTTCCCCCATCAAGGCCTCGGCGTTTTCGATCCTTCGTCGGCGCAGAACGCCGGCCACACTTGTCCCTCTGAGCCGCAGGCGCCGCTCCAGAACACGGCGTGTGAGTCCCGATTCACGGGCGATGCCGTCGACACCGAACCCCGCTACCTGGAACCGATTCTCGACGATGAGTTGAACGAGCGCCAACGTATCAGCGTCGCGAAGGTCTGCGACGTTCGTGGCCTCGACGATCAGCGCGTGTGCGGCCGCGCGCAGCAGAGCTCTCAGAGAATTAGCGGAGTGCGGATCTGGCGCCGGCGGCGCATTGACGGCAGTGTCGAGCAGGGTTCGAACGCTGTCCCGCACGATGCCACCATCAGAGTGGTACCAACGAGGGCGGAGGGGCTCGAGTTCTTTCACATCGAAGGAGAACATCACCCCGGCGATTTTGCGGTGGGTACTGAGAAAGACTGGTTCGCTTCCCGGCGGTACTATCGCGATCTGTGAGGGCTCGAGCCGCACGTGACGTTGCCCCGACCGAACGAGCAGCGTGCCTTGCTCCAGGAAGAGAATGAGGCTCCGCTCCCGAGCGGAAGCGCGCTCCCGCTTCCAAGTGACCTGTATCGGGGAGCTCTCCCCACTGATGACGAGATATCGATCAAACCGAAGGATCGAGGCATCAATCGCGACCGTGGGGGTTGAGGCAGTCAGATCGACCCCAGCCCTGAGCACGGTGTCGATCGACGGCGGCAGCGACCCGCTGACCTTGAACTGCTGCGTCAAGTAGCCCGGGAACGGACTCCAGCCGCCCTCATCATCGTACAAATCATGCGAGACGGACTTCACTGGCCCTCCAGACCGCCACAGGACACTACCTTTTGCCGAACGTCGCCGACGATGTAGTCGCCAGGGTACTTGCAGACATCGGTGAAGCGTACTGCCGATGCCGCGTGACCACCGTCAAGGGCCTCCAGGCCCTCGGAGAGCGGCCAACCCTCCAGGAATGCTCGCGCACTTCGCAGTGGTGAGGCCACCTGGACAACTCGGCCAGGAGGAGCTTCCCACAAGCGGAGAAGCCAGTGGAGACATTTGCATGGAAGTTGAGGGCGAGCGGATCGTGCGAATCCGACTCGGATGCCAACCGGCTGAAGATGTTTGAAGCTGCTTCATTCTCATGCCTGGCTGTCAACGGTATGCCATACCGTTCCTGCGTCGAGCAGAAAAACAACGCGAATGCCAGTGGTCGAGATTCACAGCGGGACCACCTTGGTGCACGACCGTGGGATTCGGACCGCACCGTGGCAGTCATCCGCGCAGGAGCCCGGCACTTCACAGCGCACTCCTTATCACCGGTTCTTCTCACTGCTCGCCCTCATCTCGGTTTTTCCCTAGCCTTTCCAGAGGAACGCGTCGCCCTTGGCGCTGGCCCGGGATGCACGCCCGACGCACCACCTCATCCCCGAACTACTGCGAGCAACTCTACGGAAATAGAAATTGCCACGGGACGTGTATCTCACGCTTCTCGGAGTGGCAGATCGAGCAATCCACGCGCGGGCAGAATCGCGTGGGCGCTGCTCCCGAAAGAAATAACAGCAAGGCCCTTGGCATTACCTTCGACAAAACCAAGTGCAATTCATACCTTCTGCGAGAGATTACCTGAGGTGCTCTGAACAGAGATACCGGGTGCAATGCGGCTATGAATGTGACGCCACCATGATATGTGCGTGGAAAACTCTAGATATGAAAGAACCAAATTGAGCACTCAGATCTCCAAAAACCCGACCAGAAGAACCGTCATTGCGGGGGCGGCCTGGGCGGCCCCAGTCATTAGCTTGGCGATCGCGACCCCACTCGCAGCTGCATCTCCTGGACGTTGTGGGAACTTGGCCTGGTCGTCCTCGTCATCAAGTTCGGCGAACACCAGAACTGCTACCGTCATCGCTGGTGGAAGTACGGCGGCAGTGACCATTACGCAGGCGACAATCGCGGGCTCTATGCAGGCCGGGAACTTCGCCCCATATACCGGCACCCCAGGACCAGTTGGTCCAATTGGCTCCTTGTTCCTCTACCAGGAGACGACAACTGCGAACGTTCCAGCCCGGCAGCGCCTGACCTTCACGAGCACGGTTCCGATTAAAAGCGTTGAGTTCGTTGTCAACGATCACACTCGATCCAACGCGTATCATGACGGCCTCATCCTCACCGGGTTCGGTTCCCAGTCAGCAACGTCCGTGGATACCAGAACTGGTGGCGTAACGATCGTCGGCAATGGAACCTCGGCAAACCCTTGGACGCTTTCTGGTGTCCAGACCGACAACGCGACCTCGCGGACAAGGGTTGCCGCCCAAAGCCCCACGGCATCGGTGAACACATTTACGTTCGAGTACATCAACGCTACGAACCCCGCCGTGGTTGGGGGAAGCGCGCAGTATATTTCGCTCTCCGACTTGCAAATATGCTTCTGAGCAGCTCATCATCTCTATCAACATCTGGCCTGCGGCTTTCTCTCTCTACGGATCGAGAAAGCCGCAGGCCAGTTTTGGCTTACGGGCTCTTCACCGAGGTGATCCCTTTTGCTGCCAGAACAACGAGAATCGGAGGGCAGGAGCTCCGACGCTGTCGCGTGTGTAGTTCGGCGTTTTGTCAGGTCGCTCCAATCAATGTTTGGACTCCTGAACCAAGGAATCCGCTCGGATCCTGCAAGCTCGGAGCCCCAGATCTCTTCCAGGTGTTCGGCTCGGCCTGAGTCCCTGCCCTATAGGCCTCCCATAAATCGCAGCTAGATGTATTGACCTGGGACGTTGTGAACGTTCGATGGTTTGAGGGAAGCGAAAACCTCCGTGGGGATGTGGGTTACCACACTCGCATCGCAACACGGAGGTTTTCGTGACCCACGCTAACGCACCCCTGACGCCGGAAGGGCGTCGCCGTCTCGTCGCCTTGGTCCTCGAGGAGGGATGGAGCATGCGCCGCGCCGCGGAACGAGTCCAGTGCTCCACCGCGACCGTCAAGAAATGGGTCGACCGGGCCTTAGCCGGCGAGGCGCTCGAGGATCGCTCCTCCCGCCCACGCAGCTCCCCGATCCAATGCCCGAAATGCACCGAGTCCTGCGCCGCCACCACATGCGTCTGCTGCGCCACCTCGATCAAGCAACGGGACTCCCCGCCCGGACATGCGCCCGGCCCGCTACGAGCGAGCCACTCGCGGCGAGCTGGTCCACGTCGACATCAAGAAGCTCGGCCGCATCCCGGCCGGCGGCGGGCATCGCAAACTCGGCCGACAAGCGGGAAACCGGAAGCGTCACCAATGCGTTGGATACGCCTACTTGCATCACGCCGTCGATGACTACTCGAGGCTCGCGTACTCAGAGATCCTCGAGATCGAACGCAAGGAAACCGCGGCCAGTTCCTGGACGCGCGCTCGGGCCTACTTCGCGGGCGTCGGGATCACTGTCACCGAGGTCATCACGGACAACGGATCCTGTTACCGATCCACCGCCTTTCGAGACACCCTGCAAGCCACGGACATCAAACATGGCCGGACTCGCGCTTACCGACCCACAACGAGCGGCAAAGTCGAGCCCTTCAACCGAACCCTCGCCAGCGAATGGGCCTACGCGCACACCTACGGCAGCGATGAAGCCAGAGCCGGGACCTACGACACCTGGCTCCATCACTACAACCACCACAGACCCCACACCGGAATCGGCGGCCAACGCCCCTCAGACCGCGTTCACAACCTCACGGGTCAATACAACCTAGAGCTCACCCTGGAGTGCTCTCCTCATGGTCGTCGGGGACGAGAAACCGCTCCGCTGAGCAACTTCGCCAGTCGGCATGTGCGGGTATTCCTGCGTGAGGGAACGTGCTCGCTCAGCTCGTCTGGCCCGCAGAATCATCGCCGGACTCGTGCCTACCGCGTGCAAGCGACGTTCCAGAACTCGCCGGGACAGTCCTGTCTCGCGGGCAATATCATCCACCGCGAAACCAACGACCTGATACCGGTTCTCCACGATGAGTTTGACCAGTTCAAGCGTGTCTGGTTCACGCAGCTGAGCCGTAGGTGTGGCTTCAACGACGAGAGCCTGCGCAGCGGCACGGAAAAGCGACCGCAAAGCGTTCGCTGAGTGAGGATTGGCTGAACTCGGGTACTGGACAGCTGCTTCGAGGAGACTCCGCACACTCTCCCACACGACACCACCGGAGGAGTGGTACCAGCGGACTCCCAACGGTTGCATCTCCGCTGCCGCAAACTGGAACATCAAGCCGGAGACCCTCTCGAGGGCCTGCACATGCACGGTCTCATCACCAGGGGGGATGATCACCACCTCGCCGCTTCCAACACGAATCCGCGTGCGCCCGGAGGAGACGAGGATCGTGCCCGTTTCGAGGAGGAATGCGAGCCCGCGGTTTTGGACGGAGTTGTGTTTTCGTCTCCACACAAGGTTGATCGCGGCACTTTCCCCTTGCACGACGAGATATTCGTCGAACCTGAGAGTTGACGCTGTGATCGTGACGACACTCGATGTGGTTGAGAGCTCGACACCAGCCCTGAGGACGCTATCTATCGTTGGTGGCAGGGGCCCTCGAACGCGAATCTTACGCGTGCGGTATCCCGGAAACAGGGGGCAGACACCGTCTTCTATCTTGTATGCACGAGCGACACGTTTCATCAGGATCCTATGCTCCTCGGTTCGTGAAATTGACAATCGGTCCGCGAATGTGACGTACCCAGCGCGTGGGCGCACGCCACGCCCGGAGGCCGCACGCGCGACCGCGCAGCCTACGATCTTGCGCGGGGCCAGGGACGCGAACACGAACCCGACTTCGAATCCCGCAAAGACGAGGAACCCACCCCAACCGAGCTCGCGACGACGAGCGCGTGCCTGGCCGACTCGAGCCAGTCGGGCAGTTTCGCCTGTGGGGCAAAAGAAGAACCCTCTTGCCCCACAGAGCTCGGACCAGTGGTCAGCGGACGGAGAACCTCCCCCGAGGTTTCCACCCAGGCACGTCTCCCCAGATCGTGCGCCAACCGGCCGGGTACTAGCCTGCCTTAGACGCACCGCCACGCGTGTTAACAACGTCGCATTGACGCCTAATGTCGAGAAATTGACGGAAAAACATGTCGTTCGTAACCCTATGTGGATCCACGCTCGCTTCGAGCCTTGTGCAATCAATGCAAGGAATCACTTTCTCTCACGATCTTGATCTCTGAGAGAAATTGACGCGTACCTCTGCGGCCTTGGCAGCCCAACGCTGATGCAGTCATTCAACACAGCGACCAAAACACCGCGAGCCGAGCCGACACGCATACTCAAGTCGTCCGAGAACCGCCCTCAGGCATCGTGCCGTGACCGCCGAGACATCCGTCGACAGAGCTGTGCTGCGTCAGCTCTCACGAACACTGTCATCCTGCGACTCGCACTCCTCGAGGAAGCGAGTGTCTGCCACTGTCCGATTATGCGCGAAAGCCTCCCGCGATGCGCCATGATACCTATCGTTCTGTCGGCACTTCGTAAGAGCGAATCGACGTGGACTATGGGCGGGGGCACGGAAGCACCAGAGCACCAGAGCGGTTGTATTGGGGTGGCAAGCGCCCAGATCGGCTTCGCCGGGCACGTTGACCGTTTCTTGGCGATGCGTGACTCGAAGAAGCCGTGTCGTCGAACGGTGAACGGGCCTGGGAACCGTGTGGGCGCCGGGACTTCGAGGCCGATAACTCTCTGAGGTGTCGAACGTGCGGCCTGGCTAGAAGGACCTGAACCTTTCACCCTCCTTCTGACTCTCGGCGGCGACTGCGCGCCTCATGGTTGCGGGGGATGCGAACCCGCTGCGGAGAGCAATTTCTCGAGCGGACAACCTCGGTCTCAATTGCATCAAGGCTTCTGCATTCTCGACGCGTCGAATGCGCAGAATCTTAGCGGCGCTCGTCCCGCCTGCCTGAAGTCGGCGTTCTAGGGCACGGCGAGAGATCCCGACATCGCTGGCGATCTCGTCAACAGAGAGTCCCGGAGTCTGAAAGCGGTTTCCACAATGAGCTTTACCACAGCGATCGTGTCCGCCTCGGCGGCACCGAAAACCTGTGTGGCGTCAGCAACCAGTGCCTGAGCGGAAGCCCGAAGAAGCGAGCGCAGAAGATTTGATGATTGTGGAGTCGGGAGCGGCGGAGCCTTCACAGCTGTATTCAGGAGGGCGAGGACACTCTGGCCGACGACGCCGCCATGGGAGAGGCCCCAACGCACGCGCAAGGGCTCGATCTCCATTGCTGCGAAGGAGAATATGACACCCGCTACAACCTGTTCTGACCGGAGAAAGACCGGGTCATCCCCCGGCGGCACGATTGCGACTTGTGAGGCTTGTACTCGGAAGCGCCGTTGGCTGGCTGAGACGGTGAGCGTTCCTTGCTCGAGCAAGAGAATCAGACCCCGCCCCTGCGCGGAGCCGCGCTCGCGCTTCCAGGTGAGATCGATGGGCGCACTCACGCCTCGAACCACGAGATACCGGTCGAAGCGCAGGATGGAAGCGTCGATCATCGCCGTGCGAGGGGCGACCGTGAGGGTGACACCGGCTGTGAGCACTGAATCGATAGACGGTGGAAGCGAGCCTCGAATGCGAAACCGCTGCGTTCGGTAGCCCGGAAAAGCACTCCAGCCGTCATTTTCATCGTAGTGGGCACGGGCAACGCGGTCCATGGGGCCTCCAGGTCGATTCGAATCACGGGTGCATCTGGCAGGTGACGTCACAGCCCGCGCGAGGTTGCGGACCGGATCGTGCACGGGCCTCTCGGTATGGAGCCGTGACTGGTTCGTATCTCGGCCCACACGACCGAAGGGGGACTCCTGCGGGCTTGCAGATGGGGGGCTGCTCTTCCGCCGGAGTCCGGGACGAGTGATTGGTTCATGGAACTCCCTCGAGCTCGGACCTAGGCGCAACTCCCCTGAGCACGCCACCAATCGGCTGGTGGCCACCAAGGTCTAGGCAACCGGTCGCGTTCGGAGCAACTGGTCCAGGTGACGCGGACGACGCGAAAACAGGCGGCAAGACGCCACCTTCTGCGCGCGACCCCCTCGGTACGCATACATCGGCCACTCGTTGGCTGCTCTCCGTACCGTCTCGCTTCATGGTCTCGGTCACCGTCGGTATCTGCGCGCGGACTTCAAACGCTCGAATCAGACTGTTCCAGAACTTGGCTTGGCCTGCTCGCTGTGCAATCGAAGACGAGCATGAGCACTCAGATCGAGTGTTCACGCGCCTGCCCTCGGAGCTGGCGTGAAGCAACGCGCCTCAGATCAGTCTGGCGTGGCTCGCTGGGACACTCGACCAGACGTGAGTGGCGGGATCGGGGGCGAAGAGGCCGGGCCAGCTTCATTGCGAACGACCTCGACTGAAGAGTCCACAACGAGTTCCGGAACTCGTTCGAGGGCGCGACGCATGGTGCTTACGGAACCGAATCCGGACGCCCGCGCGATGCGCTTCAGGTTCACGGTGTCGACGTCACCCGAGACCTCGAGTTCATCTAACGCCAACCGCGCTCGTCGAGCTCGAATGCGACGGAGCTGGGAAGCCGGGGTCAGGTTCGAGTTCTCATATGCCCGGTACAGGCTTGCCGGGGACACTCCAAGCTCACGAGAGAGCTTGGATACATCGAACGATACTTCGCTGGCGTGGGCCTCGATATGTTGCGACGCACGGCGAAGGAGCGACGTTGGTCGGCTGGTCTCAACCTCGTGACCGCGTGACCTTGACATACCCAGACGGAGGGCGCGCTCGGGTCGCATCGGGGCATCATCGGCCAGCACGCTGGCGAAGATGTCATGTATACCGGTGCGGAACCGGCTGAAGCCAGTCCCTTCAACGGTCGTCAGAGAGTTCAACGCGGAGTGTATGGCAGTTGTGAAGACTTCACGGTAAGCATTCGAGGCGCCGAAGAGCCCCGCGCGCGGTGACGGCGCCTGCCCATCTCGATCTCGAAGCTGACCCCATTGTGAGACGAAGAACAGAACGGCGACTGGTTCGCGCGCGGTGATCACCAGCGCATCGCCAAACAACTGAACGTACATCTGTCCCGGGCTCAGCTCGGCTAGTCCCCCTTTAGACCTCATCATCTGCGTGCCTTCGATGCCGTACACCGCGTGGAACATCCCCCCGTGGGCTTGGTCGCTGAAAGCCGACGTCAGCTGAACTGGCGTGTGCCAGATTCTCCCAATCGCGAAGGTGTCCGTCCTGATGAGATCGGCGACGATCTGCAGCCGTGGGCTGAGCGGCTCAGCTATCCAGCCGAGAGCTGAGAACCACTTGATCGCGGCATCTCCGTCGAGGACGACCTCCCGATTTACGGCATTCGCCGCTGGTACGAGACTGCTCGTGTCGTGCATGCTGCGCCTCCTATGACAGGTCATAGAGAGGCTATGCGCACAAGAACGAACGATCTGGGTCACGATGCGAGCATTGAAACGGAAAGCGACATCAGCAATGACATTTTGCGGCGGGCCCCGCTGTTCGGAACACAAAATGCCCGATCCAGCTGTCTGGGACAGGACTTCTCAACAACAGAACCAATCTCTCTCACCGACTCCATGCACTTGCGGCAAGGGCGCATCGGGAGCTTGACAACATGGGGTCGACCTCCTGTCAGCACGCTCTCGACCAAGATGCGCCTCCGGACGCTCTCGGCTTCCAGACCTCCGTCGCCTGTCGCTCAACAGGATGCGACGCGAGTTCAACCTTGAACGCAGAACTGCCACTGCAGCTCAATCTCCAGTTTGGTATTCCCCTCATCTGCGGTCGGGCGCGAGGTTGCGCTCAATGGCGAGCGGTCGTGCCAGCTGGTGCGCGACACGCGCTTCCATTGAGCTCGAGTGGTGGATAGCCGTCCTGAAACCGGTGCGGGCGCGTCTTCTTCGCGAGGAATCCTGAGCCCTTGTCTAGGACACCGGCATGTTCACGCGGCTTGGTCCTGGGCCGAGGTCGGCCGGCACTCAGATCCAGCTTGGTCGACCCGAAGTCGTTCGGATCAGCGCGGCCGAACGACGTGTTCCCTGATGCACGGACATTGCATCCGAGCACCGCGAGCCTCTTCAGCAAACACTCGCAACCCGCCAGTCGCACCAGGGCGCCGACGCGATGCGACCAGCGCAACCGTCTCCCTCGCCGATGAACGTGCATCCTCACACGATGAAGAGCTCACACCCTCCGAAGCTCGCTGGAGCTCTCCAAGATGCGCACCCCGGTCGTTGCCTCGGACACCACCGTCTCCCTGTCACCCGTTGTGTTCGGTCCGGCGACAGAAGGCCCAGTGGCTCACCAAGAAGCGCGACGCTCAACCAAGGGCTGGAACAGAAGGGGCTCGATGACTGGGTCCGCAGAGGTCTGCTGTACTCGAATGGCCTCGCGGCTGGCATCGACATCGACATCCGCACCACGTTGCGCGACCACCGAGGGATGAGCGAGGCCCATCTGAAACGCGCCGCGGAATGAGTTCCTCCTTGCGGGCAAGCTCATCCACACGTTTTGTCCGATAAGCCCCGAGAAAGGCCTCTGGAGCCGGACAGGCTGGGCCGGACGATCATGACACGCGCGAGCTCATCCACACGTTTTGTCCTATATGCCGCCGTAAGCCCCAGGACCACGAGTTGCCTGACAACGAAAGAACCCCAGCGCATGAAGCGCTGGGGTTCCGATTGCTCCCTGAGATGGACTCGAACCATCAACCTGCCGGTTAACAGCCGGCTGCTCTGCCAATTGAGCTATCAGGGATTGGCAACTCGAAGAGACTAGCAACACCTTCGCCCGAATGCGAAATCGAGCCGCTGGCGTGTCGCGCGCACCCCGAATCCGCCGTCCTCAGTAGCCCCGAACCGGATCCGCGATGCCCACGAACCGGCCAGTAGACACGAACGCCTCCACGTTGCGGCGCACACGCTCCTGGAGCAGCGGCTGCACCATCTCGGGCGTATCCGCCGCGTGCGGCGTGATGATGAGACGCGGCGTGGTCCACAGCGGGTGCCCGTCCGGCAGCGGCTCGGGCGAGGTGACGTCGAGACCGGCCCCAGCGATCCAGGACTCCTCGAGCGCCACCTGGAGCGCGTCAGGGTCGACCAGAGGCCCCCTGGCGATGTTCACGAGCACCGCGGTCTCCTTCATGGCACGCAGGCGCTGCTCGTTGATGAGGCCGCGCGTCTCATCGGTCGCAGCCGCGGCCACAATGACGACGTCAGCGTCAGGCAGCACCTCATCGAGCCTGTCTGCGGTCACGGTGCGAGTGGAACCCTCAACCGGCAGGTCGCGAGCCCGGACGATCGTCGTCGTCACGCGGAATGGCTCGAGCAGGTCGAGGAGCTCGAGCGCGATGCCGCCAGCACCGATGATGACGACGTGCCTGCCGTACAGCGAGGTGCCCGTCTTCTTCTCCCACGTGCGTGCGGAAAGGCGCCGAGGGAACTCGCGCAGCAGGCCGAGCGTCAGCGCAAGCGCATGCTCCGCGACGGGCTCGGCGTACGCACCCTTCGCCGAGGTGAAGAGCACCCCACGCTCGGCGTGCGGCTTCAGCTTGGCCGCGAAGTTGTCGATGCCAGCGAAGGGCAGCTGCACCCAGGTGACCTGCGGGTTCGCCTCGAGAGCGTCGATCAGCCCCTGCACCTTGGATGCGGACAGGTAGACGATCCCTCGCGTCTCCGGGCCGAGGTCCACGAGTCGTCCGCCGTTCGCGACGACCGCGTCAGTGAACGGGGCAGCATCGCCCTCGGGGAGCAGCGTCACTGCCCCGGATTCGGGGCGAGCATCCCCCTCGAGCAGGGTCGCCTCCTCAGCCAACCTCGCCGTGTGCTGAACCTGCGTGCTGCTCGCGCTCATCCGCTGCTACTCCTTCTCGGTGCCGTCTTCGTCAGTCTGAAAGCGGGCGAACTCCGCGCGCTGGGACACAAGCTGCTCGCGGGCGGTGCGCTGGGCATCCGCGCTCTGCTGCTCCACGTCGGGGTCGCCGAACAGGCCATCCGCAACGAGATCCATCGCGGCGAGCGTCTCGCGCTCGACGAGCCCTGGCAGGGGCGTCAGGGCGTACTCGCGCGCCTCCCGCATGCGCTTCAGGTAGGCGTGATGCGGATCGGCGAGGACCTCGTCGATGGTGCCGCGCGCAAGCACGAAGCCGCGGTCGAGCACCAGCACGTTCTTCGTCAGACGCTCGATCGCGCGGAGATCATGGCTGAGCAGGATCATCGTGCAGTTGCGGGCCACGTTGATGCGCTCGAGCAAGCTGAAGAGCGCCGGCCTCGCGATGATGTCGACGCCCTGCGCAGGCTCGTCGACGACAAGCACGCTCGGCTCCACGATGAGGGCCTGGGCGAACGCAACGCGCTGACGCTGGCCCCGCGACAGCTCGAACGGGAACTTGCCCAGCATGCCGAGCTCGAGGTCGACCGCGTCGATGAGCATGGCCGCAGCTCGCCCGAGACGCTTCCGGTCGAACGAGCGATCGCGCGACAGGATGGGCTCCGCGATGTTCTCGGCCACCGTCAGGTCGTTGCGCAGCTGGTCGCCGGAGTCCTGCGCGAGGTAGCCGATGTCCAGATCGATGCGCCGGCGGTCGAGCCGCGACGGGTGGCGCAGGTCCATGCCGACGACCTCGAGCGTGCCGCCCGTGATGAACGGCCACTCCCCCTTGCCGGGGCGGCGACGGCCGGACAGTATGCGCCCCAGGGCCGACTTGCCGGACCCGGCCGTGCCCACGACGCCCAGGATCTCACCGGGCTCGAGCTCGAACGAGATCCCGCTGACGGCTTCATGCTTTCGATTCGACCCGTGCTCGATGTAGGAGATCGACAGGTCGTCGGCGACGACGGCCCGTTGATGATCTGCGCTCGTTGCCATGCCTGGTCTCCCCTTTTGTTCTCCGAACCCGCCGGAACACCCGTCGCTCGGCCTTCGAGCAACGAGCCCACCGTGCGAGCCTAGCCTTCGCGCAGCTCGCGCTTCTGATTCTCGATCGACATGAGCTGCTCGTTCAGCGACCGGAAGCGCTCCGGCTCCGCACGCCCATCCGTTCGCTGCAGCGCCCCCAGCAGCTCCGCCTTCCTCCGCAGGAGGTCGCGCTCTACCAGCGATGCGCTCAGCGACCGGACATACAGGTCGATCTGCTCGTCCTTGCTCCCCGCGGGAATCGACGCCATGGCAAGCTCGGTCACGAGCGTCGTGAACGCCTGCGGCACTTCCTCCCCGATCCGCGTGATCCACTCCATCGAGCCCAGGGAGTCTCGGGTCGCGACGATGCCATCGCGCACCGTCGAGAGCGACGCGTTCGTGAAGCCCGCCGCCATGACCTGCTGGAAGCGCTCGTCGGAGAGCCGCCTCGGATGCTGCAGCACCGCCATCAGCGTGTCGCGCTCGAGGCGAGTGACGGGATCGTTCGGCAGGTCGCTCATGCGCACCGCGCGCACTGCACCGCCGCCGAAGTCGCTCGTGTCGGGCGGGAAGTCGTACCCCTCGCCGTCGGGGAACGGCGGCTCCTCCTCGAAGTGACCGGAGGACGGACCGCGTTGCCCGCCCGGTCGAGAACGCTGGTCGGGCACACGAGCCGGAGCCCGAGTCGCCGCCTGCCCGCGCGGCGCGTTCTTGCTGGCGCCCCTCGCCGCGCGCACGGCCTGCTCCACCTGCACGAGGTCGATCCCGAGCATTCCCGCAAGGCGCCTCGAGTAGCCGGGCCTCATCGCAGGGTCGCGGATGCCGGCGACCACCGGAGCCGCCTGCCGGAGGGCAGCGACCCTCCCCTCGACGGTGTCGAGATCGTGCCCGAGCAGCTGCTGCGAGATGACGAACTCGTACATCGGCATGGGATGGTCGATGAGCTCGCGCACGGCAGCATCACCCCGCGCGAGACGGAGATCGCAGGGGTCGAGCCCGTCGCGCGCCACGGCGACGAAGGTCTGTGCCACGAAGCGCTGCTCCTCCGCGAACGCCCGCATCGCGGCCTTCTTGCCGGCCTCGTCTGGGTCGAAGGTGAAGATCACCTGTCCGCCGGCGGATTCATCGTCCATGATCCTGCGCAGCACTTTGATGTGGTCGACGCCGAACGAGGTTCCGCACGTGGCGACCGCCGTCTGGACACCCGCGAGATGAGCGGCCATGACGTCGGTGTACCCCTCGACCACGACAACCCGGCGCTGCTTGGCGATCTCGCGCTTCGCGACGTCGAGCCCGTAGAGGACCTGCGCCTTGTGGTAGATCGGGGACTCGGGGGTGTTGAGGTACTTGGGCCCCTTGTCGTCGTCATAGAGCTTTCGCGCCCCGAACCCCACGGTCTGACCAGAGGTGTCGCGGATGGGCCACATGACCCGGCCGCGGAAGCGGTCGTAGCTCGAGCCGCGTTCGTTGGTCGAGAGCAGCCCCGACTCCTTCAGCTCCGGCGTCGTGAAGCCGAGGCCCGCGAGGTGCTTCGACAGGGAGTCCCACCCCTGCGGCGCGTACCCGACACCGAACATGGCCGCGGCACTCGGATCGAACCCCCGCCCGCCCAGGAACTCACGAGCGGCTTCCGCCCCGGGCGCCTGCAGCTGCTCGCGGTAGTAGGTCTCGGCGGCCGTGTGCGCCTGCAGCAGCCGGAGACGCTTCGAGTGGTCGGGTGCATGGCCGCCGTCCTCGTACGTGAGGGCGTACCCGAGGCGCCCCGCGAGGCGCTCGACGGCCTCGGAGAACGTGACGTGGTCCATCTTCTGCAGGAAGGTGAAGACGTCACCGGACTCCCCGCACCCGAAGCAGTGGTAGTAGCCGAGCTGCGGCCGCACGTGGAAGCTCGGCGTGCGCTCGTCGTGGAACGGGCAGAGCCCCTTCTTCGACCCGATCCCCGCGTTCTTGAGGGTGACATGGTCGCCGACGATCTCGGAGATGTCCGTGCGAGAGCGAACCTCCTCGATATCGCTCTTGCGGATCAGTGCCATGAAGCCACCCTAGACGGCACCTCCGACGCCGCAGCGAGCCGGTCGTGCCAGACGAGAGCGCCCTTGTCGGTGAGGTTCGCGACCTGGTCGACGACGACCCGCTTGCGTTCGGTGTCGTCACCGGCCGCCCGGAAATCGGCGGCGAACGCCGCGTCGAGGTGCTGGTCGCCGGTCTGCCAGAACATGTCCGACAGCTCGACCAGGATCTTCCGCTGGTGCTCGTAGATGGGCCGACGCGCATCCAGCGACATGACGAAGCCCGCGACGATGCCCTTGAGCAGCGCGATCTCGGCGCGGATCTCGCGTGGCACGACCAGCGAGGCGCGGTACCGGATGAGCGACTCCCCCGGTTGCGCGGCCCACGTGGCTGCCGTCGCGGCCTTCGCGAAGCGGCCGATGAGCTGCGACGTCAGGTTCTTGAGCCCCGCCTGCGCGACCCTCGACCCGTCGTACTCGCGCATCCAGTAGGGCTGCGCCTGCAGGCGAGTGAACGCCTCGTCGAGTTCCTCCTCGGAGAACTTCGACCCCGACCAGTCGGCGGCCGCGTACAGGATCGCCGGGCGGTTGGCGAGGTCGTCGAGTTCGGGAAGCGAGACGAACGACTCAACGATGGCGTCTTCGAGGTCGTGCACCGAGTAGGCGATGTCGTCGCTCAGGTCCATGACCTGTGCCTCGATGCTGGTTCGCCCCTCAGGCGCGCCCTGCCGCACCCAGTCGAAGACCGGGCGGTCGTCGGCGTACACGCCGAACTTTCCCGTGCCGCGCTCCGCCCCCGCCTCCCGAGTCCACGGGTACTTGCAGCTCGCATCGAGGCTCGCCCGAGTGAGGTTGAGTCCGTAGTGCCGACCGTCGGGGCCGAACACCTTCGGCTCGAGGCGGGCGACGATGCGGAGGGTCTGGGCGTTGCCCTCGAACCCGCCGATGTCCTGTGCCCACTCGTTGAGCGCCTTCTCGCCGTTGTGCCCGAACGGCGGATGCCCGAGGTCGTGGGCCAGGCACGCCGTGTCCACGATGTCGGGATCGAGTTCGAGCGTGCCGGCGATCTCGCGTCCCACCTGCGCGACCTCCAGGGAGTGCGTCAGCCGGTTGCGTGCAGCGTCGATACCGGCCGTCGGCGAGAGCACCTGCGTCTTGGCCGCCAGCCTGCGCAGCGCGCTCGAGTGGACGAGCCGCGCCCGGTCCCTGGCGAACGTCGAACGTCGACGATTCTCGTGGTGCTCGGGGAGGAAGCGCTCTCGATCGTGGTCACCGTAAGGACTCCGGTCGATCGGCTCAGGGGGAAGCGTCACCCTCAGCCTCCCGAGTGGGACAGCTCGGCGGCGGAGATATTCGCCTTCTGGTCCTCGTTGAGCTCGCGAGACTCGAGCCAGCGGTCCGGCAGCGACGGCCGCTTGGGCGTTCCCGCTCGCCCGCGAGGGCCCTCGGCGTCCTGTCCAGGGTAGGCCTGGTCGCGATCGAGCTGAGCCAGAAGGCCGTCGAGCTCCTCGAGCGTCGACATGAGCGCGAGACCGGAGCGCACATCGGAGCCCACCGGGTAGCCCTTCAGGTACCACGACATGTGCTTGCGCATCTCACGGCAGGCGCGGGCCTCTTCCTGGTGGAACTCCGCGAGGAGCTCGGTGTGTCGACGGATCGCGTCGCCCACCGCCCCGAGCGTCGGCTGGATGCGCGTCGAGTCGCCGCGGAAGGCAGCAGTGAGGTCGCCGAAGAGCCAGGGGCGCCCGAGGCAGCCGCGCCCGACCACGACGCCGTCGCATCCGGTCTGCTCCATCATCCGCAACGCGTCTTCGCCCGCCCAGATATCGCCGTTGCCCAGCACCGGGATGCTCGTGACGGTCTCCTTGAGCTTGCCGATGGCATCCCAGTCAGCCTGCCCCGAGTAGAACTGCGAGGCCGTGCGCCCGTGGAGTGCGACGGCTGCGACGCCAGCACCCTCCGCGATACGGCCGGCTTCCAGGTAGGTCAGGTGATCGTCGTCGATGCCCTTGCGCATCTTGATGGTGAGCGGGATGTCACCGGAGGCCTCCGCTGCCCCCTCGACGATGGCCCGGAAGAGGGAGGTCTTCCACGGCAGCGCGGCCCCGCCTCCACGCTTCGTGACCTTGGGAACCGGGCATCCGAAGTTGAGATCGATGTGGTCCGCTCGGTCCTCGGCCACGAGCATCGTGACGGCCTCGCGGACGGTCTTGGGGTCGACCCCGTAGAGCTGGATGCTCCTGACCTCTTCCGACTCGTGGTGCTCGATGAGGCGCATGGTCACCGGCGTCCGCTCGACGAGCGCGCGCGAGGTGATCATCTCGGAGACGTAGAGGCCCGCGCCGTACTCGCGGCAGAGGCGCCGGAAGGCGGAATTCGTGATGCCCGCCATGGGCGCGAGCACAACTGGGACGTCGAGAACCAGGGGGCCGATGCGCAGCGGCTTCGAGTCGAGTGCAGTCAAGGTCATAACCGATCAATTCTCGCAGGTCGAGGCGACTTTCGCACGCCAGCCCCGACACGCTCGAACAGGAGCCCCTCGTCGCCTCAGAAGACGATCCTCAGCTCGGGAGCAGGCTCAAACTTCAGCTCCATCGGACCGGCCGCCGTGGTCGAGACATCGAAGACCAGATGGACGCGGGTGGAGGCGGATGGGAGGAGCTGCTTCTCCTCCGCGGGACCGGCAGGCAGGTCCGTGCCGTAGGCGGTGGTCTCGTGGTCTGCGATCGACGTCTGCCCCGCAGCGTCTTCGAGTTCGAAGACGTCCGGCGCGAGGGAGATCGACTCGTCGCTCCCATTGCGGAGATCGACGTCGACGACGCAGAACTGGCCGGCGGCGCTCGCGCTGCCGCCCCGCCAATCGTGCCGCGGCAGGCCGCACTGGATCTCGGTTGCCGACAGCTGCACACCACCGACGCTCACCGTGCCGCGTGGGAGCAGCTCCGAGGCCTCGCCCCGCCACTCGGCGATCGCCGACGGTGCATACAGCGTGGCGGCTCCCCGGTCGGTAGCCCGGGCCGAGATGAACACGTAGCTGAGCACGGCGAGCAGGACAAGCCCAGCCGCGATGGTCAGGAGCGCAGGCCGCCGCGAGCGACCCGCCCGCGTTCTCGCGGACGGGCGCTCGCTGGTTCCCACGGCGTCCTGGTTCACTCGGGAGGCGCGATCAGGCTCCGAGCAGACGACCCGCGAGGTACGCCTCGAGCTGGTCCAGGGCGACTCGCTCCTGGGCCATCGAGTCGCGTTCGCGGACGGTCACGGCGTTGTCCTCGAGCGTGTCGAAGTCGACCGTCACGCAGAACGGCGTGCCGATCTCATCCTGGCGCCGGTACCGGCGGCCGATCTGGCCCGCGTCGTCGACGTCGATGTTCCAGTGCTTGCGGAGCTTGTCGCCCAGCTCGCGCGCGACGGGGCTGAGGCGTTCGTCACGGCTCAGCGGCAGCACCGCGACCTTGATGGGCGCGAGGCGAGGGTCGAGCCGCAGAACGGTGCGGATGTCGACGCCGCCCTTGGCATTCGGCGCCTCCTCCTCGACGTAGGAGTCGACGAGGAACGCCATCATGGATCGCGTCAGGCCGAAGCTCGGCTCGATCACGAATGGCGTGTAGCGCTCTCCCGAGGCCTGATCGAAGTAGTTGAGGCCGGTGCCGGACGCGGTCGAGTGCGACGTGAGGTCGTAGTCCGTGCGGTTCGCCACCCCCATGAGCTCACCCCAGCCGGTTCCCTTGAAGCCGAACTGGTACTCGAAGTCGATCGTTCCGGCCGAGTAGTGCGCGCGCTCCTCCTTGGGAACGTCGAAGCGCCGCATGTTGTCGGGGTTCAGCCCGAGGTCCGTGAACCAGTTCCAGCAGGCCTCGACCCAGTCCTCGAACCACTTCTGCGCCTCATCCGGGTGCACGAAGAACTCGATCTCCATCTGCTCGAACTCACGCGTGCGGAAGATGAAGTTCCCTGGCGTGATCTCGTTGCGGAACGCCTTTCCGACCTGGCCGATGCCGAAGGGAGGCTTCTTCCTCGACGTGGTGAGCACGTTGTTGAAGTTCACGAAGATGCCCTGGGCGGTCTCGGGACGCATGTAGTGCAGTCCCGCCTCGTTGTCGACGGGACCGAGGTAGGTCTTCACGAGGCCGGAGAACAGCTGGGGTTCGGTCCACTGCCCCTTGGTCCCGCAGTCAGGGCAGACGATGTCGGACATGCCTTCCGGCGCGCGGTTCTTCTTCGCCTCGAACGCCTCGATGAGGTGGTCCTGGCGGTGGCGCTTGTGGCAGCTCAGGCACTCGACCAGCGGGTCGGTGAAGGTCGCGACGTGGCCGGATGCCTCCCAGACCGCCTTGGGCAGGATGATCGAGGAGTCGAGTCCCACCATGTCAGCGCGGCCGCGGACGAACGTCTGCCACCACTGCTTCTTGATGTTCTCCTTGAGTTCGACGCCAAGGGGGCCGTAGTCCCAAGAGGCGCGAGTGCCTCCGTAGATCTCGCCCGCTTGGAAGACGAAGCCCCGCCGCTTCGCGAGAGCGATGACCTTGTCGAGCGTGGTTTGCGCCATTGAGAGAAACTCCTGCTGAGGTGTCGAAGGCGAACCCAGGGTCGTGTCCGCCGCAAGTCGTCAGTCTAGTCAAGCGCCAGGCTCGTCAGCGGCTCCATGCCGGAAGGCCGTCCACGAGGCGTTCTCCACAGATCCGCTTCTGCCGCGCTGCGCCCGCACGGTGGTCTGCAACGATGTCGCGAATCATCTGAACATTCGTATGGCGTTGTCCCCCAGGACGTCGCGCATCCGAAGGGCACCCTCTGTGACTCCCACATCATCGCCGACCAGCGCTGTCGACAAGAATCTGATCACCACCAGTGCTCTGCACGCCGGAGCCTGCGCCGTCGCCGCGCTCTTCAGCGGAGCCGGTCTGAGCTCCGCGCTGGCCCTCCTTCTCAGCGACCTCGCGCCGGGGAGTCAGCCGAGCGCCTCGAACGCGGCGTCGGGATTCGAGCTGCTCTGGCAATTCGTCCTCCTGCTCACGGCGCTCCCCTTCTCAGGCCAGCTCAGACTGGGCGTTGAGTCAGTCGGCGGCTTCGCCCTGACCGGCGACAGCGGCCTGACGCTCGGACTGTGGCCCCTCGCGTCGCTGGCGTTCGTCCTGGCAGTGAGCCTCGCGACTGCCTATGGCCTCGAGCGGCGCGGGGCGGATCGAGGCAGGCGCGGCAGACTCGGAGCAGCCGCAGTCTCAAGCGGCACGTTCGCGGTCCTCCTCCTCTGCGTCGCAGCACCCGGCCTGCGTCTCGACACGCCGGGCGCGGCTGCCACCGTCACCGCGCTGAGCCCGGCACTCGCGCCTGTGGCGTTCACGTCGATCTTCCTGAGCGGATGGCTCGGTCGTTCTCTTGCCGCACGAGGCCGTCCTGGTCGAGCACCTCAGACGCCGCTGCCCGGCTCGCGGTCCCGAGAGCTGGGGCTCCTCGGGGCGGAGCTCGGCATCTACACCGCGACGCTCGCAGTGGCCGGCTCGCTCCTCGGCATCATCGCGATGATCCTCGGCGTCGCACAGTCGGAGAGCCCGTTGACGTCGGTGCCGGTGCTCCTGGCCGCGGCACCGCACCTCGCCCTCACCACCCTGATCCTCGGGCACCTGGGTGCCATCGCCGTGAGCATCCCCTTCGGGCCGAGCACAGTCGCGTCGGTCTTCTCGCCTGAGCTCCCCTATGCGTGGCTCGCCCTCCTTCCGGTTGTCGCCGCGACGGTCGCGAGTGCCGTGCTCATCGGGGTCGGTCGGCCCGAGACACGCTTCCCGCAATGGTCGAGCCTCTGGCGCCTGCCTGCCGCAGCCCTGCTGGTCTGGACGATCCTCACGTCCATGCTCCTGCCGGTGGTGCTCACCGGATCGGCATCGGCACTCGGCTTCTCGCTCGGCGACCTCACGATCAGCGTCAGGCCCTCGTTCTGGACCCCCGCGCTCTTCGCGATCTGGGCGCTGGCAGTCGAGCTTCTCGCCTGGGCGCTGCCGCCTCGACTCAGGATCATCGCGCCGCGGCTCCATTCCCGTGCGGTCAGCCTGCTCGCGCGTCTCGACCGTGGGCGTGCGCCTGCTGCCGACGGATCGGAGACACGTCCGCCACTGATCGCCCAGCCCGCCGCATCCACCCCACCTGCGTGGACTGCTCGGCAGCTCGGGGCACCCGCGCGCCGGAGGCTGCGTCGCGCCGGCGCCGCCCTCGCCATCGCGGCGATCATCATCGCGGCAACCGCCACTGCGGTCACCGCAGTCAACGGCCACCGCGGCGCGATCGCGGAAGCCCGCCGCTACGTGCAGGCCATCGCCGACGGCAACGCGAGCCTGGCCGGCGAACTCGTCGACCCCAACATCGAGAGCGCTCAGCGACAGTATGTGAGCGACGAGATGCTCGCCGCCGCGACCGAGCGGATCACCGTCCTCGACATCGTCGAGCTCGAAGCCGCCACGACACCCGCCGCGGATGGCTGGCTGACTCCGTCGACGCCCGCAGCGGTGGGTTCAGGCCGCGAGACCAAGAACGTGCAGGTCACCTACAGGCTCGGCGGGACGACGGAGACGGCCGTGCTCGTCGCTGAACGCGTTGACAATGACTTCCTGGTGCTCGAGCACTGGCGGATCCTCACACCCTTGGTCTTCGCCTCGGCCGTCGGCACGAGTCATGCCATGGACCTCACGATCGGCGCCGTCACGGTGACCCCCGACCCCGTCGACTCTCGAACCTGGGAAGGCAGTCAGCCGGTGAGCTGGGTGCAGTTCGACGCTTACCCGGCGATCTACCCCGTCACGGGAACGATCTCCGAGTTCTACTCCACCTCGAACCAGCCGGTGCGTGTCGGCACCATCGCCGACGACCACGTCGCAAACCGCAACGTCGTCTACACGCCGACCGAGGCGTTGCAGTCCGCGGTGGAATCCGCGGTCACCGCCAAGATCGACGAGTGTGCCTCCTCGACGGCCGCGGCTCCCGTCGGATGCCCGTTCAGCACCTACGCCTCCGGCGCGAATCGAAGCGTGAACTGGAGCATCGCCACCTATCCGACCCTGACCGTCAGCGATACCTCCGACTCCTTCGAGATCGAGGGAGGTCTCGCCACGTACACCTCGGCAGGCGAGAGCGGGCGAACCACCAAGGGATCGGACACGATCTGGGAGCAGGGCACCTTCGCCATCGACGGGGAGAAGGTCACCGTCGAATTCCGCTGATCTCGCGGCGCGCCTGCCCTCGCCGTCTCAGCTGGCGTCGGTCGGGGCGGGGGCGTCGACGCGAGTCGGCGCATCCACGGCGCCACCGAACCTGCGCTCCCGGCCCGCGTAGCGCTCGATCGCCTCCCAGAGGTCGGTGCGAGAGAAATCCGGCCAGAGCGTGTTGAGGAAGCACATCTCCGCGTAGGCAGCCTGCCAGAGCAGGAAGTTGCTCGTCCGCTGCTCACCGCTCGATCGCACGAAGAGGTCGACATCCGGCATCTCCGGGTCGTAGAGGTACTTGGCGATGGTCTGCTCCGTGACGCGCTCTGGTCGCAGCCTCCCCTCGCGAACCTCTTCGGCGATGCGCTTCACGGCGTCGGCGATCTCGAGGCGCCCTCCGTAGTTCACGCACATCGTGAGCGTCATCCGAGTGTTGTCCTTCGTCAGGCGCTCGGCAAGCTGCAGGTCCTTGATGACCGACTTCCACAGGCGCGGCTCCCGCCCAGCCCAGCGGATGCGCACCCCCCACTCGTTCAGCTGGTCGCGCTGCCGATGGAGGACATCGCGGTTGAAGCCCATGAGGAAGCGCACCTCCTCGGGTGAGCGCTTCCAGTTCTCCGTGGAGAACGCGTAGGCGCTGAGGTGCTTCACCCCGACCTGGAGGGCGCCCGCGACGACGTCGAGGAGGGCAGCTTCCCCGGCTCGGTGGCCCTCGATCCGCGGCAGACCGCGCTGGTTGGCCCAGCGGCCGTTGCCGTCCATGACAATCGCCACGTGCGAGGGGACCTCGGACGCCTCGAACGCCGGCGGATAGACACCCGTCCAGTCGACCGGCTTGAACGTCTGCGCCTGCCTGCTCCGGCTCATGCCGTCTCCTCCGTGCCGGGCTCCGCGCCCGGGTCGTTGTCTGCGTTGATTGCCCCGCCGCCCGCGCTGCTCAGAGCGACCGCGGTCGCCGGCTCCAGGCGTCCGAGCAGGCGGTCGTGTTCGAGGACCTGCATCGATCTGAGCTTCTTGTCGAGATAGTGCTGCGAGTAGGCCGAGACGATTCCACTGGCACGTGCCCTGGCCGAGACCTCGATGCCGTCGAGCATCGCCCAATCGCCGGACAGCAGCGCGCGCACCGCCTGCACCGTGGCCTCGTCCACTCGCACGATCCCCGCTGGAGTGCATCGTTGGCACACGACTCCCCCGAGCTGCACGCTGAATCGCTCGTGCGGCCCCGGGGCCCCGCACCTCGCGCAGTCATCGAGCGCGGGGGCCCAGCCGGCGAGCGAGAGCGAGCGGAGCAGGTACGAGTCGAGGACGTCCTGGGACGCCCTCGCGCCGAGGGTGAGCGCCCGCAGGGCCCCGATGACCAGCGTGTACTGCTGGGGCGACGGCTCAGCCTCCGCCACTCGCTCGGCGGCCTCCACGATGACGGACGCGGCCGAATACCTGGAGTAGTCCTCGACCAGGTCCCGACCGTACGCGGCGAGCGTCACAGCCTGCGTGACGGTGTCCAGGTTGCGACCCGCGTAGCACTGCACGTCCACGACCATGAACGGCTCGAGCCGAGCGCCGAACTTCGACGACGTCCGACGAACCCCGCGGGCCACAGCCCGCACCTTTCCGCGTTCCTTGCCGAGCAGTGTGACGATGCGGTCGGCTTCGCCGAGGCGCTGGGTTCGAAGGACAACCGCCTCGTCACGATAGGTGGGCATCAACCCAGTATGGCCCTCCGAGCAGCGAGAGCCGGGAACCACGCGTGACTCGGCTCAGCACGGCGCTGTGGGAGCATTGAGACCATGGATTCGCCCGCCACGACGCTCCCCCTCTGGCTGGACCTCACGGCCATCGCCATCGGCGCGATCACCGCGGCCATGGTCGCGGAGCAGTTCCGCGACAAGAAGCTCGACTGGCTCGGCGTCGTCATCATCGGCATCACCGTGGGTCTCGGCGGCGGCATCATCCGCGATCTCCTCCTCGGCATCCGTCCGGTGAGCATGGAGACGGAGTGGTTCCTCTTCACAGCTGGGGCGGCGGCCCTCGGCGGGATGCTCCTGCAGCGACTGCTCAGACGCATGGACGGCCTGGTCTCGGTCCTCGACGCGGCGGCGCTCGGCTTCTTCTGCGCGGTCGGCACGCTCAAGGCCATGAACTTCGACCTCCCGATCCTGCCGACGCTGCTCGTGGGAACCGTGACCGCGGCCGGCGGAGGCGTGGTCCGCGACATGCTGCTCGGGATGCCGGTCGGCATCCTCTTCGTCGGCTCCCTCTACGCCGTGGCCGCGACGGCAGGCAGCGCAGCGTTCGTGCTGGCAGACGCGTTCGGCGTCTCCCAGATCATCGGCATCGTGATCTGCGTCGCGGTGACCTTCGCCGTGCGCATGGCCAGCGTCTGGTTCGGGCTCAGTCTGCCCGAGCAGATCGCGCTGAAGATGCCACGAATCCGGAGGTCGCCTCGGACGGGCAGGCCCGAGCGGGAGCTGCCCTTCACCGACCAGGAGATTCTCGAGGCGTCGGGCCTGCACGCCCCCGACACCCGACCGATCGACATCATCGAACAGAAACGGGCGAGCAACCCGAGCTCGGAGTGACCTCCGGCCGGGTGCCCGCCCGTTGAACGTGCCGGTCGCGCCTACGCGACCGTCGTCAGCTGAGCATCGAGCTCGGCTTCGGTCTCGCCGCGCAGCGCCCTGTTGACGCCGGACACGATGGCCTTGAGCGACGCCGTCGAGATGTCGCTGTCGATACCGACTCCCCAGAGGCGCACGCCCGCGACGTCCAGCTCGATGTAGGCCGCGGCGCGCGCGTCGCCACCCACGGACAGCGAGTGCTCGACGTAATCGAGCAGCTCGACCTGCAGGCCCTGTTGCCCGAGCAGCTTCATGAAGGCGTCGAGCGGCCCGTTGCCCTGCGAGGCGTGCTCGGCCACTCCCGACCCGTCGCGCAGCGAGACGCTCAGGTCGACGGCTCCGTCGAGCGCTGAGCTCGTCGCCGTGCGGAACAGCTCGAAACGACCCCACTTGTGCTGCTCGCTCTCCGCGGGCAGGTACTCGTCGTTGAAGATTCGCCAGATGGCGTCGGTCGAGACCTCGCCGCCCTCTGAGTCGGTCTTGTTCTGCACGACCCCGGAGAACTCGATCTGCAGACGTCGCGGCAGGTCGAGGTTGTGGTGCTCCTTGAGCAGGTAGGCGACTCCGCCCTTGCCGGACTGGGAGTTCACGCGGATGACGGCTTCGTAGCTCCGGCCGAGGTCGCGAGGGTCGACGGGCAGGTACGGGACTTCCCACGTGAGCTCGTCGACGGACACGCCGAGCGCGTCGGCCTTCGCGGCCATGGCCTCGAAGCCCTTCTTGATCGCGTCCTGGTGCGAGCCCGAGAAGGCCGTGTAGACAAGGTCGCCACCCCAGGGGGCGCGCTCCCCGACGGGCAGCTGCGTGCAGTACTCGACCGTGCGGCGGATGCCGTCGATGTCGGAGAAGTCGATCTGCGGGTCGATGCCCTGGGTGAACATGTTCACGCCGAGCGTGACCAGGTCGACGTTGCCCGTGCGCTCGCCGTTTCCGAAGAGGCAGCCCTCGATGCGGTCGGCGCCGGCGAGGTAGCCGAGTTCGGCGGCGGCCACACCCGTGCCGCGGTCGTTGTGGGGATGCAGGGAGAGCACGACGCTCTCTCGCCGCGTCAGGTTGCGATGCATCCACTCGATCGAGTCCGCGTAGATGTTCGGTGTGGACATCTCGACGGTCGCCGGCAGGTTGATGATGACGGGACGTTCGGGGCTCGCGTCGAAGCCCTCGATGACCTGGTTGCAGATGTCGACCGCGAAGTCGAGCTCCGTGCCCGTGTAGCTCTCTGGCGAGTACTCGTAGTAGATCTTCGTGTCGGGAACGATCGCCTCGGCTTCACGGCACAGACGGACACCCTCGAGGGCGATGTCGATGATGCCCTGGCGGTCCTTGCGGAACACGACCTCGCGCTGCAGGACGCTCGTCGAGTTGTACAGGTGCACGATCGCCTGCTTCGCGCCCTTCAGCGACTCGAAGGTGCGGGTGATCAGGTGGCCACGCGCCTGCGTGAGCACCTGGATCGTCACGTCGTCCGGGATGACGTTCTCTTCGATCAGCGAGCGGACGAAGTCGAAGTCGGTCTGGCTGGCCGAGGGGAACCCGACCTCGATCTCCTTGTACCCCATGCGGACCAGGAGGTCGAAGAGCGCGCGCTTGCGTTCCGGGGACATCGGGTCGATGAGCGCCTGGTTCCCGTCGCGCAGGTCGACGGCACACCAGCGCGGTGCGCGCTCGATGCGCTTGGAGGGCCAGGTGCGGTCGGGCAGATCGACGGCGATCTGCTCGTGGTGCGGGACGTAGCGGTGCGCTGGCATCGATGACGGCTGCTGCATGTTCTTCATTTTTAGCTCCGGATCACATCTTCTTGTCGTGCTAAGCCGACAGCAGACTCCGCGGCGAGGGGGCTTAGAGCGAAGCCTCGCCGCGGCAACGAAGAAGGAGGGTGCCGAACAGCATTGGCCCAGCGTAGCACCGAGGCGCGGAGTTCACCCGCGCGGTCAGTTGAGGCCGTGCTCGTAGGCGAAGACGACCAGCTGCACCCGGTCGCGGAGCCCGAGCTTCGCGAGCACCCGCGAGATGTGCGTCTTCACGGTGGCCTCGCTCAGGAACTCCTGTCGGGCGATCTCCCCGTTCGAGAGGCCGCGAGAGGCGAGCGCGAACATCTCTCGCTCGCGCTCGGTGAGCGTCGTGAACTGCTGCGGCACGGCGCGCGAAGCCGGAACGGCGGCCGAATAGCGCCTGATCAGGTCGGCGGTGGCCTGAGCGGCGAAGACCTCGGCACCTGTCGCCACGGTCCGGACCGCCGCGAGCAGGAACTCCGGATCGGCGTCCTTCAGCAGGAACCCGCTGGCGCCCGCCCCGACTGCCTTCGCGACCGCCTCGTCGAGGTCGAAGGTCGTGAGCACCAGGATGCGTGTTGACGACCCGCTCGCGACGATCTGCTTCGTCGACTCGAGGCCGTCCTGTCCCGGCATGCGCACATCCATGAGCATCACATCGGGCTTGAGCGCCTTCGCCAGCGAGACCGCCGCGACTCCGTCGCTCGCCTCGCCGATGAAGCGCATGTCCTCCTGGCTGTCGATGAGCATCCGGATTCCGCTGCGGAAGAGAGGCTGATCGTCGACGAGCGCGACGGTGATCTGGGAACTGGTCAAAATGTGTGCCTCTCGGTTGTGGAGCGAGTGCCGTCGCTGTCGAGCTCGGCCCCAGCGGCCCCCTGCGGCGAGGCTATGGGCAGCCAGGCGTGCACGCGAAACTGCGCACCAAGCCGTTCAGCCTGCACGTTACCGCCTGCGATGCCGACGCGCTCCGCCATGCCGACGAGTCCGTGCCCGCCCTCGCCTCTCGGGTGCGGGGGCTCCGCGACGGAGTTGAGGATCGTCGCCTCGAAGACCTGCCCCCAGCTCAGTCGCACGACGACGGGCCTCGCGGCATCGCCGTGCTTGAGCACGTTGGTCAACGACTCCTGCACCAAGCGGAACACAGCGCCCTGCGCCTGCGTGGTGAGGGTCCGAGGCTCGCCTCTCGTCTCCAGCTGCAGGTCGAGGCCGGCCGCGCGCATCCTGGAATACAGTGCGGGCAGTTCGTCGAGGCCAGGTTCCGGACCGGCCTCCTGGCTGTGCCGAAGCTGCCCGAGAAGGCCACGGACGTCGACGAGCGCGCTTCTGGCCGTCGAGGAGATCGTCCCGAGCGCCGCCTCCGCCGAATCGGGGTTGCTCTTCATCGCGTACCGCGCGCCGTCGGCCTGGGCGACGACCACGGCCAGGGAGTGCGCGACCACGTCGTGCATGTCTCTCGCGATCTGCGTTCGCTCCTGTTCAGCGGCCAGCTGCTCCTGCGCTCGGATGCGCTCGAGCTCCACGATCGCCGCCCGGTTCTTGACCTCCTGGGCCCGCAGATGCGCGCGGCGGAGGAGCCCTGCCAGCCAGGCCACGACTCCAGCCCCGACGAAGAGCAGCCAGATCAACGCCGCAGCGAACAGGAACGCGTCGCGGCTGCCCTCGACGTTCGTGGCGATGGACTCCCAGGTGAAGCTCGTCGGATTCCAGTGCGGGATGAGCGCCACGATGATCGTCGGTGCCACGACGCCGTAGACGGCGGAGCTGATGACAAGGGCACGGCTGCCATAGGCGACCGCGGCGTAGATGCTGAGGTAGATCGCGACATCCTGCGGATGCGGGCCGAACGCGAAGACCGACTTCAGCAGTGCCGCGAGCACGACGATCAGGAAGCTCGGCCATGGCGCGTAGCGCCGGATGATCATCGCGACCGTGAAGAGCACCCAGGAAGGCAGGAGCAGCCAGGTCAGCGTCGTGCCGTCCCCGGCGTCGTAGTCGAGGGGCAGGCCGAACGTGAGCGCGAAGAGGAGGCCGAGGATGATGTCGGTCACCCACTGCAGCCACGTCAGGCGGTAGGTGTGCGCCTTCCACAGCCCGCCGACTGCCGTGAAGAAGGACTCCCGCGGCTGTCCACCAGCCGCGAGAGCATCGACGGACCCCGGCTCAGAAGCCGAGGCGTCCGAGCTGCTTCGGGTCACGCTGCCACTCCTTCGCCACCTTCACGCGGATGGAGACGATGACACGCCCCTCGGTGATCTGCGAGATCTCACGCTGCGCCTGCTCGCGGATGCGCTTCAGCCGCTCGCCGCCGCGCCCGATGATGATGCCCTTCTGGCTGTCGCGCTCGACGACGATGTTGACGTACAGCTCGCGCGTGACGCCGTCGTCCCGCGTCACGATCTCCTCGACCGTGACCGCGATCGAGTGCGGGAGCTCGTCGTGCACACCCTCGAGCGCCGCCTCGCGAACGAGTTCCGCCGCACGCTGCTCGAACGACTCCTCGGTCTTCATGTCGCTCGGGTACAGGGGCTCGGACTCGGGGAGCAGCCCGAGGATGATGCCCGTGAGCGTGTCCAGCTGGATGTCCTCAGCTGCTGAGACGGGGATGATGTCATCCCATTCGCGGAGACCCTGGACGTCGACGAGGCGAGAGGCCAGGACGTCCCGGCTCACGGTCTCCGCCTTCGTCACGATGGCGATCTTGCGAGCCTTGGGGGCCTCATCCAGCTGCTCGTTGATGAAGCGATCGCCCGGGCCGACGGGCTCGTTGGCCGGCACGCAGAACCCGATGACATCCACTTCCGCGACCGTCGCGTGCACGACATCGTTGAGGCGCTCCCCCAGGAGCGTGCGCGGACGGTGCATGCCGGGGGTGTCGACGATGATGATCTGTCCGTCTTCGCGGTGGACGATGCCTCGCACGGCACGGCGAGTGGTCTGCGGCTTGTCGGAGATGATGGCGATCTTCTCGCCGACCAGCGCGTTCGTCAGAGTGGACTTGCCCACGTTCGGGCGACCGACGAAGGTCACGAATCCTGCTCGGTAGTTCGTCATGCTTCGATTCCTGACTCTTGAAGTGGTTCCAGGCGGCGCGCCAGGACAGTGAGAATGCGCTTGCGGGGTCCGACTCGCTCGGCGACGAGCTCGATGCCGTCGACCACCGCCCTGTCCCCTCGTTCGGGGATCTTGGACAGCGACTTCGCGAGCAGCCCGCCCACGGAGTCGACGTCGTCGAACTCGAGCTCGATGTCGAAGAGATCGCCGAGCTCCCCAGTCGCGAGGCGAGACGACACCCGGTATCGCCCATCGAGCAGCTTCCGCGGCTCGTCATTCGGTCGATCGTACTCGTCGCTGATCTCTCCCACGAGCTCCTCGATGAGATCCTCGAGGGTCACGAGGCCCGCTATGCCGCCGTACTCGTCGACAACCATGGCGAGGTGGGTCGCGGACGCCTGCATGCGGCGCAGCAGCAGGTCGGCGCGCAGCGACTCCGGGACGAAGTCGGCGGGCCGGGCGAGCTCGACCGCGGGGCTCGCCTCCGCCTCGTTCTGCAGCGAATGCCGCACCAGGTCCTTGAGGTAGAGGATCCCGAGGATGTCGTCGCTGTCCCGGCCGATGACCGGAGCACGGGAGATGCCGGTCTCGAGGAACTGCTCGAGCGCTTCCCGCACCCCGGCGTCGCCGTCGACCGTGACCATGTCCGTTCGGGCGACCATGACTTCCCGGACGAGCCGGTCGGAGAACTCGAAGACGGAGTGGATGAGCTCCCGGTCGCCGTGCTCGAGCACCTTGAGGTCTGCTGCCTCATCGACCATGTTGAGGAGCTCCTCCTCGCTCGAGACGGAGCCGAGGCGCTGCGGACGCCCAGGGGTCACGCGATCGCCGAGCACGACGAGCAGATCTGCGACCGGCCCGATCACGAGCCGGACTCCGCGCGCGATGGGGGCCGCGAAGGCCATCACCTGCTGGGGATGCGCCCGCGCGACGCTTCGCGGACTCGTGCCGGCGATGATGAACGAAACCAGGATCATGATGGCAACGGAGACGAGGAACGCCTGCCACCTGACGTCGAAAAGATCGGTCAGGATGAGCGTCACCAGGACGGCCGACATGCTCTCGAAGAGCACGCGTGCGAACGTCAGCGCGTTGCTGTGGGCACCGGGGTCGGCGGCGATCGCCTCGATCGAGCGCTTCGCGCGGCTCTCCGCGGCGAGGTGCTCGAGCTCCGGTTTGGAGAGACGCGCGATGACCGCTTCCGTCGCGGCGAGCAACCCGCTCATCGCTACCATCAGGACGATGGCGGCGACGAGCAGAGCCGCGGTCATCTGGCGCGCTTCCTCTCCTGAAGGTGGAAGCCGACGAGGAGATCGCGCTGGAGCCCGAACATCTGCTTCTCCTCCTCGGGCTCGGCATGGTCGAAGCCCAGCAGGTGCAGGACTCCGTGGGTCGTGAGCAGCAGGAGCTCGTCCATCATGCTGTGCCCGGCGGCCTTCGCCTGGTCGGTCGCGACCTGCGGGCAGAGCACGATGTCTCCGAGCAGTCCAGGAGGCGTCTGCCGATCGACGTTGCCTGGCCGAAGCTCGTCCATCGGGAAGCTGAGCACGTCGGTGGGGCCGGGTTCACCCATCCACTGCACGTGCAGCTCCTCCATGGGGCCGACCTCGACGAGCACGATCGCGAGCTCCGACTCGGCGTGCACGTGCAGCTGGTCGAGCGCGTACGCGGCGACGCGCTGCAGGGCGCCTTCGTCGACCTCGTAGCTGGCCTCGTTGTTGACCTCGATGCTCATCGGCTTGCGTTCCTGTCCTGGCGTCGGTGATCGTCCGCCTGCTTCTTCTGGTCGTACTCGGTGTAGGCGTCGACGATGCGGGCCACGAGGGTGTGCCTGACGACGTCGTCGCTCGTGAGGTGCGAGAAGTGCACCTCGTCGATGCCGCCGAGCACGTGGGTCACGAGCTTCAGTCCCGAGGCCCCCATGGGCAGGTCGAGCTGCGTGATGTCCCCCGTGACGACCATCTTCGATCCGAACCCGAGCCTCGTCAGGAACATCTTCATCTGCTCCGGCGTCGTGTTCTGCGCCTCGTCGAGCACCACGAAGGCGTCGTTGAGCGTGCGCCCGCGCATGTAGGCGAGCGGCGCGACCTCGATCGTCCCGCTCGCCATGAGCTTGACCACGACCTCAGGGTCGAGCATTTCGTTGAGCGCGTCGAAGAGCGGCCGCAGGTAGGGGTCGATCTTGTCGTTGAGGGTCCCTGGCAGGTAGCCGAGGCGCTCGCCGGCTTCGACGGCCGGGCGAGTCAGGATGATCCGCGTGACCTCCTTGCGCTGCAGGGCCTGCACGGCCTTCGCCATCGCGAGGTAGGTCTTGCCCGTTCCGGCGGGCCCGATGCCGAAGACGATCGTGTTGTCGTCGATCGCATCCACGTACTGCTTCTGGCCGAGTGTCTTCGGGCGGATGACCTTGCCACGGGACTGCACGATGGACTGGCCGAGCACGTCCGTTGGGGTCTCCTCGCCACGGTCGATGAGCCGCTGGGAGCGCTCGACCTGAGCTGGCTCGAGGTCGACGCCGCTGCGCGCCATCGCAGTGATCTCGCGCAGGAGCGCCTCGGCTGCGACGACGTCGTCTCGCTCGCCGCTGAAGGTGATCTCGTTCCCGCGCGCGAGCACGCGCACGCGGGGGTGCTCGCGCTCGACGGACTTGAGCAGCCGGTCGCCGGGCCCGAGGAGCCGCACCATGGCGACGCCTTCAACCGTGGTGGTCTGCTCCACGAAATCAGTCCAGGTGCCGGGCTCCCCGGGACCTTGGGACGGTGAATTGTCTTGACTAGGCAAGGGATCCTTCCGAGAGTCCTCCGCCGAGGACGTGGGCGTGTACGTGGAAGACGGTCTGACCTGCTGCCGCCCCCGAGTTGAAGATGAGCCGGAATTCGCTGTCGGTGTGCTGATCGGCGAGCCCCTGGGCGACCGCGATGACCTCGGCGAGCAGTGCCGGGTCGCCTGCCGCGAGCTGGGCGACGTTCGCGTACTCCTGGGTCTTGGGCACCACAAGAAGGTGCACGGGCGCCTTCGGGCTGATGTCCTTGAAGGCGATGACCCGCTCGGACTCGAACACGATGTCGGCTGGGATCTCGCGGTTGATGATGCGCGTGAAGATGGACGGCTCTGAACTCGACATGAGACCAGCCTACGACTCGGCACTCGCGCGGGACCGAGAGTCCCACGTGCCGCTCAGCGCCAGGATCGCCGCGATCGCGGCGGGAGCCGCACTCGAGGTTCGAAGAACGCCAGCGCCGAGGTGCACGCGCCTGGCGCCGGCAGCCTCGAAGGCCTCGAATTCGCTCTCGTCGATGCCGCCCTCTGGCCCGACGACGAGCGTCAGCCCGGAAGCGCCTGCCGGGACCTGCTCGACGAGGGCCTGGCGCAGCGAGGTGTCGCCGAGCGGGTCGAGGACCAGCATCGGCGCGTGACCGGCGAGCGTTGCGACCTCACCCGTCGAGTGCAGCGGGGCCACATCCGGGACCCACGCGGCGAGGCTCTGCTTGCTGGCCTCCCTGGCGATGGATGCCCACCGCTCACGGCCCTTCTCGGCCTTCTGGTCCCAGCGGCTCACGCTGCGCTTCGCCTGCCATGGCACGAACGCCGCGGCTCCGAGCTCCGTCGCGACCTGCACGGCGAGGTCGTCTCGCCCGCCCTTCGCGAGTGCCTGGACAACCGTGACACGCGGAGCCGACTGCGCCACTCGCCGCGCGGCGAGGACCGTGACGAGTGCGCGGTCGCGCTCACTCAGAGCGAGCTCGCCGTCGACCACGAAGCCGCGCCCGTCGCCGAGCTGCACACGTTCGCCCACTCGCATCCGCGCGACCGCCATGTGCTTGGCTTCCGCGCCGCGCACCTCGACGACGCCGCCGACGCGCAGCGCCTCGTCGAGGTCCTCGACGAGGTAGAGCCACGCCACGTCAGCGACCGAAACGGTCGCGGAGCTTCGAGAACATCCCCTGCTTCTCCCGCGCGAGGCGAGGGGCCTCGTGGCGATGACGGGCAGCGAACTCCTCGATCAGCTTGCGCGACCTGCCGTCGAGCTTCGCCGGGGTCACGACCTGGACGGCGATGTCGAGGTCGCCGCGATGCGTCGAGCGAAGCCGCGTGATGCCCCGACCTCGAACGGTCAGCACCTCACCCGACTGCACGCCCGCGGGGATCTGCAGGTCGACGTCGCCGTCGAGCGCACCGACCGTGGTCGAGGTGCCCAGGATCGCGTCGGCCATCGACACCTCGACGACGCACTGGAGGTCATCGCCGTCTCGCGAGAAGACCTCGTGCGGGCGCACGCGGATCTCGAGGTAGAGGTCGCCGTTCGCTCCCCCTGCTGGTCCGGCTTCGCCCCGACCGGGAAGGTGGATGCGCAGCCCGGAGTCCACACCGGACGGGATGTCGACCGGGATGCTCACGTTCGATCGGACGCGCCCCTGGCCGTGGCACGTGTCGCACGGGTGCTCGATGACTGTGCCGTAGCCGCGGCACTGCGCGCACGGCTGGTTCGTGACGACCATGCCGAGGATGGAGCGCACCTGTCGCTGCACGGACCCGGCCCCACCGCATGCCGAGCACGTCGTCGGCGAGGTCCCTGGCGCGCAGCAGGTGCCCTGGCAGTTCTCGCAGGCGATCGCCGTCGTGACCTCGAGGTCCCGGTGCGTGCCGAACATGACCTCGTCGAGGTCGAGTTCGACGCGCACGAGCGCGTCCTGGCCGCGTTCCGCGCGCGAGCGGGGTCCGCGGGAGCCCTGCTGGCCGAAGAAGGTCTCGAAGATGTCGCCGAAGCCGCCGAAGGACTGCCCATCTGGGCCGCCCTGGTCGTACTGCCGGCGCCGCTCGGGGTCGATGAGCGTGTCGTAGGCGTGCGTGACGGACTTGAAGCGCTCCGCGGCATCTTCGGACGGGTTGACGTCCGGGTGCAGCTGGCGTGCCAGCTTGCGGTAGGCCTTCTTGATCTCGTCCTGGGACGCCTCACGGCTCACGCCGAGCACGTCGTAGTGGTCTGCCAAGAGTGGCGACTCCTTCTTTGCATCTGTGTGTGTCACGCCTGCGTTGTCAGGCGCCGGGTGCATCCGCCGAGTGATCTGGCGGTGTGGGTCAGTCGTCCGAGTGCTGCTCGTCGAGCACCCGTGACAGGTAACTCGCAACCACTCGAACGGCCTGGATATTCCTCGGGTAGTCCATTCTCGTCGGCCCGACGACGCCGAGACGCGCGTCGCTCCCGGAGCTGCGGTAGCCGCTCGTCAAGATAGCCGTCTCGCCGAGGCCCAGGTCGACGTTCTCCTGGCCGATGCTGACCGAGTAGGCCTCGGGGCTGGAGTGGAGCTCGTCGAGCAGCCGCAGGAGGACCACCTGCTCCTCGATGGCCTCGAGGACGGGCAGGATGCTCGAGGGGAAGTCACGTTCGGTCCGGGCGAGGTTCGCGGTGCCCGCCATGACGAGGCGCTCCTGGCGGTGCGCCAGGACGAGCTCGAGCAGGTTGGCGATGACGGGCGCGAAGAGCTCCGCGTCTCGCTCCCCCATGATGCCGCTGACATCCCTGAGCTCCGTCGAAGCGCGCGCGACCGTCTTCCCGACGAGGCGGCCGGCCAGCCGGTCCCGGAGCACATGCAGCTGCTCGACGCTCACCTCGGCACGCAGATGCCCGATGCGCTGCTCGACGCGGCCCGAGTCGGTGATGAGGACCGTGAGGACGCGCATGCTCGACAGCAGGACGAACTCGACGTGCTGGATGGCGGCGTTCGCGAGCGAGGGGTACTGCGCGATCGCGACGGAGTTGGTGAGCTGCGCTAGCAGTCGCACCGACCGTCCGAGCACCTCGTCGACGTCGTCGCTGCCCTCGATGAACGTCTCGATCGCCCGACGCTGCGCCCCGGAGAGCGGCCTGAACTCGGCGAGCCGGTCGACGAAGAGTCGGTAGCCCTTGTCGGTCGGGATGCGCCCGGAGGACGTGTGCGGGGCGACGATGAGCTCGGCGTCTTCGAGCTGTGCCATGTCGTTGCGGATGGTGGCCGCGGAGACGCCGAAATCGTGACGGTCTGCGATCGACTTGGAGCCCACCGGCTCACGACTCGTGACGTAGTCGGTGACGATGACGCGGAGCACCTGCATGCTTCTGTCTGAAACCACGATGCTCCTCCCTCGACGAGCTGCTGCGAGTCGGACTGGCACTCCGAACCTGAGACTGCCAATCCTACCGCTTTCCGCTCGCGCCACCAGCAGGATGCCAGGCCCTCGGAGGGCACGCGCAGTAGCGTGGGCGAAACCGACGAGAGGAACCCCGTGTCAGATCAGAACGCACCGACCCCGCCGCCAGGACACCAGGATCAGCCTCGGCAGCCGCCATACGACCGGCCGGGACCCTACGGGCAGCAGCCACCGTACGGGCAGCAGGCTCCCCACGGTCAGCAGGTCCCGTACGGACAGCAGGCTCCCTACGGGCACCCGCAGGGCGGGCAGTACCAGCAGTCGGGCCCGCAGAATGGGACAGAACCGCCCCTGACCCGAGACGGCGACCGCCTCGTCGGAACCTTCGATCACCTGCTCAACATCGTCGCCCCGGCCGTCGGGCCGCTCATCCTCTGGCTCGTCACGCGGCGGAGGGGGCCTCTCGCCGACAGCGAGGGCCGGGAGGCGCTCAACTTCGGCATCACCGTTGCGATCGTGTACCTCGGCATCGGCGTCATCTCGCTGCTCTCGCTGATCGGCGGCCCGCTGGCGCTGATCGTCCCGCTCCTCTACCCGCTGCTCTGGGTTGCCGTCGTCGTCTACGCCATTCTCGGCGCGGTCCAGGCGAACAAGGGTCTCCCCTACCGGTACCCGGTCACCTTCCGGTTCGTGAGCTGAGCCGGCTCAGGCGGCGATTCGGCGCACGATCGCGTCTGCCATGAGCCGACCGCGGAGCGTCGGGACGAGCCTGCCCTTCAGCGCGGCCCTCCCGTCGACGAGCGACTCGGCGATGAGCTCGGCGACGACGCTGGAGTCGTCCAGCTCGGAGATCGCGAGGCCCTCCCGCAGACGCGAGCCGAGCATGATCCGCTCGAAGCGCTTCGTCTCCTCGTCGAGCACTTCGCGCCCCATGGCCGGGGTGATGCCCTCAGCAAGCCTCGATGCGTAGGCGCTCGGATGCTTGGCGTTCCACCAGCGCACGCCACCCACGTGGCTGTGCGCGCCTGGCCCGAATCCCCACCAGTCCGCATCTCGCCAGTAGGAGAGGTTGTGGCGAGACGCGTGCTTGCCGTCGAGCGACCAGTTGCTGACCTCGTACCACTCGAACCCGGCCGCTGAGAGTCGCTCATCTGCGAGCTCGTACATGTCGGCCTGCAGGTCGTCGTCCACAGCGGGCACCTCGCCGCGGCGGATCTGCCTGGCCAGCTTCGTGCCCTCCTCGATGATGAGCGCATACGCGCTCACGTGCAGCGGCTCCTGCGCCAGCGCCATGTCGAGCGATCGGCGCCAGTCGTCGATGGACTCGCCGGGAGTGCCGTAGATCAGGTCGAGGCTCGGCTCGAGCCCGACTCGCTTCGCTGCGGCGACCACGATAGGGATGCGTGCCGGATCGTGGGTGCGCTCGAGAACGCTGAGGACGTGCGGGACGGCGGACTGCATCCCGAAGCTGACTCGGGTCACTCCAGCAGCCCGGAGCTCGGCGAGCTCACGCTCGCCGACCGAGTCGGGGTTCGCCTCGACGGTGACCTCCGCGTCTGGGGCGAGGCCCCAGCGACTGCGCACTCCCTCGAGCATCGCCGCAAGGTCGCTGACGGGCAGGAGAGTCGGCGTTCCGCCACCGAAGAAGACGGTGGATACCTCGCGAGGGGCACCGCTCAGCACCCGCTCGGCGATCACCATCTCCTTCTCCACCTCGCCGGCATAGCTGGAACGCGAGACCCCTCCGAGCTCCTCCGCCGTGTAGGTGTTGAAGTCGCAGTAGCCGCACCGCACGCGGCAGAAGGGCACGTGGATGTAGACGCCGAAGTCTCGTGACTCGGCGCCGACCAGTGCCTGGCCGGGGAGCTCTCCGCTCGGCGGCACCGGCTCGCCGAGCGGCAGCGCGCTAGGCGCCAAGATGGCCGTTCGGCTGGGCCGTGTTCGGGGCGAGGTTCACGTGATGCACCCGCACAGCCTAGGCGCAATCAGGCGCGCGATCAGCCGAGCACGGCCCCGCGTTGCGCTCGCGCCCAACTGACACGACTACCTTCGAGGTCATGAGCACTCAGGCGACCTCCCCAAAGCACGTTCTCGTCTCCGGCGCATCCGGAATGATCGGCCACCGTCTCATCGAGGAACTGCACGCGCACGGCCACCGCGTCACGCGGCTCGTCAGGCGCGACCCGAAGGACGCCAGCGAGTTCCGGTGGAACCCCGCCCAGCGAACCCTGGACGCGAGGGTCCTCGACGGCGTGGATGCAGTCGTGAACCTCTCCGGGTCACCGCTCAGCAAGCTGCCGTGGACCTACAACGTGAAGAAGGAGATCCTTCGCTCCCGCGTCAACGCGACGCTCACGATCACCGGTGCCATGGCGGCCTCCTCCACGCCCCCGGCGCTCCTCATCAACGGTTCCGCGTCGGGCGCGTACGGCGACCGGCCGGGGCAGGTACTCGACGAGGACTCGGCACTGCCCGAGACCGACGAGTTCCTCCCGCGTGTCGTCGACCGCTGGGAGCGCGCGGCTCAGACAGCCCCGGACGGCACCAGGGTCGTCCTCGCCCGCACCGGTCTCGTCCTGGGGCGCGGCGGTGTCCTGACCGTCCTGAAGACCCTGGCAAGCGTCGGGTTGCTCTCGCAGCTGGGTGACGGCACGCAGCACTGGCCGTGGGTGAGCCTGCGCGACGAAGTGCGCGCGCTCCGCTTCCTGCTCGAGTCCGACGACGCGCAGGGGCCCTACAACCTGGTCGGCCCCACACCCGCGACCGCCGACGAGATCCAGCAGCAGCTGGCCGACGAGCTGGGGCGCCCCTACAAGCTCAAGGCGCCATCGACGCTCATCGATCTCACCCTCCAGAAGGCGGGCCGTGAGCTGTTCCTCGCCGACCAGCAGATCCGCCCGAAGCGCCTGCTCGACGCGGGCTTCACCTTCAAGGATCGCACCGCGGGTCAGGCCGTCGAGCTGGCCCTCAAGTCGCCGGAGTTCGAGCCAGAGCCTGGCGCCGGGGTCTGACCCTTCGAGCCGGGACGCTCACGCCCTGGCGCGAGCGGCCTTCTCGAGGCGGATGCCCTCGCGCAGAGAAGCCCTGGCTCGCTTTCGGTCCCCCGAGGCCGAGTACGCAAGACCGAGGCGCATCCACGTCCTCCAGTCTTCAGGAGCGGCCTCGACCTCGGACTTCCACCTCGGAAAGTCCTCGTCGGCCGCCTCACGGACGACGCGTCCGCTCGGTCGCTTGGGCAGGTCGTCCTCCGGCAGCTCGCCGGCGTCCGCCATACGTCCGAGCAGTCGTTCCGTCTGCATCCCGAAGAGCAGCTCACGGGCCACGAAGACGACCGCGAGGACCGGGAACACGATGAGTGCGGCACCCATCACCTTGGCGACGATATCGCCCGCGAACAGTGAGACCGCCATGCCCGAGACGAAGACGATGTAGAGCAGCAGCAGCAGGGTCACGGCGGCGACGCCGAGCTTCGTGGCCAGGTTGCTCTTCACGAGCGACCCGACAGTCCGTCGAGGCCGAGCACGCCGTCGAGCCCGACTGTCGTGCCCCGCGTCTCAACCGCATGCGTGATGGCGAGCTTGATGCCATGCACGTAGGCCTCCTGCGAGATCGTCTCGTGGCGAATCGTCAGCACTTCACCCTCTCCCCCGAAGATCACCTGCTGATCTGCCACGACTCCACGTAGCCGCAGACTGTGGATGGGCACGCCCGAGACGAGTTGCCCCCGAGCGTCCTGCTCGCTGTTCGCAGCGGCGAGTGGCCGTTCCCTCGAGGTCGCGATGCGCTCTGCGGTCCGCACAGCGGTCCCTGACGGCGAATCCACCTTCTTGTCATGGTGCGCTTCGACGATCTCGATCGATTCGAAGAAGCGCCCCGCGACACTCGCCAGCGCGGTGCCGAGCACCGAGCCCAGAGAGAAGTTCGGGACGAAGACGACGGCACGCTCCGGAGGCACGAGGCCAGAGATACCGGCGATCCGCTGCTCGTCCCAGCCGCTCGTGCCGACGACGACGTCGATGCCATGCTCGAGGGCGAAGGGAACCGCCGCCTCCGACGCCTCGAGCCGCGAGACGTCGATGAGCACGTCGGCGCCGAGCATCTCATCGAGTGAAGAAGAACTCGTCAGCCCCGCATGGAAGCGGAGCCCATCGGTCGTCTCGAGGATCCGTGTGATCAGTGTTCCCATGCGGCCAGAAGCGCCCAGCACGGCGACCTTTGTTTCCATGCCCACAAGCGTACGGCCATCGGCAGGCCGAGCAGACGACGCGGGAGGCTCCCGGCGGCAGGCCCGACGACCTCAGACGGCGATCGAGGTGCTGACTCCCGTGCGCAGTTCCGGCGTCAGGTGCGACAGGTCGTTGAAGAGCAGCAGCTCAGCCGGCTTCCTGGTCCGCACCCGGACCACCGTGAGACCGGTGTTCACGGAGTTGAGGCCGAGCCAGCGCCAGTCTGGGGCGTCGAGCACTCGGCGCACGAATTCGCCGATCACGAAGTTGTGGGTCACGAGCAGCGTGTGGCGGTCGTCGCGGCTCTTGCTGAAGAACGTGTCGTACGCGTCGTTCATCTGCGCCATGCCGGCGTCGACGACCTCGTCAGCGATGCCGCCGAAGAAGCTGTCGTACGTCGACGGCGCGCCGTCCTGTCCCGTGGGGATGCAGTCGAAGAGCAGCGTCGACTCGAGCGCGGCGGGACCGCTCGTGTACTGGTCGATCACCGCGCTCGTCTCGACAGCGCGATCCAGCGGCGACGTGTAGGACTCGCTGAGCGGGACGCCCGCGAGCCTGCGGCCGATCAGATGAGCCTGGGCCCGACCACGCTCCGACAGCGGGCCGTCGGTGATTCCGTGCTCGGCGTTCTCCTGCTCGCCATGCCTGACGAGGTAGAGGTAGTGCGACATCAGCGGCGCTCCAGTTCGGTCCTTGCTTCCGAGGAGAGCTTACCGACCGCAGACGCGACGAGCTCCCCACTGAACATGTCGGCCGCGACGGACTGCACCTCGTCGAGCGACACGGCTTCGACCCGCGAGAGCGCCGCCTCGAGGTCGTAGAAGCGACCCGTGTGGATCTCCGCGCGCCCGAGGCGAGACATGCGAGTGTCGGCGTCCTCGATCGCGAGAGCGGAGCCTCCGGCACTCGCGCTCTTCGCGTCGGCCAGCTCCGTCGCGGTGACCCCGTCCTGGACGAGCTTCTCCGCCTCCTGGCGCAGCACCCTGACCGTCTCCAGCACGTTGTCGGGAGCGCATCCCGCGTACATGCCCGTCACCCCCACATCGGAGTGGCTGCCGCCGAACGAGTACACGGAGTAGGCGAGCCCGCGCTTCTCGCGGATCTCCTGGAAGAGGCGGGACGACATGCCACCACCGAAGATCCGATGCATGAGGCCGAATGCCTCCCTGCGCGGGTCGAGCTGCGTGATTCCCTGGCCACCGATGACCAGGGCCAGCTGCTCGAGCGGGCGCTCGATGGCCGAGAGCGGTCCTGTCGGCACCGCGGAGCCCGGCTCGAGCGTCGTGGCCCTGCGGGAGACGGGGACGGCGCGTGCGTCGAGGTCCCACCCGCCGGCCCGGAGGTTGCGCTCGAGCTGCTCGCGGACGACGTCGTGGTTGACGGCCCCCGCGATGGTCACGACGAGCTCCTCCGGACGGTAGTGCTGGCGGTACGAGCTCCACACGGCGTCGCGGTCAGCGGCCCTGATCGAGGCCGGCGTGCCGCCGATGGGCCTCGCGAGCGGATGCGCACCGAGAAGCGTCTCGTAGAACCGCTCCCAGACCACGTCGTTCGGGTCGTCGTCCGCCATCGCGAGCTCCTCGATGATGACGCCGCGCTCGATCTCGAACTCCGCGGCGTCGATCACACTCGAGGTGATCATGTCGCTCAGGACTTCGACGGCCATCGGGAGGTCGGCATCGCGGACCTTCGCGTGGTAGAGCGTGTGCTCCTTCGCGGTCTGCGCGTTCACCTCTCCACCGACGCGCTCGAAGGCCGCAGATACCTCGAAGGCGGACCGTGTCGGCGTGCCCTTGAAGAGCAGATGCTCGAGGAAGTGCGTGGAACCGTACTCATGCGGGAGCTCGTCCCGGGAGCCGACCGGCACCCACAGGCCGATGCTGGTGCTCGCCGCGCCGACGACTTCCTCGGTCAGGAGGCGCACCCCGCTCGGCAGCACCGAACGTCGGAAGAGACCGCCGTTCGACACTCGTGCTTCGATCTCGGGAAGGTCAAGTGGCAGTTCAATGGCATCGCGCATAACCAGTCAAGCCTAGAGCGTGTTGACCGTCCCGGCGTCAGCCGCGAGACAACTCCCAGCGGCTCGAGACCTCGCGAGACGCCAAAGGGCCCCGCGCACGGATGCGCGGGGCCCTTCAGAGCAGAGGTGGGCTGAGCTACTCAGCGCCTGCCTCGAGAGCGACGCCCTCTTCAGCAGCTGCCTCCTCGAGCACGGGTGCGAGCGACAGCTTGCCGCGGTCGTCGACCTTCGTGATCTCGACGAGGATCTTCTGGCCGACGCCGAGCACGTCTTCGACGTTCTCGACGCGCTTGCCACCGGCGAGCTTGCGCACCTCGGAGATGTGCAGCAGGCCGTCCTTGCCCGGGAGCAGGGAGACGAAGGCACCGAAGGATGCGATCTTGACGACCGTTCCCAGGTACTGCTCGCCGACCTCAGGGTTCGTCGGGTTCGCGATGGCGTTGACCGCTGCACGAGCGGCCTCGGCGGACGGACCGTCGACAGCGCCGATGTACACGGTGCCGTCGTCCTCGATGGAGATGTCGGCTCCGGTGTCGTCCTGGATCTGGTTGATGACCTTGCCCTTTGGCCCGATCACCTCGCCGATCTTGTCGATCGGAACGCGGACCGAGATGATGCGCGGTGCCGTGGCAGCGAGCTCGTCCGGCGTGTCGATGACGGCATTGATGGCCTTGTCGAGGATCTGGATGCGAGCATCGCGAGCCTGCGTCAGGGCGCCATCGAGAACCGACGTCGGGATTCCGTCGAGCTTCGTGTCCAGCTGGATGGCCGTGACGAACTCCGCGGTACCGGCGACCTTGAAGTCCATGTCGCCGAGCGCGTCTTCTGCGCCGAGGATGTCGGTGAGCGCCGCGTAGCGCGTCTCGCCGTCGACCTCGTCGGACACGAGACCCATGGCGATGCCCGCGACAGGAGCGCGCAGCGGCACACCGGCGTTGAGCAGCGACAGGGTGGAGGCGCAGACGGAGCCCATCGACGTGGAGCCGTTGGAGCTGAGCGCTTCCGAGACCTGACGGATCGCGTAGGGGAACTCCTCGCGGCTCGGGAGAACCGGGACGATGGCGCGCTCGGCGAGGAAGCCGTGCCCGATCTCGCGACGCTTCGGCGAGCCGACGCGTCCGGTCTCACCCGTCGAGTACGGCGGGAAGTTGTAGTGGTGCAGGTAGCGCTTCGACGTGATCGGCGAGAGCGAGTCGATCTGCTGCTCGAGCTTGAGCATGTTCAGCGTGGTGACGCCGAGGATCTGCGTCTCGCCGCGCTGGAAGATCGCCGATCCGTGCACGCGTGGCACGACGTCGACCTCTGCATCGAGCTGACGGATGTCGGCGACGCCGCGACCGTCCATGCGCTTGCCCTCACGGAGGATGCGTCCGCGGACGACGTCCTTCGTGACGGTCTTGTAGGCGGCCGACACCTGACCGGCGACGGAGGCGTCGAGCTCTCCGCTTTCGATCTTCGCGGCGATCTGCTCCTTGACGCTGGCCTTGAGCGCGTCGTCAGCATCCTGGCGCTCGATCTTGCCGGCGATCTGGTACACGTCGACGAGTTCGTCGTGCGCGATGGCAGTGACCGCGTCGAGGGCCTCCTGCGTGTACGGGAGGAAGACCGGGTACTCGACGACGGGCTTCGCGGCCTGGTCTGCGAGCTCCTGCTGTGCCTTCACGAGCTGCGTGAGGAACGGCTTGGAAGCCTCGAGGCCCTGTGCGACGACAGCCTCGTCGGGCTTCTGCGCGCCGGCCTGGATGAGGCCCCACGCGTGCTCGGTGGCTTCGGCCTCGACCATCATGATGGCGATGTCCTCGGTGCCGTCGGCCTTCGTGACGAGACGGCCGGCGACCGTCAGGTCGAAGACGGCGTCGGCGAGCTGCTCGAACTTGGGGAACGCGACCCACTGGCCGTCGATGAGCGCGAGGCGGACACCGGCGATGGGGCCGGAGAACGGCACACCGCTGAGCTGCGAGGACAGCGAAGCCGCGTTGATCGCGAGGGCGTCGTAGAACTCACCAGGAGCGATCGAGAGCACCGTCACGACGACCTGGACCTCGTTGCGGAGGCCCTTGACGAACGAGGGGCGCAACGGCCGGTCGATGAGGCGGCAGACCAGGATGGCCTCCGTCGACGGGCGTCCCTCACGACGGAAGAACGATCCGGGGATCTTGCCGGCGGCGTAGCTGCGCTCTTCGACATCGATCGTGAGCGGGAAGAAGTCGAAGTTCTCCTTCGGGTTCTTCGAGATGCTCGTTGCCGACAGCAGCATCGTCTCGTCGTCGAGGTAGGCGACGGCAGAGCCCTGCGCCTGCTGGGCGAGACGCCCTGCTTCGAACCGGATCTTGCGCTGGCCGTGCTTGCCGTTGTCGAGAACGACTTCAGAGAACTTGATTTCGGGACCTTCCAAGAGGTCTCCTCCTTCTGCGTGTGTGCACGCGAAGGGCAAGCGCGACCGGGTCTTCCCGGGCTGATCGTCAGTAGAAGACCACCGCCGAATGAGCGCCTTGAGCGCATCGACAGGAACCCACCACCGAGGACCAGCTACTCGCCGCCCCGCGTGTCTTGAATGATTGCGCTGCTGACTCTACCAGCGGAGGGCGACGAGCAGCTGGAACCCGTGCGGCGAGTGCCGCACGGGCGCCCCTACTACTTGCGAGACGGGCGAGGGAGCTCCTTCACGAGAGGGAACTCCCCCGTCGGCTTCTCCCCCTCGTCGTAGAGCTTGCTCGGCGACCCGACGATCTTCTTGTCAGCAGCGTGCGCGATGCTCTCGTCCTTCGAGGGGTAGTCGAACCGGGAGAGGACGTAGCGCATGGCCTCGAGCCTCGCCCGCTTCTTGTCGTTCGACTTGACCACCGTCCACGGCGATTCGGCGGTGTCCGTGTAGAAGAACATCGCCTCCTTGGCTTCGCTGTACTCGTCCCACTTGTCGAGAGACGCGAGGTCGGTCGGGCTCAGCTTCCACTGGCGCACCGGGTCGTCGCGACGGGCCGCGAAGCGCGCGAGCTGCTCCGCCCGACCGACCGAGAACCAGAATTTGATGATGGTCGTGCCGGAGTTGACGAGCATGCGCTCGAACTCGGGAGCGGAACGCGTGAACTCGAGGTACTCGGTCGGGGTGCAGTACCCCATGACGCGCTCGACGCCCGCACGGTTGTACCAGGAGCGATCCAGCAGGACGATCTCGCCTCCAGAGGGCAGATGCTCGACGTATCGCTGGAAGTACCACTGCGTCTGCTCCTTCTCCGTCGGCTTCTCGAGCGCGACGGTGCGAGCACCGCGAGGGTTCAGGTGCTCCATGAAGCGCTTGATGGCGCCGCCCTTGCCTGCCGCGTCCCGGCCCTCGAAGATGATGACGACCTTCTGCCCCGTCTCCTTGATCCAGGTCTGGAGCTTCAGGAGCTCGATCTGCAGCGCGCGCTTCTGCTTCTCGTACTCCTTGCGCGGCAGCTTGGCGTCGTAGGGGTAGCCGTGGCGCCAGGCCTCGCCAAGCGGGTCCTCGTCGCGCAGCTCGGCGAGTTCGTCCACCTCCGGGGCCATGTCCGGAATGCCCGCCCGGTTGAGGCGGTACGCGGCCTGAGAGCCTGCGCCCTGCTTCCGAGCGCGACTCGTCGAGGTGGAGTCCGATGCGCCGGCCTCCACGCGGGCGTCATTGCCCGATTCCGAGGCCTTCGTCTGACCCTTGGCGTCTGCGTACGGCTTTGCTGGAGTTCGAGGGGCTGCCATGTCGCTCAGCCTAGCGCCGGGGCTTCCACGCCTGGGCCCCATGTGGACGACCAGGCGCCGCTGCACGCGAAAAGAGCCCCTGCCGATGGCAGGGGCTCTTCGCAGAAAGTGCTTAGCGGCGAAGGCCGAGTCGCTCGATGAGCGAACGGTAACGCGAGATGTCGACGTCGGCGAGGTAGCCGAGCAGACGACGACGCTGACCCACAAGCAGGAGGAGACCACGACGCGAGTGGTGGTCGTGCTTGTGCTCCTTGAGGTGCTCGGTGAGCTCCTTGATTCGCGTGGTGAGGATGGCAACCTGAACTTCAGGGGAACCAGTGTCACCCGGGTGCGTTGCGTACTCTTCGATGATGGCCTTCTTGCCCTCAGCGCTTAGTGCCATTGACAGACCCCCTTCTCTTTCGTTGCGCGGCGCTCGGCACACAATGTGCGAGCTCTCTTCATCCGCGGCCGTTTCACGGCAACCGAAAGAGCATAGCAGATCGGGAGGGGTCAGCTCACGCCCAGCAGGTCGATGATGAAGACCAGCGTCTTGCCGGAGAGCGGGTGCCCTCCGCCAGCGGCGCCGTAGGCGAGGTGCGGCGGGAGGACGAGCTTGCGGCGGCCGCCGACCTGCATGCCCGGGATGCCTTCCTGCCAGCCGCGCACAAGCGCCTTCAGCGGGAAGTTGACCGACTCGCCCCGGTTCCACGAGGAGTCGAACTCCTCGCCGGACTCGAACTCGACGCCGAGGTAGTGCACGTCGACCGTCGAGGACGGCTCCGCGACTGCCCCGTCGCCCACGATGATGTCCTCGATGACCAGCTCTGCTGGTGCCTCTCCACCCGGGAAGTCGACTTCTGGCTTGGTGCGATCAGTGTTTGTCATGCTCTACATCCAAGCGCCGGAGCCTGGACGAGTCCCGGATGACGCGCCGTGCGGCTGTGTCTGCGGCTGCATCTGCGGCTGCGCCTGTGCCTGGATCAGCTCGCCTCGGAGCTCCCCGAGATGCCGGAGCAGGAGCCGTTCGTCGAGCAGCTTGCTCGTGCGATTCGGGTCGAGGACGACCTGGTGCCGGACGCTCGCGAGACGCGTGGACTCGGTGATGAAGTCGCGCATGGCCTTGTCCGCGCGCTTCCCGGACCGGCGCGCCCAGGACCTCGCGCTCGATCGGCCGCGCATCGTGGAGAGCATCCTGATCTCGGCCTGCGAGTACCAGCCGACAGCCGCGTACTCGGACAGGCGCTCCACGATGATGCGGGCATCCTTCCGTCGCAGGAGGAGGATCGTCACGATCCAGGCGAGGAAGATCGGCACCATGACCAGCGCGAAGAACGCGATGAGCCCCAGGATGCCAGCAGACTGCTGCACGAGACCCGAGCCGACGTTCCAGAGCGCGTGAAGGGCCATTGCGGGGATGAGACCCAGTGCGAAGCCGCCGAGCGCCGAGCCCCAGCCACCGCGACGGGCGCCGATGCCCATTCCGATGCCGGTCAGCGAGACGCACATCGGGTGCAGCAGCGGCAGGGCGATACCGCGGATGAAGTACTGGGCGACGAAGCCCCCGACCCCTGCTTCCTGCCACATCGAGGAGAAGTAGAGGATGTTCTCCGTGAACGCGAAGCCCGCGCCGAGCAGAGCTCCGTAGACGAGGCCGTCCGTCGGTCCGTTGAAGTGACGACGCGCGACTGCGTAGATGACGACGAGGCCGAGGCCCTTCCAGATCTCCTCGCCGACGGGCGCCTCGACAGATGGGCCCCACCAGGCGGGCAGGGCTCCCGGAAGGAGGACCTCGCGGACCAGGCCCGTGAGCAGCGCGCCACCGACCGCGATGCCGCCTCCCCAGAACACGGCGCCGATGAGCAGGATGCGCGGCTCGGGCTCCCAGCGGTCGATGAGCCACACGACCATCCACACGACGAAGAGCGGGACGAGCGCGGCGAGCACGCTGCCGAGGAGCACGACGTCGCTGCTGCCGAGATACGCGAGGAACAGGACGACGGCGATGATGAGCGCGGCCAGGCACATGACGACGATCGTCGTGATGCGCATCGCCAGCTCACCCTTCGTGGGGGCCTGCGGGAGGACGAACTGGGGGTCGATCTGGCGCTGACCGGCTGGTGCGCCCCAACGCCCGTCCGCGTGCATGGGTCCGGTCACGAGGTGGCCACCCTGGGTCCGGCCGCGCCGAAGGCCGCGAGCTGCGAACGGTGCTCCTTGACGCGGTCGAGCATGCGCTTCTCCACGACTCTCCGATTCGGGTCTCGCTTGTTGACCCTGGCGTGCTCGCGGGCGAAGGCGAGCCTCGACGCGTCCTGGACGAAGCCGCGCATCGCGCGGTCGGCCTCGGGGCTCACGGACTTGGCCCACGCGAACGCCTGCTCGCGCGCGCTCCAGTCCCCGATCATCGCGACCTCCGATGTCGTGAACCATCCGGCATCCGCGTACTCGCCCAGACGGTCGACGATGATGAGGCGGTCACGGTCGTGCAGCTTGACGAGGAACCAGGCCAGCAGCAGGAAGATGGGCAGCTGCACGACGAGGTAGAAGATGAGCCAGCCGAACTGATTGCTCGGGTCGACTCCGAGCAGCGGGAGGATGAGCAGGCTTCCGCCGTTCCAGAAGGCATGAGCGAGGATCGCGATGACGAGCCCGCCGAGGCCCATGAGGATCGGCCGCCGCCAGCCGCCTCTGCGGGCTCCCCAGCCGATGGCCATGCCGGTGATGCCGGTGAAGAGTGCGTGCGCGAACGGCGAGAGGATGCCGCGCACGATGAACGTCGACGCGAAGCCCGAAGCCGATTCCGCGGCCTGGGAGAAGTAGATGATGTTCTCCGTGAAGGCGAAGCCTGCGCCGATGACGGCCGCGTAGCTGAAGCCGTCGAGCGGGCTGTCGAAGTGCCTCCGCGCGAAGATCAGGATGAGGAACAGGCCGACGGCCTTGATGGACTCCTCGGAGATCGGCGACTGGATCAGCACGGAGAACTTGCTCACGTCGCCCTCGGTTGCCAGGTACGAGCGGGCGACATCGAGCATCATGCCGCCGGTGACGAGGGTCCCGACGACCGAAGCCCCTGCACCCCAGAACAGTCCGAAGGCGAGCAGGATCCGCGGCTCGGGCTCCCAGCGGTCGAGCCACCAGACAGCCGTGAGGACGAGCCCGAGGGGCACGAGAGCGGGTATCGCCATCGTGAGCGCGGCGAAGCGCAGCTCGCTGAAGAGCCAGGCGACGACCCCGACGGAGAGCAGCACCGCGAAGCCCAGCAGAAGCAGCCAGGTGAGCCTGCCCCGAGTCAGCCTTCTGCGCCGCTTCGGCGCGACTGACGTGGCACTGCTCATCGATGGTCCTCCGTGCATTGGGGTGGCTGCCCGAAGCAGAGACATTCGGGCCTCGCGGCGCGCACGGGTCTCCCCGCCTCGTCGGCTCGCTGCGGTCAGCATAGCCAAGCGGACGCGGGTCAGGCGAACGACCAGTCGTCCGAGCTCAGCGCACGGTAGATTAGGAGCATGATGCGTCTCGGATTTCTTCTCGGTGCCACTGTCGGCTTCATCGCTGGGATCAGCACGAGTCGAGTGCACGCGGAAGAGGTCGCGAAAGACATCGGCGGCAGGTCGAAGGCCTTCGCGGAGCGGATGACGGTGTCCGCTGAAGACCTGCGCCGCCGCAGCGATACCCAGCTGGAGGACATGCGTCGGCGCGTCGACGAGCAGCTCGACGAGATGCGCAAGCGCGTCGACGATGGTTTCGACGACGTCAAGCGTCGGGTCGAGGAAGAAGTCGAGAAGAGCATCGAGTCACAGGTGCAGACGCTGGTGCGAGCCGGTCAGGCCCGCGAAGATGTCCTCGAGACGTTCGAGGACGACGACGCAGACGCCATGTTCTCCCCCGGTGACACGAGCTCGCCACGCCATGCTGCCGTCGAGGGCGAGTCGACGCCGGAGCAGGACCCCAAAGGCAAGCGCCCCGAGTAACCCGCTCTCGGTCATGCGCTGCGGCTCACGCGGCCCCGACCGACAGCGCAGGGAACGAAACGGCCCCTCCGGTGCACTGCACCGGAGGGGCCGTTCTGCTGTGGTGACGCCCGCTACGGGCGGACGCCGGCAGCGTTAGGAGAAGTCACGCAGATCGGCGCGGTCGAGGCTGTCCTCGAGAGCCGTGGCCTGCGCCTGCGTGATGATCGGGATGGCGCTCGTGACGGCCTGGATTCCGGAGAGCCGCTCGGGCGAGAGGATGCTCGTGACTTCCTCCCGGCTCAGGAGCCCGCGTTCGACGACCAGGTCGGCGATGGTCGACTTGGTGGTGAGGGCCTCCTTGGCGAGCTTCGACGCCTCCGAGTAGCCGATGTAGGGCGTGAGGGCCGTGACCACGCCGACGGAGCTGGAGACGCGGGACGCGAGCAGCTCCTCGTTGGCGGTGATGCCGTCGATGCAGTTCACGCGCAGGGTGCGCGCGGCGCGGCGGAGCCAGGCGGAGTTCTGCATGAGCGTGTGGAGCATGACGGGCTCGAACGCGTTGAGCTGCAGCTGCCCAGCCTCGGATGCCATGGAGACCGTGACATCCGCCCCCGCGATGACGAACGCGACCTGATTGACCGCCTCGGGGATGACCGGGTTGACCTTGCCGGGCATGATCGAGGAGCCAGCCTGCCGCGCCGGCAGGTTGATCTCGCCGAGGCCAGCCTGTGGGCCGGAGGACAGCAGCCGGAGGTCGTTGCAGATCTTCGACAGCTTCATCGCGGTGCGCTTGATGACGCTCGAGAGCGACATGAACACGCCGGTGTCGCTGGTGGCCTCGATGAGGTCGTGCGCCGTCTGCAGGTCGTTGTAGCCCGTGATCTTGCGGAGCTGGCGCATGACGGCGGACGCGTAGCTCGCCTCAGCCGTGATGCCGGTCCCGATCGCCGTCGCACCGAGGTTGAGCTCGAGCAGCAGCGGCAGCACGTCGCGGAGGCGCTGGATGTCCTCGCCGATGGTCGTGGAGAAGCCGCTGAACTCCTGGCCCAGCGTCATCGGCACGGCATCCTGGAGCTGCGTGCGGCCGATCTTCAGGATGTGCTTGAACTCGCTGCCCTTCACGCGGAACGCGTTCTGCAGCAGCGTGAACTCGTCGATGAGACGCTCGGTCGCGTGGACGAGCGCGACCTTGACCGCACTCGGGTACGTGTCGTTCGTGGACTGCGATCGGTTCACGTGGTCGTTCGGGGAGAGGAACTCGTAATCTCCGAACTCGCGACCGGCGAGCTCGAGCGCGCGGTTCGCGATGACCTCGTTGACATTCATGTTGGTGCTCGTCCCGGCACCGCCCTGGATGACGCCGACCACGAATTCCTCGTGCAGCTTGCCGTCGATGATGTCCTGGCACGCGCGATCGATGAGCCACGAGCGCTCCTGGTCGAGCACGCCGATCTCGAGGTTGGCGCGCGCTGCGGCCTGCTTGACCTGCGCGTAGGCGACGATGAAGTCCGGGTACACGCTGATCTGACGTCGACTGATCGAGAAGTTCTCCAGCGCGCGGGCGGTGTTCACACCCCAGTAGGCACCTGCGGGGATCCGCATCTCGCCGAGCGAGTCGCGTTCGACACGGAATTCCTGCGTTTCTGACATGACCTGATGGTCCTCCAACTTCGTCGTCTGAGTTTCCGCGCTGACCTCAGCCTACTGCCGACGCGCTCCTCGGATCGCCGCCTCGAGAAGACTCGCGAGCGCATCCACCTGGATGCTGTCAGCCGACAGCTCGCCAGCATCGATTCCCTCGAGGGCACGCAGGGCGAGGCCCTGCTTGTTGTCGATGAGCTCGGCGATGCGCGCGTCGATGGTCTGCGCCGCGACGATGCGCCATGCGGTGACCGGCTCTTCCTGGCCGATGCGGTGCACGCGGTCGATGGCCTGGGTCTGCTCCGCGGCAGTCCAGCTGAGCTCGGCGAGCACCACGTCGGACGCCGCCTGCAGGTTCAACCCGACTCCAGCGGCCAGGAGCGAGCAGACGACGACCTGCACGCTCGGGTCGTTCTGGAAGGCGTCGATCGCGGCCTGTCGCGCTGCCGGGGTCTGGTCGCCTCGGATGGAGACCGAGGAGATCTCGTTCTCCGCGAACGTCCGCTCCGCCGCATCCATGACCTCGATGTGCTTGGCGAAGAACACGACCTTGCCCGCAGAGCGAGCGATCTGGCCGGCGTACTCAGCCGCGAGCCGGGCCTTCGCCGCGCCGATGGTGCGGAGCATCGTGAAGATGCTGGCTCCCGTCGATGAGGCCTTCGACTCCTCGACCTCCTGGCGGGCGATCATGCGAACGCGATCCAGGTCGACGGCGCCGGGCTCGAGCCCGGCAGCGGCCGCCATCCGGCGGTACCGCTCGAGCAGACGCGAGACGAGCGCCGCCTCCGCTGCGCGAATGCTCCTGCCCTCATCCGAGTCGAGCTCGACGGGCATGTCCACGACGCGCTTCGCCGGAAGATCCGCGGCCACGTCGATCTTGCGCCTGCGGACGATCCCGAGATCGATGACCGCCTGCCGTGCCGCCGCCAGGAAGCCGGGATCGCTGGGCACGAGGCCCGTCTCGTCGAGACGGTCGAGCAAAAGCTGCGAGGGCCGGTCGCCTTCGAGCCAGCCGAGGAACTGCCAGATCGCCTTGAAGTCATCGACGTCGTTGATGAGCGGCGTTCCGGTGAGCGCCATGAGCAGCGGGTCGGCGCCGGGCACGCGAGCCCTGATGCTGTTCGCGAGCTGCATGACGAGCCGCGACCGCTGCGACTGCAGGTTCTTGATGAAGTGCGCCTCGTCGAGCACCATGCCCTTGAAGCCGAGCGACGTGAGCCAGCCGAGGTGGCGGTCGAGGATCTCGTAGTTGACGACGAAGACATCGGCGAAGGCGTCGATGCCCTGACCGTCTCCGGAGATGACCGTGACCCGACGGTTCGGGGTCCAGCGCTGGACCTCTCGCGCCCAGTTCGTCTTCACGACGTTCGGGACGACGCAGAGCAGCGGGTACGCCTCGGCGACCGACGCGGCGAGCAGCGCCTGCGCCGTCTTGCCGAGCCCGGGCTCGTCCGCGAGCAGGTAGGCCCGGTGCCCGTCGGCGACGCTCGCGAGCAGCCTCGCCTGGTGATCCATGAGCTCCTGGCCTGGAGGCGAGATGCGGTCCCAGCGGGGAGCAGGAGGCAGCTCCATCGATGCCGCGTTCCCGCCTGCGCCCGTCTCGAACGCGCGGAGGAGCGGGCCGAGGAGCTCCCAGTTGGACAGTCTCGAGTAGTGCGGAGCTGTGGAGTTGACGCTCGTGAGCACTGGCGCCAGGAACGGGTTCGATCGGGTCCGCGCCTTCACGGAGCCGGGAAGCACCTGTCGCTGCGCGATCTCCGGTGGCAGCTTCTCAGCCTGGGCCTCGGGCTCTGGCTGCTCGTCGACCACCATCTCGATGCCACCGGCAAAGAGCATCTGCTTGCGCAGCGCCTTCGCGGCTTCGCTGACCGGAGCGCCGGGCTCGAGGAGGCTGATGAGGGAGGTGTCGCGCGCAGCGGTCTTGGCGAGGATCGAGGCGAGGCCGTCGAGGCGCTTGAGCGCCTCTGCACGGTCGTGCTCGCTGAGCTCGCTGGTCTCCTTGGCCTTCGCGCGCTCCTCGCGCATCAGCAGCGCGATGACCTGGAACTTGGTGCGATTCGACGGCGAGACCTTGCCGCGCTGCGCCGAGGCCTCAACCTCCCGTGCCGCCTTCGCGAGCTGTGGGATGACGCCGGTGTTATCGACCGGCTTGCGGTTCCGCGGCGGCGTGTGAACGCCGGCGCGACCGCCGGCTTGGGCGCGTGTCCTACGAGACATGCCCCTCCTTATGCAACGTGGCAGGGATCGGGAAGTTGAGCCGGGCGGAGGTCGCAGCATCGGCGCCGAACGCGGCGACCGGCAGTGAGGCGGGCCTCGGCCCACTCGAGTGACGAGCTCCCGGATGTCATGCAGGTGACGAGGAGAGTTCAGATTCCCTCAGGCACCGGCGATCACAGTGTACGCCAGGCGACCCGCAGGTTTCGACTCGGGAACGACGTGTCGTTGCCCCGCATAGACTCCGCTCTGGTGCGATAATCGTCAGGTGCCTCAACGCCCCTTCCCAGATCCCGACCGGCCGTACTTCACGCCGTCGAAGCGGGTCGCAGGCGACTGGAGCGCTCACATCGCGACGACGCTCGACCGCACTGCAGCTCTCCTCGCCGGCCTGACCCCTGAGCAGTGGGACTCGCCGAGCAAGTGCGAGGGGTGGAGCGTCCGTGACGTCGCGGGGCACCTCACCTGGCGACTCGGCTCCCCCACCTCGACGCTCCTCCGCGACGCCTCCCGAGGCGTGCTGCGCAACGGGCTGCGCGTGGACTCCTACCTCGACGACGTCGCCAAGCGCGAGGGCGCGGCCCCGACCGACGAGCTCGTCGCTCGCATCCGTGCGATCGCCGCCGAGAAGGTGGTCTCGCCGAACCGCGCGGGAATCTCCGAGCTCACGGAAGCCGTCGTCCACACCTACGACATGACCGAGGCGCTTGGCCTGCGCATCCGTCTCAGCCCGCGGTCGACGAGCGCGGTCGCACTCGTCCGAACACGGGTTCCGCTGACCTCGGCGGCGTCGCTCGCCAAGCGCAACCGCCTCCGGGCCACGGACGCCCGCTGGCAGATCGGCGACAAGGGACCCGTGCTCGAGGCCACCGCCGCGCGCATCGTGCTGAGGCTCTTCGGTCGCGAGGTCACGCTCGACGAGCAGCCGAGTCAGACGACGTAGCTCCCGCCGAGCGTCTCGGCAGCTTCTTCGACGTCGAGGGCCATGCGGTCCTTCAGCGCTTCGATGCTGTCGAACTTCTCCATGCCTCGGATGCGTTCGACGAACTCGAGCTCTGCGACGAGTCCGTAGAGGTCGACGGTCTCGCCGATGAGGTGCGCCTCGACCTGCTTGCGAGGCACGCCGTCGAACGTGGGGTTGTTGCCGATGGAGATCGCGGCAGGGGCCTCGACGTCACCGCCGCGGAACCATCCCGCGTACACGCCGTCTGCGGGGATGAGCCCTTCGAGCTCCGGGGACAGGTTCGCCGTCGGGAACCCGAGCTCGCGGCCCCGCTTGGCGCCGTGTACGACTTCACCGACAAGCGAGTGATGGTGGCCGAGCACCTCGGCGGCCCCACGGACGTCACCGAGGGCGAGCAGTTCCCGAACCCAGGTCGATGAGGCACGTCGCTCGAGGTGCGAGCGCTCGTCCTCGGCCATCTCGTCGTCGGCGATGACGATCTCGAATCCGCTCGTCGCGGCCAGCTCACGCAGGAGATCGACGTCTCCTGCGCCCTTGGCGCCGAAGCGGAAGTCCTTGCCCACGACGATGAGGCGCATGTGCAGGGCGCCGACGAGCAGCTCTCGCACGAACGCCTCGGGGCTCATCCCGGCGAGCTCGTCGTCGAACGGCAGCACGAGGGTCGCGCTGAGGCCCGTCTTCTCGAGGAGCTCGATCTTCTGCGAGAGCGACGTGATCGGCTCGGGCTCGACGCCGGGCTTGATGAGCGAGAGCGGATGCCGGTCGAAGGTGACCGCGACCGGCTCGATTCCGCGCGCGGAGGCCTCTTCGACGAGCCGCGAGAGCAGCCATCTGTGGCCCCGGTGGACGCCGTCGAACTTGCCGACCGTCACAGCGCTCGGCGTCGGCTCCGCTGGCAGCTCGGCCAGGTCAGTGAACAGCCGCACGTTCCCTCTTTCGTCTCGATCGTCCCGTCTCGAGCCATGCGATGCCGAGGATCGGGAGCACAAGAGGAATATACGCGTAGCCGACCCCGAAGGCCGACCAGACGGTATCGGAGGGGAACAGTTCCGGGTGGAACTCGGTGAGCGAGCCGACCACGAGCACGCCGACGAGCTCGAACACGATCGTGCACCACGCGACGAGGTTCCACGCACGCCCGTGCCGCACGAGTGCGATGGTCGCGAGCAGGTAGACGAGGGCAGCCGCGGCTGACAGCGAGTAGGCGAGGGGCGCCTCGTCGAGCTTCGACAGCAGCTGGTAGGAGCTGCGTCCCATCGATGCGAGCGCCAGCACCGCGTAGACTACGACGAGCACACGACCAGGGCCGTGGGCGCCGCGATAGGCGTTCCCGGCAGCGTTCGATCCACGCGCGCGCATCACGACGCGACTCCGATGAACGGGCTGGCGCCGATCCAGATCTGGTGCATGCGGAACACCATGACGCCGATCGTGAGCGCCGCGACGCCCAGGATGATGGTCGACCACTTCGTGCGCTCCACCAGCCCCCAGAAGACGGCGGCCGGGGGGATGATCACGGCGACGACCCAGTACATCCAGAATTCGAGCGCGTCGCCGACTGGCTCGTTGCCGGTCGCAGGCGCGATGAGCGCCATCACGAACTGCACCACGAGCAGCAGCTCCACGAGTGCGACGGCGCCGACCGTGACGTCTCCCGGCTTGCGACCACTCGCGCCGGCGATGAGGCACAGGATGCCGGCCCCCGCGCTCACGAGGCAGAGGACCCACGTGAACCACTCGATCACGAGCCGGTTCCCGTCGGCATGTTGAACTCGGCCTTGAGCACGCCGGCGGATGCCCTGGCGATGCCGATGAGGCTGCCCTCCGGGTCGATGGCCGCCAGCAGGCCGTCTTCGGTGCCGTCCGCCGCTCGGAGCTTCTTGCCGTTGCGAAGATCCGCGGCCTGCTGACCGGTCGCCTCGAAGAGCGGGAAGCGCCGGAGGGCGGCCGACGCGGGACTCAGCAGTCGGAGCTCGAGGTCCTGGGCGTCCGGCGCGACCGCGTCGGCGATGCCGAAGTCGCCCACGCGAGAACGCCTGAGCGCGGTGAGATGCGCCCCCGTGCCGAGTGCGTCGCCGAGGTCCCGTGCGAGGGCGCGGATATAGGTGCCCGATGAGCAGGCGACCCGGACGTCGAGGTCGAGCACCGGCGTCTCTCCGGCAAGCCCGCTCCGCGAGGCCAGCAGCTCGAGCTCGGAGATCGTGACAGCTCGCGCGGCCAGCTTGACCTCCTCGCCGTCGCGCACCCGCTTGTACGCGCGGACCCCGTCGACCTTGATGGCACTGACAGATGACGGGATCTGACTGATCGGGCCTCGCAGGGCGGCCATGGCCGCCTCGATGCGCTCCGGCGTCACCGCTGCAACCGCACCTCCCGGTGCCGTCGCGGTGAGCTCGCCTTCGGCATCCTCGGTATTCGTCGACACGCCGAGACGAACCGTGGCGAAGTACTCTTTGTCGTCGCCGACGAAGTAGGTGAGCAGGCGGGTCGCTCCCCCGACGCCGAGGATCATGAGTCCGGATGCCATGGGATCGAGCGTGCCCGCGTGGCCGACCTTCCGCGTGCCGAGCGCCCGCCTGGTCATCGCGACGAGCGTGTGGCTGGTCGGGCCCTGCGGCTTGTCGAGGAGGAGGATGCCGTTCGGGCCAGGAGGTGGAGTCGTCATGTCCCCAACATTCTATGGTGCCCGTAGGCTCGTTCCCGGTCGTCGAGCGCGGTGACGACCGCAGGAAGCGACTGGTTCGGGACGGGCGAAGGAGAGAACGGGATGCGAGTGGCGGTCATCGGTGTCGGTGCTGTGGGCGGCGCACTGGCCCTCCTCCTGGACAGGGCGGGCCACGAGGTCGTCCTCACCTCGCGGCGGTCTCCGGTCGAGCCCGATTCTGCCGAGCAGGCGCATGCACGCCGTCTCGTGCTCCGGGGCGCCTTCGGGGAGCACAGCGCGACCTTCGAACAGGTCTCCGTTCTCCGCGGGGCATTCGACCTGGTGCTCGTCGCGGTCAAGGCGCAGGACACCAAGCACGCCGTCCAGCCCCACCTGTCGATGGTTGCGGCGACCACCACCGTGATCGTGCAGAACGGCCTCGACGGAGTGTCGACCCTCGAGCAGATGCTCTCCGTCGTGCCCGACGAACAGCGGTCGGGAATCGTCGTCGGGGGCCTCGCCACCTTCGCCGTCAACAGGCCGGCACCCGACGAGATCGAAGCCACCGCGACCGGACTGCTCATGCTCGGAGCGGCACCCCCCGAAGACACGCGAGAGCTGGCAGCGACCGCGCGATCGCTCGAGACCGCGGTCCACTGCGTCGTCACCGGAGACCTGCGCTCGGCGCAGTGGAGCAAGCTGCTCATCAACCAGGTCAACGCGGTCCCGGCCGTGACCGGCGCCAGCGTGCAGGAGACCGGCCTGGACGGCGATCTGTCGGCGGTCCTCGCCGCGAGCATCGGCGAGCTGCTCGCCGTGGCCGCAGCCGAGGGTGCGCACCTCGAGGCCCTCGGGCCGCTCGACGAGACGCTGGCGACGCTCGCTGCTTCAGTGCCGAAGGATGCCGAGGCCACCATCGCGCGCAACACCCGGCTCGCCGTGGAGCTCACCGCTGCGTTCGGCGCGACCCCCAACTACGCGTCGACGCTGCAGAGCATCCGACGCGGCGAGGCCACGGAGATCGACGCGCTCAACGGTGCCGTCGTCGCCCACGGGGTCGCGCAGGGCGTCCCCACCCCGGTGAACGCAGCGCTCACCTCGCTCGTCCACGGGAGAGAGCAGGGCCAACCGAGCCTCTCCCCCGCCGAGCTGCGGAGGACTGTCCTGACGTCGACGGTCAACGACTGGTTCGCCCGAGAACAGCGCGCCCTCGCGTGGCGGGCGCCGACGACCACCCCATGGGGAGTGCTCGTGAGTGAGACCATGCTGCAGCAGACGCAGGCCGCGCGCGTCGAACCCAAATGGCTCGACTTCATGGAGCGGTGGCCGACGCCGGGCGCGATGGCAGAGGCATCCGAGGCTGAGGTGCTGCGGTTCTGGGACCGGCTCGGCTACCCTCGGCGCGCGCTCTGGCTGCTCGCCTGCGCACGTGCCATCACGGCCGAGCACGCCGGCATGGTGCCGAGCACACGGGATGCGCTCCTCGCCCTGCCGGGGGTTGGCCCGTACACGGCTTCCGCCGTCATGTCCTTCGCCCACGGCGTTCCAGAACCGGTCGTCGACACGAACGTCCGACGAGTGCTGTCCCGCGCCTTCCTCGGCGAAGAGACCCCGTGGGGTCCGTCGGCCGTCCGAGACGCGGCGGAGATGTTGGCAGTCTCCCCGAGCGAGACGCAGGCCGCGAACCTCTGGAACGCCGCATCGATGGAACTCGGCGCCCTCGTCTGCACGGCCAAGCGCCCCAACTGCGAGGTGTGCCCGATCGTCGCCACCTGCGCTTGGTTCGCGGCCGGGCGGCCACCCTCCAGCGCAGTCAAGAAGCGGCAGGCGAAGTTCGCTGGCTCGGACCGCGAGATGCGCGGCCTCGTCCTCAGAGAACTCAGGGCCATCCCCGGCGGCGTGGAGATCGAGTTCCTCCGCAGCCACCTCGCCCCGGGAGGGCTCGATGAAGCCCGCTTCGAACGCGCCATCTCCTCACTGCAGAACGACGGTCTGATCGTGCGCAGAGCTGAGGCGCAGATAGCGCTCGCCGGCGACTGATCGTCCAGTCGCCGGCGAGCGCCCAAGCTGCGGAGCCGAGGCTCAGGACTCCTCTGGCTCGTCCTTCTTCTCGTAGGGGTCGGCGTCGCCGGCGTAGCTCGCTGTCTTCGCCTGCTGCGCCGACGCCACATCACGCTCGTGTGCCTCGCGGAGCAACGCGGCGATGGCGTCGGCGTTCTCGGGGATCGCGTCTGGAACGAACTCCAGGCTCGGCGTCAGGCGAGAGGTGATGTTCTTGCCCACCTCCGTGCGCAGCATGCCCGTCGCGCTCCGGAGCGCCGCCGCGGTGTCGCGGCGTTCCTTCAGGTCGCCGTAGACGGTGTAGAAGATGGTTGCGTGCTGGAGGTCCCCAGTGACGCGGACGTCGGTGATCGTGACGAACCCGAGTCTCGGGTCCTTCACGCCGCGCTCGAGCGTCTTCGCGACGATGACCTTGATGCGGTCTGCGAGTCGCAGTGCCCGTGAATGATCGACCATGATGGCTACTTTCTCGTGTGCTGGTGCAGAGCGTCAAATGCGTCTGCGGTGTCGATACTGCTCAGCAGCTGAAGACGGGGCCCCGGCCAATTGGCCAGGACCCCGCCCGCGAGTCCACGCTGAGACCAGCTCAGCGCAGCGACTCGGTCAAACAGCTAGACGCGAGGCTTCTCGACGAGCTCGGTCGTCTCGATCTCGTCACCGATCTGGATGTCGTTGTACTTGCCGAGGCCGATACCGCACTCGAAGTCCGTGCGGACCTCGGTGACGTCATCCTTGAATCGACGGAGCGAGTCGATCGCCAGGTTGTCCGCGATGACGATTCCGTCGCGGATGACGCGAGCCGTCGCGTTCCTGGTGATGGTTCCGCTGCGCACGATACATCCGGCGATGTTTCCGAACTTGGAGGAGCGGAACACCTCGCGGATCTCCGCGACACCCGACTGGACCTCTTCGAACTCGGGCTTGAGCATGCCCTTGAGCGAGTTCTCGATGTCCTCGAGTGCCCCGTAGATGACCGAGTAGAAGCGGACATCCACACCTTCACGAGCGGCGCGCTCGCGCGCCTTCGTGTCGGGGCGCACGTTGAAGCCGATGATGATGGCGTTGTCGACCGTGGCGAGGTTGACGTCGGACTCCGTGATGGCGCCGACACCGCGGTGGATGATGCGCAGCTGCACCGAGTCGTCCACATCGATCTTGAGCAGCGACTCCTCGAGTGCCTCGACGGCACCGGAGACGTCACCCTTGATGATGAGGTTGAGCGACTCGACCTTGCCCTCTTCGAGTGCACGGGTGAAGTCCTCGAGGCTGATGCGCTTGCGGGACTTCGCCAGGCTGGCGTTGCGCTCCACGGCTTCACGCTTCTCGGCGATCTGACGCGCGGTGCGGTCCTCTTCCGTGACGATGAAGGTATCGCCTGCACGAGGAACGCTCGAGAGGCCCTGCACCTGGACTGGGCGCGACGGCTCAGCTTCGGTGACGACCTGACCGTTCTCGTCGAGCATCGCCCGGACGCGACCGTAGGCCGTACCGGCCACGATCGGGTCTCCGACTCGGAGCGTTCCCGACTGGATGAGCACGGTCGCAACCGCACCGCGTCCCTTGTCGAGCTTCGCCTCGATCGCGATACCGCGCGCTTCCTTGTTGGGGTTGGCGCGCAGGTCGAGACCAGCATCTGCCGTCAGCAGAACGGCCTCGATGAGGCTGTCGATGTTGACGTTGTTGCGGGCCGAGACGTCGACGAACATCGTGTCGCCACCGAACTCCTCGGCGACGAGTCCGTACTCGGTCAGCTGTGCGCGGACCTTCGACGGGTTCGCGTCTTCCTTGTCGACCTTGTTCACTGCGACGACGATCGGCACGTTCGCGGCCTGGGCGTGGTTGAGCGCCTCGACCGTCTGCGGCATGATGCCGTCGTCAGCCGCGACCACGAGGATCGCGATGTCGGTGACCTGGGCACCACGGGCACGCATGGCCGTGAAGGCCTCGTGACCTGGCGTGTCGATGAACGTGATGGCGCGTTCGATGCCCTCATGCTCGTGCCAGACCTGGTAGGCACCGATGTGCTGCGTGATGCCGCCGGCTTCTCCGTCGACGACGTTCGCGTTGCGGATCGCGTCGAGGAGGCGCGTCTTTCCGTGGTCGACGTGACCCATGACGGTGACAACCGGCGGCCGGATCTCGAGGACGTCGTCGCCTTCGTCCTCGGCTTCCTGGTCGAGGTCGATCGAGAAGCCCTCGAGGAGCTCACGGTCTTCGTCTTCCGGGCTGACGATCTGGATGCGGTAGCCGAGTTCCTCACCGAGGACCTCGAACGTCGCCTCGTCGAGCGACTCCGTCGCCGTGGCCATCTCACCGAGGTGGAACAGCACGGTCACGAGGTCGCCGGGGCTGGCGTCGATCTTCTCAGCGAAGTCCGAGATGGAGGCGCCACGGCGCAGACGGATCGGCGTGCTGCCGTCTCCGCGACGGACCTTGACGCCGCCGACGCTCGGGGCTTCCCGCATCTCGAATTCTGCGCGCTTCGTCCGCTTGGACTTGCGTGCCTTCGACTTTCCGCCACCGCGACCGAACGCACCAGCGGTCGAGCCGCGACCGCGACCGCCACCTGGGCGACCGCCACCGCCACCTGGGCGTGGGGCGAAGCCGCCACCTGCACCGGGGGCGCCGCCTGGACGTCCACCGCCGGCGCCGCCGGCACCCGGACGGCCGCCTGGCCGACCTGCACCTGCTGGACGAGCTCCGGGGAGCACGCGGGGCTGGCCTGGGCGCGGAGCTGCCGGGCGGGGTCCGCCTGGGCTCGCCGGACGCGGTCCGCCTGCGCCACCGGGACGGGGTCCGCCGCCTGCTCCGCCACCTGGGCGCATGCCCTGGTTGGAAGCGAACGGGTTGTTGCCCGGACGCGATCGACCCATGCCCTGGCTCGAGGCGAAGGGGTTGTTGCCCGGACGCGGTCCGGGACGGGGACCACGGGGACGCGGGATCGAGGGGCTTGCGCCACCATCTGCCTGCGCCGGCTTCGCATCGCCGGGGGCAGCGGGACGCTGCGCGCTCGGCTTCGCCTCACCAGCGTCAGCCGCGGGTGCGGCCGGAGCCGCAGGAGCAGCTGCAGCGGCCGGCGCGGCGGGAGCCGCCGGTGCCGGTGCGGGAGCTGGCTCAGGCTTGCGCTTGGGCCCGGGGGTCGGTGCCGACGAGCCTGCGGGAGCGGCCTTCTTGGCCGGCTCGGCGGGGGCTGCCGGTGCCGAGGGAGCGGACGGTCCTGGCTTGCTGCCCGGACGAACGCTTGACGGGGTCGCTCCGCCGGGACGCGGAGCGCCCGGCTTCGAAGCCGCGGGAGCAGCAGCCTGAGGCTGCGCGCCGCCGGCGGCGTTGGACTTCAGTGCCTCGCGAAGGCGACGGGCCACGGGGGGCTCGACGCTCGACGAAGCGCTCTTAACGAACTCGCCCATGTCCTGAAGAGTCTTGAGGGCGGTCTTGGAATCGACGCCCATCTCGCTGGCGATTTCGTGTACGCGTGGTTTTGCCACTTTTCTCCTGTCTGGGGCCCGCCCAGATAGGAGCGGACCATTAAAAAAGTCGGATGTGCCTCATCGTGAGTCACTCATGAGTTGTCCATGGTCCGATCAGCCTTTTCTCGTGGTCGGAGCAGTGCGTTCGCCCTGCTCCAATGTGCTCGCGTGCCTGCTGAGCGCCTCGGTGTCCACCTTGCCTGTCTTGAAGGCCCGCAGGAATGCGCGCCGCTCAATCGCCAGCTTGGTGCACTCCGCGGTCGGATGGATCCAGGCTCCGCGCCCGGGGAGACTCGCCGAGATATCGACTTCGAGACTTCCCTGACGAAGCACAACCCTGAGGAGCTGACTTCGTTCTGAGCGCGAACGGCATCCAACGCACGTTCGTACAGACGACATACTACCCCTCTGCGCGCGCTTCGTCTCCGTCTTCGAGGATCGAGTCGGGCTGGATATCGATTCTCGCCCCCGTGAGCTTGGCAGCGAGGCGCGCATTCTGCCCCTCCTTGCCGATCGCGAGCGACAGCTGGAAGTCGGGAACGAGGGCACGAACTGCCTTCGTGGCGCGGTCGATCACGAACGCGCTCGACACCTTGGCCGGGCTGAGGGCACTCGCCACGAACGTCGGCAGGTCCTCGGAGTAGTCGACGATGTCGATCTTCTCCTCGCCGAGCTCGTTGGTCACGGCACGGACGCGGGCACCGAGCTCGCCGATGCAGGCCCCCTTGGGGTTGATCCCCTCCTGGGTGGCGCGCACGGCGATCTTCGTGCGGTGTCCGGCCTCGCGCGCCAGCGAGACGATCTCGACGACGCCGCTCGCGATCTCGGGCACCTCGAGCGCGAACAGCTTGCGCACGAGTGACGGGTGGGTTCGAGAAACCGTGATCTGCGGCCCCTTGCTGCCGCGCTCGACCTTGGTCACGAAGACGCGGAGGCGACGCCCGTGGGAGTAGTCCTCACCGGGCACCTGCTCCTCAGGCGGCAGGATGGCCTCGACCGTTCCCAGGTCGACGTGGATCATGCGGGGGTTCGGACCCTGCTGGATCACGCCAGCGACGATGTCGCCCTCACGCCCCCGGAACTCGCCGAGGACCTTGTCGTCGCCGATGTCGCGGATGCGCTGGTTGATGACCTGCTTGGCAGCGAACGCGGCCACTCGTCCGAAATCGTCGGCCGGAAGCTGCGCTTCTCCGATGATCTCGCCGTCGTCGTCCATCTCCGGCACGAAGACGTTGACCTCACCGCTCTTGCGGTCGAGGTGCACGCGGGTCGAGGCCGGCGGCACGTCCTGGCCGAGTTCCTGCGACACGTGCTTCTCGTACGCGGTCAGGATCGCCTGCTCGAGAATGCTGGCAAGCTCCTCGAATGGAATCTCACGCTCTCGCTCGAGAATCCTCAGGACAGCAAGGTCGATCTTCATGGCGCTCCCTCTATTCAGATGAAAGAACGAGTTTACCGCATGCTGGCGCACGGAGCTCCCCGTCGGGCACGCGGGATGGGGCGAGCGGAGGCCCCATCCCGCAGTGAGCTCAGTTGCCGCGCTTGGACAGCAGCAGTTCGAGCACGTCGTCCTTGGAGACCGCGTCGCGCTCGTTCGTCCGGCGGTTCCAGAGCTCGACCTGCCCGTCGACTGCGCCCTTGCCCGCGATGACGATCCACGGCACGCCGAGCAGCTCGGCGTCACCGAACTTCACGCCGGGCGAGACCTTCTTGCGATCGTCGTAGAGCACGTCGAGACCAGCGTCATCGAACGCGGCCGAGAGCTCCTCCGCCACGGCGAAGGGCTCCTCGTTGCGTCCCGTCGCGACGATCTGCACATCGAACGGAGCCACCTGCTCCGGCCAGATCAGGCCACGGTCGTCGTGGTTCGCCTCTGCGATGAGCGCGAGGTTGCGGGTCACTCCGATGCCATATGAGCCCATTGTCACGGTCGTGAGCTTGCCTTGCTCGTTGAGCACCTTGAGCCCGAGCGCCTCCGCGTACTTGCGGCCGAGCTGGAAGACGTGCCCGATCTCGGTGCCGCGTGCCGTCGTGATGGGGCCGCTGCCGTCGGGAGCCTGGTCGCCATCGCGCACCTCGGCTGCGCCGACCCGCGCATCGGCTGTGAAGTCGCGCCCGACGACCAGCGAGTGCACGTGCTTGCCCGCGATGTTCGCGCCGGTGATCCAGCTCGATCCCTCGGCGACCGTCTCGTCGAGGAAGTAGGCGAGGCCCGTGCTCGACTCCTCGCCGAGCACCGGCCCCTGGGCAGCCCACGGGCCGATGTAGCCGCGAACGAGACCGGGGTGCTTCGCGAAGTCCTCGGCTGTCGCGGCTTCCACCTCGGCCGGCTGCAGTGCGGTCTCGAGGCGCTTGAGGTCGAGCTCTCGATCACCGGGGATGCCGACGACGACGACGTCTCGGGTGCCATCCGTGTTCAGGCGCGCGATGACGACGTTCTTGAGCGTGTCCGCGGCGGTCCAGTCGCGGCCGTCGACCTTCGGCACGGTCTCGTTCGCATGCGCGACGAGCGTCGCGATGGTCGGCGTATCCGGCGAGTCGAAGACCGTGGCAGGGCCGGCGGAGCCCGCATCGATCGGCGCAGGGGTCGGCGCCGCGTAGGCCTCGACGTTGGCCGCGTAGCCGCCAGGCGAGCGCACGAAGGTGTCCTCCCCGACGGGTGTCGGGTGCAGGAACTCCTCGCTGCGCGAGCCGCCCATGGCGCCAGCGTTGGCCGCGACGATGACGTACTCGAGGCCGAGGCGGTCGAAGATGCGCTCGTAGGCATCCCGCTGCGCCTGGTAGCTCACGTCCAGCCCGGCATCGTCGATGTCGAACGAGTAGGCGTCCTTCATCGTGAACTCGCGGCCGCGCAGCAGGCCGGCGCGGGGCCGTGCCTCGTCGCGGTACTTGTCCTGGATCTGGTAGATCGCGAGGGGCAGATCCTTGTAGGACGAGTAGAGATCCTTGACCGCGAGGGTGAAGGCCTCCTCGTGGGTGGGCGCCAGCACGAGCGGTGCGCCCTTCCGGTCCTCGAGACGGAAGATGCCGTCGCCGAAGTCGTCGAGGCGCCCGGTGGCCTCGTAGAAGTCCGCGGGCAGGATCCCCGGGAAGTGGACCTCCTGGGCGCCGGCGGCTTCCATCTCCTCGCGGACGATCTGCTCGATGCGCCGCTTCACCTTCAGGCCGAGCGGCAGCCACGCGAAGACGCCAGGCGCCTGACGACGGATGTAGCCGGCGCGGACGAGGAGCCTGTGGCTTGCGACCTCGGCGTCGACGGGGTCTTCGCGGAGGGTGCGGACAAAGAGCTTGGAGAGGCGAGTAGTCACCCGGCCAATGCTAGTCGTGCGCGAGGCAGTGCGCTGTCTCGTGGATCGAGGCCATGGCCACGCCGAAAGCGGCGCGGCCATGCCTCACCACGGCTTGTCGTACGACGAGTCGCCTTCGGTCTCGCCACGCTCCTGGTCGAGCTCATCCTGCCGATCCTGCTGGTTCTGCTCCAGCTTCTCCTCGAGCTCGGTCATCTCGGGCGACTGCGTCGACTCCGGGGGCTCCTCCCCCTCGTTCGGCTCCTGCGCCTCGGACTGCTCCTGCAGCTTCTGCTGGATGCGCTCGGTCGACTCGGTCGTCGGAGGCTCGAACTCGGTGGAGGCGCAGCTCGGGTCACGCGCATCCACGACGGCAAGCGCCTCCTGCCAGAGGGCGACGGCGCCGGCCTTGTCGTCTGCCGCAAGCCGCGCGTCGCCCAGGCGTTCGATCGTGATCGCGAGGTTGGCGCGGATCGGGCACTGCTGAGGCGGCTCGGCCATCGGGAGCGCTGTCTCGAGCTCGCTCCGAGCCTCATCGAGCAGCCCCAGTTGCAGCATCGAGGTGCCCGTGTTGTATGGGGCCTTCCAGCCCTCGAGGATGTTGACGAACTTCTGCTGCTGCGCCGAGTTCATGCTGCCCTCGTAGTCGCCCTCCGAGTAGAGGGATACCGTCCGATCAGCGATCACCGACATGCTGATGAGCTTCGTCGCGAACGCGGCCGCGAGGAGCGCGAACGGGATGCTGAACACGATGAAGCGTCGACGGCGCTTCACGGCTCTGGCCGCGTCCGGAACCGCAGATCGCGGTGTCCTGGTGCGTCGACTCATGCGGAACCTCCCCTTGCCCTGCTCAGTTCGATGAAGTGGCGAATGGACTCCCAGACGTCCCGAAGCAGCAGGAGGAACGCCGCTGCCGCGAGCATCCAGTAGACCTCGAACGCCGTCTCCGCGCTCCCGCCCGTCTGCGTCACCCGGCTGCTGTCGATATCGGCGGCCACGACCTCGGTACCCGGTTCGCGGATCTCGAGCGGCACCACGAGATCGTCGGCGATGGTCTGCAGAGCTGCCGGGTCGATGACCGAGAGCGCCTGCTGGCCCTGCGCATCCACGATGTAGCTCGGCTCGCCGGTGTCCAGCGTGCCTGCGGTCTCCTTCATCGGACCACCCGCCTCCGTCCCGTAGCCGAGGACCGCGCCCCCGGCGAGATACCCGGCAAGCCCTCGGAAGGACTCCGGCTCGGTGTCGGCGGTCTGCTCGCCGTCGCCCAGGTAGTAGACGATGCGTGCCCGCTCGGGTTCAGCCTCAGCCGCGGCCTTGAGGACGTCCTCGACCAGCGGCTCCGCGATCGAGATGGAGCTGCCACGCGAGTACTGCGTCACCTCAGGACGAAGCGTCTGCACAAGCGAGTCGAGCGCCGTCGTATCCGCGGTGAACGGCAGTCGCTGCACGGCGGCGGCGTCGAAGGTGACCACCCCGAAGCGCGCGCCCTCGTGAGCCGCCGCGAGTGCCGAGATGTCCGCCTTCGCCCCGTCGAGCCTCGGCGCGCCGTCCCAGTCCTCAGCGACCATGCTCGCCGTCGTGTCGACGACGAACAGCACGTCCACGTCGCTCTCGAGGTTCGGCGCCGAGGCGCCCCCGATGCCCGGACGGAACGCCGCGAGCACGACGAGCGCGCACGCAGCGAGCCGGAGCGCCCAGTTGATTCGCCGACGTCGGTCTGCCGCCCGGACGAGCGCGAAGACGCAGAAGCCGAGCAGCGCCATACCGAGCAGGACCAGGACAAACGCGGGGAGGATCGGATTCCAGGTCATAGTCGGAGCCTCCAGGCGAGCACGACGTAGATGGACGCGAACACCAGCATGAGCATGAGCCACACATTCGGCCGGTCGGTGATGAGCAGCTGGGGCTGACCGACCATGAGCGAGGTCTGCTCGCTCGTGATCTGGTCGACGATGCCGGACACGCTCGCAGGATCGGTGAGCTTGAAATAGCTCCCGTCCGCCTGCAGGACCGTCGTCCGGAACTGGTCAGCGAACGCGTCCTCGAACTGGTTCGCGTCGAGCGCATAGATCGTGATGCCACGCGCCTCGGTGTACTCCGCCGCCTCTGGGAACGAGACGAGCGGATCCCCGTTGACGGCGTTGTCCGTCGCGAAGATGATCGACCGCGACCTGCCGTCATCGGCCGCCGGATCGAACTCGCCGAAGGTCATGGCACAGGACGCGAGTCCGTCTCCCACGAGCGACGCGCCGGCCGCACTCTGCGTGCCCTGGGCAAACGAGTACTCGGCGTTGGACCCGCCCGAGGCGGACTCCATCTCATCGCGGACCTGCTGCAGCTGCGTCTCGACGAAGGCATAGTCATCGGTCAGGGGGAAGAGCTGAACCGCGGTTGCATCCCACAGCATGAGCGACATCCGCTCCCCGTCGAAGCCGGGGAGCATCTCGAGGTACCGGTCGAGGACCTCGACGTCGTACTCCACCATCGAGCCCGAGATGTCGAGGCAGAGCACGATGTCCCTGTTGAACTTCTCCGGGGACTCGACGCGCTGGTAGACCCAGCGGCCCGCTGCGACGCTCGTGACCGCCAGGAGGATCGCGAGCACGACACCGACTGCGGTCATGAGGCTCGAGTACCGAGCCACCGCGCGACGATAGGCGGGGAGCCTCGTGAGACGCCGGGAGTTCGCGACCGGGATCGCGTTGGCCTGCCCTTTCCTCCGCATCCTCCACCAGGCGAGACCCGCGACGATCGCCGCGGCGGCGATCAGGGAGAGACTCAGCCACCACATCGCTACCGCCATGTCGCGATCACCTCCCGTGCCGCCGCCACGCCGGCCTCAGCACCGCTCGGATCGTGCGCCCCGAAGACCATCGGGTAATACTGGCCGACGGTGTGGGAGACACCGCGCAGCTCCGTGCGCCTGAGGTCGGTGAGCGTCATCTTGTCTGCCGGCACGGTCGAGACAGCTGCGACGAAGCCGCGGACCAGCACGCTCAGCTCGGCGTGGGCTCGGCGGGGCGTGAGTTCCCCCGCTGCCGCCCTCGAAGCCACCTCGTCCACACGCTCCAGGTACTCCTGCTGCAGCGCGCGCACGGGAGGCCTGGCCGGCGGGAGCACTGGCGCGGCCTTGGGCGGCCGAGGACGCGTCAGGTACACGACGAGGAAGTAGTAGGCGACGATGGCCGCGAGGATCAGGAACCCGAGCACCAGCCAGAACTGGGCGTAGTCGATGACGGGGATGACGGTCCCCTCTGGCGGTTGCACATCAGCGGCGAACATTCGCCCTCGCTTTCAGGAGAGCCAGGAGAACCGGAGCGACCTGCTGCTCGCTCGCGACCTCGGCGTAGGAGACCGCGTTCGCCTCGAACGTCTGCTCCATCTCGATGGTGCGCTTCTGCTCCGCGTACTCGAATTCTCGCTCGAGCAGCCGGTCGCCGCCGAAGAGACTCGGCATGGCCCAGTTGCCCTCGACGTCGAAGGCCAGCTCACCGCGCCTCCCTCGGAGGTGCGGCTCGGCATCCGTGATCTGCAGCCAGACGATCTCGTGCTGCGCAGCAAGGCGACGGACGAGGGCCGCTCGCTCGTCGTCCCAGTCGAACTCGTCGGCGATGACGACGAGGAGCGCCCGATGACGAACCGTGAGGCGGACCCGCTCGAGGATGGCGTTCATATCGCTCGTGGCCGTCCCGAGGCCCACGCCGTCGTAGACCGCGTGCAGCATCCGCTCGAGCGCCGACGACGTGCTGCGGAACGGCAGCTGCCTGATGCCGGCAGAGCTGCCCGTGACCAGCCCCACCTCGTCGCCGTGACGGATGGCGAGGTAGCCGAGGATGCCGAGGGCGGAGACGAGCACCTCGCGCTTCGGCTCGCCGCTCGCAGAGAGCGCGGCCATGTTGCGCCCGCCATCGACCGCGAAGAGCACCCGGTGCCGCCGCTCGGCGACGTAGCGCTTCACGAGCGGCTGACCGGTCCTCGCGCTCGCCTTCCAGTCGATGTCCTTGATCTCGTCACCCGGGACGTACTCCCGAAGATCATCGAAGTCCATGCTGCGGCCACACAAGTGCGACGAGTACTGACCGTCGAGCATGTGCAGCACGCGCCGTCGCGCGTGCAGGAACATCTTCGACTTGACCTTCGAGAGGAGGGGTCGCTCGCTTGCCATGGTCACGGAGTGCGGACAGCCCCGAGCACGGCGTCGATGATCTGCTCGACGCGCACACCCGTGGCATCCGCCTCGAAGCCCAGGATGATGCGGTGGCGGAGGATGCGGTGCGCAAGCCTGCGCACGTCTTCTGGGACCACATGGTCGCGCCCCTGCAGCAGCGCGACGGCTCGCGCGCCCTTGGCGAAGTTGATCGAAGCGCGTGGCGAGGCGCCGACCTCGACGAGGCGTGCGAGCTCCGGCGCGATGTACTCACCCGCGTGGCGCGTGACGTAGACGAGGCCGACGATGTACTCGGTGATCGCCTTGTCGACGTAGACGCGGGAAGTGAGGTCCTGCAGGCGAGTGACGTCCTGCAGATCGACAGCGGCGGGCTCGCCGTGCTCGAACACACCCTCAGCGATGCGCCTCAGGATCTCGGACTCCTCGGCGGGATTCGGGTACTCGAGCACATCCTTGAGCATGAACCGGTCGAGCTGCGCCTCTGGCAGGACGTAGGTTCCCTCCTGCTCGATCGGGTTCTGCGTCGCGATCACGAGGAACGGGTCTGGCAGCGGGTAGAGCGTGCCGCCGATGGTGGTCTGGCGTTCCTGCATGGCCTCGAGCATGGCCGACTGGGTCTTGGCGCTCGAGCGATTGATCTCGTCGAGGAGCACGAAGTTCGCGTGGACGGGCCCGAGCTGCGTCGAGAAGCGGTGCTCGGCCGCGTCGTAGATCTGGGTGCCGACGATGTCGGACGGGAGCAGGTCGGGGGTGCACTGGATGCGGCTGAAGGAACCGCGCACCGACTGCGCGAGCGTCTGCGCCGCCGTCGTCTTCGCGAGGCCGGGGACCGACTCCAGCAGCACGTGTCCGCCAGACATGAGCCCGACCAGCAGCGTCTCGCGGAGCTGCGTCTGGCCCACGACCTTGTGGGCGAAGGCCCGCGAGACGGCACCGATGGACCTGCCCGCTTCCTGGAGCTCCTGCTGGCTGAGCTTGAGCTGCTGACCGCCGACAATCGTCACGGATCCTTCTTCCTGCGGCGGGGTCTGCCTGCCGACTCTTGTGATCTCGCCTCGTGCACTTCAGTGTTTTCCAAGGGAAAGCGTAATGATCTCGCCCGGCCCCCGCGTTCAGCTCTCCGGAGGCTACTCGAACAGCCGGATCGGATTGACGATGTCAACGTAGATGAACAGCGCGCTCATCGCCATGAGGCACCCCGCGATGACCAAGGTCACCGGCAGGAGCTTTGCGGTGTCGAAGGGGCCGGGGTCTGGGCGTCCGAAGAGCTTCGCGAGGCGACGACGGATCCCGTCGATGAGCGCTGCGAGCACGTGACCGCCGTCGAGCGGCGGCAACGGAACCAGGTTGATGACGCCGAGCGCGATGTTGACGGATGCGACCAGCTGCACGATCGTCGCGACCCTGTCCACGACCGGGATGCTCGTCTCGGCGGCCACCTCGCCCGTGATGCGGCCGACTCCGACGACGCTCATGGGCCCGTTCGGGTCTCGTTCCGCGCCGCCGAATCCGGCGTTCCACATCTCGACGATGCGCTCCGGCATGGTGATGAGGAAGTTCCCGACGGCGCGCACGTTCGCCTCTGCCATCGTGAACGCGTAGAGCGGCGACTGACGAGTGCGCTCCTGCGTTGGAGTGATGCCGACGAACCCGACCTCCTCGGTCACGTAGGAGCCATCCGCGGCTTCGACGCGCGCGCCCGTCAGCTCGTCCAGCTCGTAGACGGTGTTCACTCGGGGAGTGAGCTCGAGCTGCAGCTGCTCGCCGGCTCGCTCGACGCCCAGCGAGATCGACGCGCCCGGACTCACTCGGATCGCGTCCTGCAGCACGTCCCAGCTGTCGGCAGGCACGCCGTCGACGCTCGTGATCGTGTCCCCGGGCATGAGCCCGGCCTCGAACGCTGGCGCGGGCGTCTCGCAGGGCTCGCCCTCGGCCGGCGCCACCGCACCGGCGGCGACGACGCACTCGTAGACCGAGCCGACCGTGGTCGACGGCTGGTAGAGACCGAACCCCGAGCACACGATCATGAACCCGAGGATCGCGATGACGAAGTTCATGGCGGGCCCGCCGACCATGATGACGATGCGCTTCCAGACGGGCAGAGACGCGTACGTGCGCCCCTCCTCCCCGGGTTCGACTCCCTCGGCGGAAGCCAGCCTGGCGTCGTCGATCATGCTCGACATGAACCCGGTGCCACCCGTGCGTGCGGCCTCGCCGGCCCTCGCTGGCGGGTACATGCCGATCATCGCGACGTAGCCGCCGAGCGGGATCGCCTTGACTCCATACTCCGTCTCGCCGCGTCGACGGGAGAACAGCGTCGGCCCGAAGCCGATCATGTACTGCGTGACCCGCACGCCGAAGCGCTTGGCTGGCACGAGATGGCCCACTTCGTGCAACGCGATCGACGCCGCGAGGCCGATGACTGCGGCCAGCACGCCGACGATGAAGAGCAAGACAGATTCCACGGAGGTCAAGCGTAGACCTGCTGAGCCGTCCTCTTGCTGTCGATCCGCCTTGGTCGCCGGGCCGGGGGCTGCCCTCGATGCGGGCCACGCACCCCGTAGGCTTGCCCGATCATGAGCCAAGCATCAACCCTGCCGGCTGAAGCCGCCGTCGAACTCGCCATCGTCACTCGGTCAGGCTTCGTGGAATCCAGGCACATCGGAGCCGCGGTGGTCACGAATGCGGATGCGACGCTCCGGGCCGAGCTCGGCGACGGGCACCAGCCTGTGTTCCCTCGATCGACCCTCAAGCTGTTCCAGGCGCAGACTGCCCTGGCGCTCGGCGCGCAGCTGACGGATGAGCAGACGGCGATCGCATGCGGGAGCCACTCGGGCTCCCCGGCTCACGTCGCGCACGTGCGCGAGATCCTCCATGCTTCGGGCCTCGACGACCGCGCGCTCGCCTGTCCGGCTTCTTGGCCGAGAGACCGCGCCTCGAGGGACGCCCTCGTTCGAGCGGGCGAGGCATCGGCGGCCGTGTACATGGAGTGCAGCGGCAAGCACGCCGCCATGCTGGCTGCCTGCGTGGCGCAGGGCTGGCCGGTCGAGGGCTACCTCGCCGCCGAGCATCCTCTGCAGCTCGCCATCAAGGACACGATCGAGCGGATGACCCGGGAACGCCCGAGCGCGGTGGGGATCGATGGCTGCGGCGCGCCGGTCTTCGCCGTGAGCCTCGTCGGGTTGGCGTCCGCCGCGAGCCGCCTCGCCACGTCGAGCGCAGCTTCTCCGTTCCCGCTGTTCAAGGCAGCCGCGTCGGTCTGGCGTTCGGTCCTCGCGAACGGCTGGCTCATCGAGGGTCACGAACGGCCGAACTCGATCGTCGTGTCGGAGTTGGGCGTCCTGGCGAAGTCCGGCGCCGAGGGTGTGCTCGTCATGGCCGCCCCCGACGGCACGGCAGTCGCCATGAAGATGCTCGACGGCTCAAACCGCGCCAGCACGCTCGTCGGCCTGCAGCTGCTCGTGGCGGCTGGGGCGGCCGATGTGACCCGTGTGCAGCAGCTGCTGCCGCGCCTCGGCCTCGAGGTCCTGGGTGGGGGCGTGCTCGTCGGCGAGATCATGGTGGGGTCGGCGGTCCCGACGAGTCTCTAGCCGGAGGGGCACTGGGCCCGTCCAGGCGTATATCTTCGTCAGTCCAGCGAATGCGGGTCATGTCACCGCTGCGACCTCGGAGGACGGCGCCCCGCCGGGCATCGAGGACCGGTGGCGGCAGCGGATCACCCCGCAGCAGCGTGCGATGCTCCCCCGTGCTCAGACCTGAGAGCAGGACCGGATGTTCCGCGGCCAGTCGCGACAGCAGCCCGAACTGCGCCTGCCACTCGTCGACGACGCCGAGCACGGCCCGCCTGTTCGCGGCATCCGCATTCGGCGCCTGCATCGGTCCGGCGCCAGGTGCGCGGTCACCCAGCCAGGCGTCGAGAGTCGTGCAGGCGAAGCCCCGTGCCTCGAGGATGCGGCGAAGGGGCTCGATACGGCGCGCAGCAACCAGCAGGTTCTCCGTGTCGGACAGCGCAAGGGCATCTCGAGGGTCTCCTGCGTGGTCGGAGTGCCCTCGAAGTGCGCGGAGGGGTCGAGTCGAACGCGCGACCTGGCAGGGAAGACCGTGCCAGTTCGCTCGCCCCGGTCCGGCATGGCTGCGGTGATCTGAGGGCTCTCCCCCTGCCATGACGTAGGCGGCGCGATCGCCGCCGACCAGACGCAGCGTCTGAGCTGCGGCAGCCACCAGCACCGAAGCATGACCCGTTGCTCTGCTCGCGGTGAACACGACGGCGGTGAACCCGGTGGCTGAGCGGCGAAGGAGCAGCGTCAATCGCTCGGCGAAGGCGGAGCGATACGGCTCGTCGACCTGCGACAGGAACAGGTCGACGTCATCGGCGAGGAGCAGCCCGTGGCGAGACGTGAGCTCGGGGCTCCAGAGCTGGTCCCAAGCCGTCTCGGGATCAACGCTGAGCACGACGACAGCCGGGGATTCGGCGCCGAGCTCGGTCCGTGCTGTCTCGGCGAGCATCGCAAGGCATCCGGTCTTGCCCGTGCGCGGCCCGCCGATGACCAGCATCGCCCCGAGCTCCGGAGAGAAGACGGCGGTCGGCTGACGTCGGAGCTCCGTGTCGTCCGCGATACCGAAAGCGAGGCCCCGTCCGCTGGGTTCATCGAGGATGCCGGACGCATCGAGGGTGCTGGGCTCCTCAAGTGCGCTGGCGGCGATCTCCGCCGGCAGGGCCGGGAGCCAGGGAGGCCGCGGGAGCGTCCCGCCGAGATGCGCCTCGCGCTCTGCGCAGGCTCGGATGCAGGCCGCGATCGTGTCCGGTGAGGATCGCTGCACCTGCACCCGTGCTGCCCCGTCTCCCGCCACGATGATCGCAACTCCAGGCGTCGATGCGGGGAGGTCGGCGGCGGCCCCGCTGCCGATGACGGCCGTGCTGTCGGCCTCGGCGATGACGCGCAGGCTGATGCGGATGCTGCAGTTCGCGAGCGTCGCGCCCCTGACCGCGGACGCTGGCTGCTGCGCGCAGAGGATGAGGTGGACGCCGAGGCTCCTCCCGCGCGCGGAGATGTCGGAGAACACCGCTTGGAGCTCGGCATCCGCGTCGACGAGCGCCTGGTACTCGTCGACGACGACGACGAGCCTGGCAAGGCTCGGCAGCTCGCCCACATGCTTCGCACCGGCAGCACGGAGAGCCCGCTCACGGAAGCGGATCTCGGCGCTCAGACTCGTTGCCGCCCGCCGCGCCTCGTGGTCGTCGAGGTCCGTGACCACGCCCACACAGTGCGGGAGGGCGGCGATCGGGTCGAAGGTCGCACCGCCCTTGAAATCGAAGCAGAGCACCTGCACGTCACGAGTGGACCTCGTGGCCGTCATCGCGAGGACCCAGGTGACCAGCAGCTCGCTCTTGCCGGACCCGGTCGTCCCGCCGACAACGGCGTGGGGTCCGGCCGCGACGAGGTCGACCTGGAACGCCACACCGTTGCGGGTGCCGATCTGCGCTGCCAGCGATGCGTGATGGGGCACCCTCCGGAGGCGAAGCGTCGAGGCTGCGGCGGCGGTATCACCGTCGGGGCCCTCGAAGAGCTGGCCGGACTCGCACGGCGCTCTTCGCTGGGCGAAGGCGCGCAGCTCCTCGACGGTGACCAGCTCCGGTCGCACCGTCAGAGACTGACCGTCAGCGAGCTCCACGCTCGCCCGAGTCGGGCTCAGCATCCGGATGCGGACCTCGCGGCGCGGTGTGCGCGGACGCGGTGAGGGGCCAGAGGCACTGGCGCGGGGGTCGAAGTCGGTGCCGAAGTCGAGGAGCATCCCGGGGCCGTGATCCGCCGCGAGGACAGGGCGCCAGTCCCCTCGGAGCCCTCTGATCTCGCCGTTCAATGCCTCCCCAACCGCGCCGGCGCCGATGGCGACGCGGCCGGCGGCACGCTGGAGCAGCAGCGCGCGACTGACCGCGAGCATCAGGTGCGGGTTGCCGGTGAGCCTGACCCTCTCGCTGTCGGCTAGGACGGGAGCGTCCTCGAGGACGAGGAACGGCTCGAGGCGCGCGTGCGCCTCGTCGGGCAGCTCGCGGAGCTCTCCCTGGATCTTGAACCGGGCGCGCACACACCCGAAGCCCAGGTTCAGCTGGGACTCCCGGGCAGCTGATCCACCCGAGATGAGCGCCCGAGCTCCAGGCGCGGAACGATGGAGTTCTCGGAGGTCGTGCCGAGCGAGCACCCGGGCCTCCCGCACGCAGACATCGAGTTCGCTCTCGAAGACCGCCTGAGCTCGCCCGTGCTCTGCTCGCGACTGACGTCTCGACTCCGCATAGCTGGCCACCGCCATCACTGGCCCGAGAAAAGCGAAGGCCAGCATCACGGGCGAGGACAGCAGCGCCCAGAGGACAAGCGCGACGACAACCGGTGCAAGAGCCATGAGCGCTGGAAAGACAACCGTGCGTTCACCGGGGACGATGGTGGGCAGGTGGACGACTCCGTCTGCCGGGGCGGATCGGTCGGCTGGTGCGAATCGGTCGGCTGGCGTGGTGCCGACCAGTCCGCTAGCCCTCACGCCAGGCCGCAGACCCGCCTTCGGTCTCGGTCTCGGTCTCGGTCTCGGTGAGCCAATCATGGACATCCGAGAGCCATGGTGGCAGCACGCAGCGCTCGACAAGCCAGACGACGCTCGCGGCCACACGGTCATCAGGGCGTCGACCAAGAGCACGCCGAGCAAAGGCCGCCCCGGCGCTCGCACGGCCCGAAGCCCATTCGAGCCAGGCGATCCCAGCGAGCAGACCCGGTTCATCGTCGAGGTCCACGAGTGCGCCGAGCTCGCGGAGGCAGGCGACAGCGGTGCGAACTCGTTCGCGCGAGAACGAAGGCAGCTGTGGCCCTGTGCTCTCCCCCGGCAGCAGGCTGGCCCAGATCGGCGCCAGCGACAGGAGCTCGTCTCGATCACCGAAGGCGACCGTCGTCAGCAGGAGCTCCGACGTCCGACGCCCGCGCAGCATGCAGAGCAGCCCTGCGAGCTGGGCGTCGCTCAGTCCGGAACGGCCGACCGCGGGCGTGAGCGCCGCGAGCCACCCCTGGCGCATCCCGGAGAAGTCGTCCTCGCCCTCGTGCACCTGGGCGTGCCGTTCGTCGGCCTCAGCGAACGCCCTCCTCCGTGCGGCGGGGGCTGATGCGATATCGGCGTGGATCGCCGGCTCTGCCGCCTCACGCCACGCATCCTGAGCGCCGAGCGCCCTCGGCCCGACATCACAGCAATCAGGATCATCGCAGCCGTACACGCCCCAGGCGTCCAACGCTCTGCAGAGGCAGAGGACGACCTCGATGCCAGCCCGGTCCCCGAACTCGACAAGCGCCTCTGCCAGCTCCGAGTGCGGCGGCGTCGGACCGCTGCCGAACGGGAGGTTCGGGCTGAAGACGAAGACCACGCGCTCGATGTTGCTGAGATATGCCAGGTGCCCGATCACGGCACTCGCGTACGGTGCTGCGTTGACCGCACGCGAGTTCGACAGACCGGGCAGGTCGAATCGCAGAACCACACCCCCTCGTCGGCCGCTGAGCGGGATGGCGACGAGCGATCCGATGGGCGAGTATCCCAGGAGCTTGGGGACCGCGTCGAGGATCTGCTTGGGCGTGCTGAGTCGAATCCGTTCCATAGGCAGAAGCTAGGCGCACGCCAGTCTGCCGCGATCTCCGAGACATCAGGCTGTGGAGAACGTCCCAAGTCGAGGCGCGGGGACACCGGAGTGACAAGAGCACGCCACGTGGAACCGAATCCACGTGGCGTGCTCGCTCAGACGACTGCGTGCGTATCAGTGCTGGGGCGGGTTCTGCTGTCCGTACGGCTGCTGGTTGCCCGGGTTCTGGCCGAGGGGCGGCTGCTGGGTCGGGGCCTGACCGTAGGGCTGCTGCGCGGGCGGCTGACCGTACCCCTGCTGGGTCGGAGCCTGACCATACGGCTGCTGGGCGGGCGGCTGACCGTACCCCTGCTGGGTCGGAGCCTGCCCATACGGCTGCTGGGCAGGAGCCTGACCGTACCCCTGCTGAGCAGGAGCCTGACCGTATGGCTGCTGGACGGGAGCGCCCTGCTGCGGGTAGCCGACGGCACCCTGAGGCTGGCCGTAGGCCTGCGAGCCGAGGTTCATGAGCGCGGGGTTCCAGCGGGAGCTGTCGAACCCGACGATGGCGAACCAGACGATGGGCAGGAAGATGTAGAGGACGACCCACGCGCCGCCCTTGCCGAAGCCCTGTCCGATTCGGTACGCCGCGATGGCGAGCAGCACCACCAGGGCGATGTTCACACCGGGAATGAAACCGACGAGCACCCACCATCCGGGGAAGCCCGCTGCTTCGACGAAGGTCCACTGGTTGTAGACGGGGACCCAGGCCTTCCAAGCCTCGATGCCCATCTTCGTGAACACCTTCGACATCAGCCACGAGGAGAGGGCGTAGGCGCCGAGGAGAATGACGAAGTAGAGCAGGATTCCTAGCGCGCCGATTCCTGCTGCGGTCTGATCGCCGTAGGAGAAGATTTCCATGGAGGAGTCACTTTCTGATATTCAGTCGACGTCTGCGTCGCGTGCTCGATGTGCACGCGAGTCAGCGTAGGCAGACTTGGTACAAAGTAGCGGCGTTTCGAGCCCCTTGTCGATGGGGAGACCTCCCCGGGGCCCGCAACCGCTCGCCTTGGCGAGCGAGGCGTGTCACCGTCAGAGGCCCTCGGGCACGATCAGGCGAGCGCATCCGGGCTCGGTGGGTTCAAGATCCCAGCCGGCATCACGACAGAAGTCAGCGAGTTCGTGGGCATCCCGAATCGTGTCGGCTCGTTTCGCCTGCTCGGCGGCGAGCATGATGAGACCGCGCGTGAAGAGGCCCTTGCCGCGTTTGTTGAAGTGGTTCAGCGAGCGAACCTCGCCGTCCGGAGTCTGGGAGACGACGTCGATGGTGACGTGTCGCTCGGCAGACTCCACCGGTCCGAGCGCTGAGTAGGCCTTCGAGCGCAGATCGATCACGAGCCCCTCGTGCTCGGCCAGCGCCCGAGCTGTCGCCTGAGCCCAGCGATTCGCTGGGGCGACCCCTCCGAGGCGCGACCCTGCGGACAGACGGTAGGCGGGGATGCCCTCTCCCCCGCCGACGAGCCCGAAGAGGGCCGAGTGAACGGCGACGTGGTGCGCGGCCCAGCCGAGCTGATGGTCACTCAGCGAGGAGACGTCGAGGGCGTCGTACAGGACGCCCGTGTAGCGCAGCAGCGCCGCCATACGGGGGCTGGAGCGCAGGCTTCTGTTGCGTTCCAGCTCCACCGCGGCCTGCTTCTCCGAGATCTTCAACACCCTGCGGGCGGCATCCGCGTCGTGGGAGAGCTGCTGCAGCTCGCTGGCGGCGGCCTCTCGCACGTTCGAGAAGGTCGCGGCCCAGCTCAGTCCGCCTGCTTCCGGTGTCTGCACCAGATCGTCGCCGAACGCAGCGTTGCCGCCGTCCCGTTTGGTTTCGGACGGCGGCAACAGCAGCAGGAGACGTTCGGTCACTCCCCGGAGACGAGTTCAGCCTCGCCGGCGACGACCGTGACGACGTCGCTGTTCACCGAGAGGAACCCGCCCTCAGCGTTGGCGACGATCTTCGATCCGTCGGTGGTCGTGATGCGAACCTGGCCGGACCCCAGGGACGCGAGCATGGGCTCGTGGCCGGAGAGGATTCCGATCTCGCCTTCGGAGGTGCGAGCAACGACCATGGTCGCGCCGCCTTCCCAGACGAGCTTGGTTGCTTCGACGACCTTGACGGTCAGTTCGCCTTTGCCTGCCATGACTATGCGTTGTCCTTCTGCATCTGCGCCCACTTCTCCTCGACGTCGTTGATACCACCGACGTTGAAGAAGGCCTGCTCGGCGACGTGGTCGAAGTCACCCTTGGCGATGGCGTCGAACGACTCGATGGTCTCCTTGAGGGGAACAGTGGAGCCCTCGACACCGGTGAACTTCTTCGCCATGTAGGTGTTCTGCGAGAGGAACTGCTGGATGCGACGGGCGCGGGAGACGGTGATCTTGTCTTCCTCGGAGAGCTCGTCGACACCGAGGATCGCGATGATCTCCTGCAGTTCCTTGTTCTTCTGGAGGATCTGCTTGACCTCGGTCGCGACCCGGTAGTGGTCGGCGCCCAGGTAGCGCGGGTCGAGAATGCGGCTCGTCGAGGTGAGCGGGTCGATGGCCGGGTAGAGGCCCTTCGACGCGATCTCTCGCGAGAGCTCCGTCGTCGCGTCGAGGTGGGCGAACGTCGTCGCGGGAGCCGGGTCGGTGTAGTCGTCGGCAGGCACGTAGATCGCCTGCAGGGACGTGATCGAGTGGCCACGCGTCGACGTGATGCGCTCCTGGAGCACACCCATCTCGTCGGCGAGGTTCGGCTGGTAGCCGACGGCGGACGGCATGCGGCCGAGCAGCGTCGAGACCTCGGAACCCGCCTGCGTGAAGCGGAAGATGTTGTCGATGAAGAGGAGCACGTCCTGCTTCTGCACGTCACGGAAGTACTCAGCCATGGTGAGGGCCGAGAGGGCGACGCGGAGTCGCGTTCCCGGCGGCTCGTCCATCTGGCCGAACACAAGCGCGGTCTTGTCGAAGACGCCTGCTTCTTCCATCTCGTAGATGAGGTCGTTGCCCTCACGGGTGCGCTCGCCGACACCGGCGAAGACCGAGACGCCGCCGTGGTCCTGCGCGACTCGCTGGATCATCTCCTGGATGAGGACGGTCTTGCCGACGCCGGCTCCACCGAAGAGACCGATCTTTCCACCCTGGACGTACGGGGTGAGGAGGTCGATGCTCTTGATGCCGGTCTCGAAGAGCTCGGTCTTGGACTCGAGCTGGTCGAAGGCCGGGGGCTCGCGGTGGATGGGCCAGCGCTCGGTGATCTCGTAGGGCTCTGAGAGCATCGTCTCGTTGAGCACTTCACCGGTGACGCTGAAGACCTTGCCCTTGGTGACGTCGCCGACGGGCACCGAGATCGGAGCTCCGGTGTCGCGAACTTCCTGGCCGCGGACGAGTCCGTCGGTGGGCTTGAGCGCGATGGCGCGGACGAGGTCGTCGCCCAGGTGCTGTGCGACCTCGAGCGTGAGCTTGAGCGACTGGTCGCCAAGGCTCACCTCGGTCTCGAGGGCGTGGTAGATGCCGGGGATGGCGTCATGCGGGAACTCGATGTCGACAACGGGACCCGTGACACGGGCGATCCGGCCGACACCGGCCGGAGCCGTCGTGTCTTCCCTGTCGGAGACGATGTGCGTCGTCATGTCTTGTCCTTTTCTTGCGTGTTCGCGCGGTTATGCGGTTGCGAGCGCGTCCGCGCCGCCCACGATCTCGGAAATCTGCTGCGTGATCTCTGCCTGGCGCGCGTTGTTCGCGAGCCTGGTGTAGTCGCGCACCAGGGTGTCTGCGTTGTCGGAAGCCGCGCTCATGGCGCGCTGGCGGGCAGCGTGCTCGGATGCGGCGGAGTGCAGCATGGCGTTGAAGAGGCGCGCCTGGATGTAGTCCGGAAGCAGTGCGTGAAGCACGGTCTCCGCATCCGGCTCGAACTCGTACAGCGGGAGCAGCGGGGCCTCGTCAGCTTCGGCGACGTCTTCGCTGTCGACGACCTCGAGCGGCAGGAGCCGGACGACGGTCGGCGTCTGCGTGACCATCGACTGGAACCGGTTGTAGACGTAGTGGATCTCCTCCACGCCACCCTCTTCGAACGGAATCGTGAACCGTTCGACGAGGGCTTCGCCCAGTTCCTTCGCGGTCTGGAAGACCGGAAGGTCGGTGGCACCCGTCCACTGCTTCTCGCTTGCACGCTTGCGGAAGGCGAAGTAGCCGACCGCCTTGCGCCCGACGAGGTAGTGGACAACTTCCTTGCCCTCGGCCTCGAGCGTGTTGGTGAGGCCCTCGGCCTCGCGCAGAACGCTCGAGGAGAAGGCTCCGTTGAGGCCTCGGTCGCTCGTGAAGACGACAACCGCGACGCGGCGGACCTCTTCGCGCTCGGTGACGAGGATGTGATCGATGTCCGTGTAGCTGGCGACTGCCGAGACTGCCTCGGTGATCGCCTGCGCGTACGGGTTCGACTCGGCCATGCGTTTCCGCGCCTTGGTGATGCGCGAAGTGGCGATCAGCTCCATGGCGCGGGTGACCTTCTTCATCGTCTGGGCAGACTTGATCTTCTGCCGGTAGACCCGAAGTTGTGCTCCCATGCTTCTCCTGTGCTCGTCGTCGAAGTCGTCGAGGGCGCCTAGCGGCGCTTCTTGACGATCTTCTCCTGCTCGATCTCGTCAGCGGCGACCTGTTCGGCGCTAGCGACGAGCGGAGTTCCGTCGTTCTTGAGGTACGTCTTCGAGAAGCCGTCGACGCCTTCGGCCATGGCCTTCAGCGTGTCGTCCTCGAGCTTTCCGCTGTCGCGGAGGCGGGCGAGGACGTCGGTGTTGCGCTCGAGGTACTCGAGGAGCTCGTTCTCGAAGCGCAGGATCTCGTCGACCGGCACGAGATCGAGCTTGCCGTTCGTTCCAGCCCAGATCGCGACGACCTGCTGCTCGACGGGGTACGGCGAGTACTGCGGCTGCTTGAGGAGCTCCGTGAGGCGCGCTCCACGTTCGAGCTGACGGCGCGTCGTCGCGTCGAGGTCCGACGCGAACATCGCGAAGGCCTGCTGCGAGCGGTACTGCGCGAGCTCGAGCTTGAGCGTTCCCGAGACCTTCTTGATGTGCTTCTGCTGGGCGTCGCCACCGACTCGCGAGACCGAGATTCCGACGTCGACCGCTGGACGCTGGTTCGCGTTGAAGAGGTCGGACTGGAGGAAGATCTGGCCGTCCGTGATCGAGATCACGTTGGTCGGGATGTACGCCGAGACGTCGTTCGCCTTGGTCTCGATGATCGGAAGCCCGGTCATGGAGCCGGCACCCATCGCATCGGAGAGCTTGGCGCAACGCTCGAGGAGGCGGGAGTGCAGGTAGAACACGTCACCTGGGTAGGCCTCGCGTCCCGGCGGGCGGCGCAGGAGGAGCGACACGGCGCGGTAGGCCTCGGCCTGCTTCGACAGGTCATCGAAGACGATCAGGACGTGCTTGCCCTCGTACATCCAGTGCTGGCCGATGGCCGAGCCCGTGTACGGGGCGAGGTACTTGAAGCCGGCGGGGTCCGAGGCGGGGGACGCCACGATCGTCGTGTACTCCATCGCGCCGGCGTCTTCCAGGGCGCCCTTGACGGAGGCGATGGTCGAGCCCTTCTGGCCGACGGCAACGTAGATGCAGCGAACCTGCTTGTTGACGTCTCCGGACTCCCAGTTGGCCTTCTGGTTGATGATCGCGTCGATCGCGATCGCCGTCTTGCCGGTCTGGCGGTCGCCGATGATGAGCTGACGCTGGCCACGGCCAACGGGGATCATCGCGTCGATGGCCTTGATGCCGGTCTCGAGCGGCTCGTGAACCGACTTGCGGTCCATGACGCCAGGCGCCTGGAGCTCCAGGGCGCGACGTCCGGACGTGGCGATCTCGCCGAGTCCGTCGATCGCGTTGCCGAGTGGGTCGACCACGCGGCCGAGGTAGCCCTCGCCGACGGGGACGGAGAGGACTTCGCCGGTGCGGCGGACTTCCATGCCTTCGACGATGCCCTGGAACTCGCCGAGGACGATGACGCCGATGCTGCTCTCGTCGAGGTTCTGTGCGAGACCGAGCGTTCCGTCTGCGAAGGTGATGAGCTCGTTGGCCATGACGCCAGGAAGACCCTCGACGTGCGCAATGCCGTCCGAGGCGTCAACCACGGTGCCGACCTCGGTCGCCGTGGCGCCTTCCGGACGGTATGAGGAAGCGAACTGCTGGAGAGCGTCGCGGATCTCATCCGGATTGATTGTGAGTTCTGACATGTTCTTCCCTTGTCGTCCGGGGCCTCGCCCCGAGAGTTTCAGTGCGTGAGGCTCAGGCGAGCTGCAGGCGGAGGTTGTTGAGTCGAGCGGCGACGCTGTCGTCGATCACGTCATCGCCAAGCTGCACGCGCAGGCCGCCGATGATCTTCGGGTCGATGATCGTCGTGACGGAGACGCGTCGGTTGAATCGACGTGTCAGACCGGCCTCGAGCTTCGCGAGCTGCTCGGGGGCGAGCGGACTTGCGACGGTGACCGTTGCGACGGAGCGACCTGCCTGGTCGGCGACCACTTCGCCTGCCCAGGTGAGGAGGCGACGAGTGCGGCGGCCGAGCGGGTTTCCCACGAGCTCTCGGAGGATCAGCAGGCTTGGCGCGCTGATCTTGCCCGCGAAGAGACGCTCGATGAGCTTCGCCTTCACGGCCGAGTCGCCGAGACGAGAGCCGAGGGTGAGCTCGAGCTCCGGGTTGGCGCTGATCGTGTCGGCGACCGTGGTGAGCTCGGCGGCGATAGCCGACTGCTCCCCTGCGGTCTGCGCCGTCGCACGGACTGCGAGTTCCTGCAGGCCGAGCGCGAACTCATGGTTGCTCGACCAGGTCTGGCTGACAGCGTCCTGAAGGAGCTGCAGCGCGCGCGGGCTCAGGTGAGAGCCGAAGACCCTCACCGCGAGCTCGCGCCTGGCGCTGACGTCGGCGGCCGGGTTCGACAGTGCAACGAGGAGGTGCTGGTTGGCACCCGCAGCGTTGACCGCGGCGAACACCTGCTCAGCATCCTGCAGCTCTGCCTGGCCCCAGCCGTCGACGCTGTTCTTGAGGGCTGCCAGTGCGTGTCTGGTCGCGCTTCCCATCAGCTGTGCGTTCCTGCCTTCTGGTCGTTGTCGAGCTCGCTCAGGAACCGGTCGACGTAGGCCGTCGAGCGGTTGTCCTCGCGCAGGCTCTCCCCGACGACGCCGGAGGCGAGGTCGAGTGCAAGCGTGCCGACCTCGGCGCGGAGCGAGACGATCGCCGTCTGGCGCTCCGCCTCGATCTGAGCCTTGGCGGAGGCGGTCATGCGGTCGAGCTCAGCCTGCGTCTCGGCCTTCTTCTGGACCTTGATCTGATCTGCGTCGACTCGAGCCTGCTCGCGGATCTCCGCAGCTTCGGTTCGTGCCGCAGCGAGAAGCTTCTCGTTCTCGTCACGCTTGGCAGCAGCCTCGGCCTGAGCGATCTCCGCCTTGCGGATGCCGCCCTCGATCTGCGCTTCGCGCTCGTCGAGAACCTTGCGGAGCGCCGGGATGGCGAACTTCCAGAAGAAGAATCCGAGCACAACGAAGACGACCGCCGACCAGACGATGTCATACGTAGCGGGAAGGAGGACGTTGCCCTCTTCCGCTGCGAGAGTCGACGTAACCGCCGACAGTGCGAAAGTGCTCATGTGCGGACCCGCTTACTGGAAGATGAAGAACGTTGCGACGCCGATGAAGGCGAGCAGCTCGGTGAAGGCGATACCGAGGAACATGGTGACCTGGAGGCGGCCAGCCATCTCGGGCTGACGTGCCATGGCCTCGACGGTCTTGCCGGCGACGATACCGATGCCGATGCCGGGGCCGATTGCAGAGAGGCCGTAGCCGACGGTAGCGATGTTGCCGGAGATCTCGGCGAGCGTGGTGGTTTCCACAGGGGTTTCCTTCCGTATGGGTGGTGAAGCAGGATGCTTCGCGTGAGTCAGGTGGGTCTTAGTGGCTCTTGGCAGCGGCCTGCTGGATGAAGACCGCGGTGAGGAGCGTGAACACGAAGGCCTGGAGGACCGCCGCGAGGATCTCGACGAGCGTCATCACGAAGCCGCCGAGGAGCGTGGGGATGCCGAACAGCATGTCGAGCGGGCCGCCTGGGCCCTGCATCGAGTAGGTGATGACGAAGAAGTTCGTCGCGCTGAACGTGAGGACGAGCAGCAGGTGGCCGACCATCATGTTGAGGAAGAGTCGCAGAGCGAGCGAGACCGGGCGCACGATGAAGATGTTGATGAACTCGATCGGCGTCAGCAGGATGTACATGGGCCACGGCACACCGCTCGGGAAGAGGGCGTTCTTGAAGAACGTGCCGGGGCCGGCTTCGCGGAAGCCCGCGTAGATGAAGGCGATGTACGAGACGACCGCCAGCACGAGCGGCATGCCGATGAGCGCGGTTCCGGCGATGTTCAGTCCGGGGATGATGCCCGTGATGTTCATCGCGAAGATGCCGAAGAACATCGCCGACAGCAGCGGCAGGTACTTGTGGCCGAGCTTCTCGCCGAGGATGCCGTCGGCGATCTGCGACTTGACGAAGCCGATGGCCATCTCGGCGAGGGACTGGCCCTTGCCCGGGATGACCTTCGGGCTGCGGAGGGCAAGCCAGAAGAGCAGCAGCAAGACGGCGATCGCGAGGAGTCGGACCAGGATGATGCGGTTCAGTTCGAACGGCGTGCCGGCGAACGCCACTGCCTCGAGGAAGAACTCGTGGTCAAGCGACGGCGGGTGGAAGATGCTGTTGTCCTCCGCGGCAGCGATGAAAACTGGCAGATTCAGGGCTGAGGCGAACAGAGCACTCTCCTGTCTCGGGGCGCAGCTGTCGTTGCTGCGCTTCGATGAGTTCGGGCGGGTGCACACACGGGAAGGACCCCTTCTCGGCGCACCTGGATCAGCCTATCAAGAAATCCCCAGGCAGGAGTGCACTTCTGGCCTCCAGGCGGAACTTTTCTACTATTTGTCGTCGCCGGGCAGTCGAACGTCGCTGACGTTCCCCATGCGGCCGCGCACGACGCAGACGACATCGACGACCACGGTCGCGATGACGGCGACGACCAGGCACAACCAGAGGGTGAAGAGGTGCACGATCGGCAGGTCCCTGATGAGGAACAGCGCGCCGAGGAAGACGATGAACTTGAGGATCCAGGCGCCGAGGATCGTCGCCATGAAGAAGATCTGATCGAGGTGCGAGGCGAGGATCACGGAGACGACCGTGATGCCGGTGAAGAGGAGCGTGATGGCAGCGGCGAAGAGCGCGCTCCAGAGTCCGTTGATGCCGACCGCGAGGAAGCCGATGGCGCCGCCGAGGACCGCGACGGCGATCGCGACGACGACGGACCACTTCAGGATGCTCTTGAAGATCGGCACAGAGGTGGGGGTCGTGGAGGAGTTCATGCGTCCATTCCGGATTCGGGTGCTGCTTTGAGCAGCGAGGCGTTTGCTTCAGCCAGCTCGTCGTGGGGACTCTCTCCCGGCGCTTTCTGCGCCCGACGCTCGAGAGCCTTCCGTCGGCTGATCGGTGCCATGGTGGCGAGTGTGCAGGCGACGAAGCCGACGACGACGAAGCCGATGACGACGCCGATGGGGATCGAGATGAGATCGGCCGCGAATGCCATGAGCGCGCCAACGGACACGACCGCGGTCCAGGAGTAGAACACGACGACCGCCCATCGCTGGGAGTGGCCCATGTCGAGCAGCCTGTGGTGGAGATGCTTGCGGTCGGCCGTGAAGGGAGACTTGCCCGCCCTCATCCGCCGGAAGACGGCGAGAGAGAAGTCGAGCAGCGGGACGATCAGAACGGCGAACGGGATGATCATGGGCAGGAAGGCCGGCCAGAGCTCCGTCCGGCTGATGGTCTGCGGGTCAACCTCGCCGGTCACGGCAACCGCGCTGGCAGCCATGAGGAGGCCGACGAGGAGCGCACCCCCGTCCCCCATGAACATCTTGGAGGGGTACCAGTTCAGCACGAGGAAGCCGAGGCAGATGCCGATGACGATGGCGGAGAGCAGCGCCCCCATCGTGAAGCGGCCGGTCTGGCCCGCGAACTCGCTGAGCACGTAGCTGTAGACGAGGAAGACGCCGTTGGCGATGATCGCCACACCTGCCACGAGGCCATCGAGGCCATCGATGAAGTTCACCGCGTTCATGACGAGGACGACGGCGAGCACGGTGATGGCGATCGACATCCACTGCGAGCCGACCGTGATGCCGCCGATCGGCAGCGATGTGATGGCGACTCCCTGCCAGGCGAGGAGGATGGCTGCGAGGATCTGCCCCGCGAGCTTCGTCATCCAGTCCAGATCGATGAAGTCGTCGATGACCCCGATGAGGACGATGAGGGATGCGGCCCCGACGAGTGCCCAGATGCGCCCCGGCTGCTCGAAGACGAGGGAGAAGAAGGGGATCTGGGATGCCGCCGCCAGTGCGAGCAGCATGCCGACGAACATCGCGACACCGCCGAGGCGCGGCTTCGGGGTCGTGTGGACGTCGCGCTCGCGCACCGGCGGATACCACTCGAAGCGCATGGCGAGTCGCCAGACCACGTAGACGAGCACGAGCGTGACCAGCGCTGTGCCGACGACGAGGGCGAGATAGATCCGCACGCTAGGACTCGTGCCCCGCTGCCGGCTCTGCTCGCGAGCGGCTCTCCTCGGCAGACTCGGAGTCGGGCGAGCTGAGCGCGACGGTCTCCCCGCTCGGGTCGCCGGCGGGTTCGACGGCGTCGACCGGTGCCAGCTTGTCGCCGAGCACCTCCTCGATGAGTGCCCGGGAGAGAGACCCCTGCCGAACGATGCGCGCTGGCTCGCCCCGCGTGAGCGGCGTCGCATCCACGATCGTCGATGCCTCTCCCCCGGCAGGGCCGCCGTCGAGGAAGACTCCAACGGCATCCCCGAGCGCTGCCAGCGCTTCCTCTGCTGTCGTGGCCGCCGGCTCACCGTGCTTGTTCGCGCTCGAGACCGCGAGCGGCCCCGTCTCCTTCAGGAGTTCGCGAGCGAGCCTGCTGTCGGGGATGCGCAGGGCGACGGTGCCGTTCGTGTCGCCGAGGTCCCACTGCAGCGATCCGCGGGCCTGCAGGATGACGGTCAACGGCCCTGGCGCGAAGCGCTCGAAGAGCTGACGGGCGAGGGGATGCACGTTCTCAGCGAGCGCGTCGAGCGTCTCGTGGTTCGCGACGAGCACCGGCGGCGGCGTCGCCCTGGTGCGCCCCTTGGCGTCGAGGAGACGCTGGACCGCTTGCGCCGAGAAGGCGTCTGCGGCTATGCCGTAGACCGTGTCGGTCGGCATGACGATGACCTCGCCGCTCGCGATGGCCGTGCGTGCCGCACGGACCGCTGCCAGGAGGTCGAGTGAGTCTGTGGTGGCGTAGATCTGTCCCATTCTTCGTCACATGATAGCCGGGCGGCCGGAGTCATCCTCGTTCGACGCGGAGCGGACGGCAGATGTGATGCGGTCGCGGCCGGTGAGGTCTCTGGCGGTCGCTGCGCTGCGGAAGCCCGCGCTGCCGAAGATCTCGCGAATCTCTGCACCATGGGTGTCCTCGTGCTCGACGACGAGGACGCCCTCTGGTCGGAGGGCACTGGCAGACCAGGTCGCGAGCTTCCGGATGAAGTCGAGGCCGTCCCGGCCCGAGTAGAGCGCCACCTCGGGGTCGTGGTGCCAGACCTCCCTGCTCTCCGGGCGGTTCGCCGCCGGTACGTAAGGAGGGTTGGAGACCACGAGGTCGAGCGACCCCGACGGTAGCGCCGCGAACATGCGGGCGGCGTCCCCGAAGAACGTGGCCACCGCCCCCTCGCCATAGCTCGCGACGTTGGACCGCAGCCAGGGCCAGGCGGCACTGGATCGCTCGATCGCCGTCATCCTGATGCCTCCGTGGAGGCGAGCCACGCCGAGCGCGACGGCCCCGGTGCCGGACCCGACGTCGACGCCCGTGAGCCCCGCCGGTGTCGGCCCTGCGCGGCCGAGGAGTTCGACCGCAGCCGTGACCAGCGATTCCGTCTCCGGGCGCGGGACGAACGCCCCGGGTCCCACCGCCAGCTCCATGTCGATGAACGGAGCCCGTCCGGTGACATGCTGGAGCGGTTCGCGACGCGCACGACGCGACGCCGCCTTCGTCACGGCCTGAGCGTCCCCCTCGGACACCTCGCGACCGAGAAGCGAACGCATCTGCACCTCGCCGCGGGGAACGCGCAGCACCGCTGCGAGGAGGATGTCCGTCTCGGTGCGTTCGTCCGCGATACCGGCCGCCTTCAGCTGTTCGCGAACCCGCTTCCGCAGCTCGTCCATGTGCAAGATCATGGGTAGAGTCTTCCGCACATCGACTCGCGGCGTCATCCACAGCATTCGCGAGGGAGATGATTGGGACGATTGCCGCGGGCGGACGCAGCCAGCGACTCCCACGAAGTTCACACAGCATCCCAGAAGGGCACGAAGTGACTGGAAAGATCTACAACGACATCACCGAGGTCGTCGGCCGCACCCCGCTCGTCAAGCTCGGCCGCATCAACGACACCGGCGCGAACATCCTCGCCAAGCTCGAGTTCTTCGGTCCTGGCTCCTCCGTCAAGGACCGCCTGGGCCTTGGCATCATCCGCGCAGCTGAGCAGAGTGGCGAGCTGCAGCCCGGTGGGACGATCGTCGAGGGCACGTCGGGCAACACGGGTATCGCGCTCGCCATGCTCGGCGCCTCCCGTGGCTACCGCGTCATCCTGGCGATGCCCGAGACCATGTCCATCGAGCGCCGCCAGCTCCTGAAGGCCTTCGGCGCGGAGCTCGTGCTCACGCCAGGCCCAGAGGGCATGCGCGGAGCCGTCGCACGCGCCAAGGAGATCGTCGCCGAGACGCCTGGCGCGATCCTAGCCCGACAGTTCGAGAACGAAGCCAACGTGCAGATCCACCGCGAGACGACGGCGGAGGAGATCTGGGCGGACACCGACGGCGAGGTCGACATCTTCGTCGCCGGTGTCGGCACGGGCGGCACCATCTCCGGTGTCGGGCAGGTGCTCAAGGAGCGCAAGCCCGACGTCAAGATCGTGGCCGTCGAGCCCAAGGACTCGCCGCTCCTCACGGAGGGCAAGGCCGGGCCGCACAAGATCCAGGGCCTCGGCGCGAACTTCGTTCCCGATGTGCTCGACCGTGACGTCATCGACGAGGTGCTCGACGCAACACTCGAGGACAGCATCCGCGTCTCCCGCGCACTGACCTCGACCGAGGGCATCTTCAGCGGCATCTCGAGCGGAGCGAACCTCTGGGCCGCTCTCGAGATCGGAAGGCGTCCGGAGAACGCTGGGAAGAACATCGTCGTCATCATCTGCGACACCGGCGAGCGCTACCTCTCGACGGTGCTCTTCGACGACCTGCGCGACTAGCGAGTGGCAACGGCAGCACCTCGTCGAACGCCGGCACCGCATGGTGTCGGCGTTTGGCGTCGGGTCAGGGAGGACATCGCGGCGACGCGGAAGAACGACCCGGCGGCCCGCTCGAAGCTCGAGATCGTCGTCAACTACTCGGGACTCCACGCCCTGTGGCTGCACCGCGCGGCCCACACGCTCTGGATGCGCCCTGGCACGAAACTGCTCGCGCGCACGCTCTCGCAGTTCAATCGCTTCGCGACCGGTGTCGAGATCCATCCCGGTGCCCGGATCGGCCGCAGAGTCGTGATCGACCACGGCATGGGCATCGTCATCGGCGAGACGGCGATCGTGGGGGACGATGTCCTCATCTACCACGGCGTCACGCTCGGAGGCACGTCGGGTCATCGCGTCAAGCGGCACCCAACGGTCGGAAGCCGCGTCCTGATCGGAGCCGGGGCGAAGCTCCTCGGCAACATCACGGTGGGCGACGACTCGCGAGTGGGTGCGAACGCGGTCGTCACGCGCGACGCACCGCCCAACTCCGTGCTGACGGGCGTTCCGGCGCGCATCCGCCAGCGGACCTCCGCCGAACAGGATCTGGTCGGATACTACGAGATCTAAAAGATCTCAAAGGTCTGACCAGCAACCACGGGTGAAGCGGGCCGCGGAGGCCCTCGCAAAAAAGAAGGCTCCGCGCTGCAGACGACGGGACAGAAAGACAGAAAGAAAGACCGCGAGACGGCGACCAGCAGATCTGCTGGTCGCCGTCTCGCGTTGCGGTGGTGCGTCTAGTCGTCGTTGCCGGAGAGCGCCGCGAGCCGGGCTTCCTCGTCGGCAGCGATGGCCGACTGGATGACCGGGCCGAGGGCCCCGTTCATCACGTGGTCGAGGTTGTACGACTTGTACCCCGTCCGGTGATCCGCGATGCGATTCTCCGGGAAGTTGTACGTGCGGATGCGCTCGGAGCGATCCATGGTGCGGATCTGGCCGGAGCGGGCTTCCGACTCAGCCGCGGCGATCTGCTCCTGCTGGTGAGCGAGCAGCCTCGCGAGCAGCACTCGCATGCCGGCGGCGCGGTTCTGGATCTGGCTCTTCTCGTTCTGCATCGACACGACGATGCCGGTCGGGATGTGCGTGATGCGCACCGCCGAGTCCGTCGTGTTCACCGACTGGCCGCCAGGGCCTGAGGAGCGGAAGACGTCGATCTTGAGGTCGTTCGGGCTGACCTCGATCTCCTCGGGCTCATCGACCTCGGGGAAGACGAGCACGCCCGTCGTCGAGGTGTGGATGCGGCCCTGCGACTCGGTCGCCGGCACCCGCTGGACGCGGTGCACGCCACCCTCGTACTTGAGGCTGGCCCACACACCGAGTGCCGGGTCGTTCGCATTGCCCTTGATGGCGACCTGGACGTCCTTGAAGCCGCCGAGGTCGCTCTCCGTCGAGGAGATGATCTCGGTCTTCCAGCCGCGCTGCTCCGCGTAGTGCGAGTACATGCGGAGGAGGTCGGCGGCGAAGAGCGCCGATTCCTCGCCGCCCTCACCGCCCTTGATCTCCATGATGACGTCGCGTCCATCGTCGGGGTCACGCGGGATGAGGAGGCGGCGGAGCTTCTCCTGCGCGACGCGCAGGTTCTCCTCCAGCACGGGAACCTCTTCCGCGAACGACTCGTCTTCCTTCGCGAGCTCTCGCGCCGCCTCGAGGTCGTCCTCGAGCTCGGCCCTCGAGGCGTCCGCCGCGAGGATCTGCGCGAGCTGAGCGTAGCGCCTGTTGACCTTCTTGGCGCGCGCCGGGTTGGCGTGCAGCTCGGGGTCGGCGAGCTGCTCCTGCAGGTCTTCGTGCTCGGCGCGAAGCTGCCGAACGGAGTCGGCCATCTCGTGTCTGGCCACGACTACGCCTTGGCTGCGCGGATGGGCTGCTTCGCGACGGAAGCGAGGAACTCTGCGTTGGTGGTCGTGCTGGCGACTCGTGCCAGGACGGCTTCGAGCGACAGGAGCGCGTTGCCTCCCGTGAGCCCACGGCGGATGCTCCAGGTCGCTTCGACTTCCTGCGGCGTGAGCAGCTGCTCCTCGCGGAGCGTCTGCGAGTGCGAGATGTCGATGGCCGGGAAGACGCGCTTGTCGGCGATGTCGCGCGAGAGGCGAAGCTCCATGTTCCCGGTTCCCGCGAACGACTCGAGGATGGTGTCCTCGGTCTTGGAGCCGGTGCCGATCATCGCCGTGGCGAGGATCGTGAGCGATCCACCGTTCTCGACGTTCTTGGCGGAGCCGAAGAAGCGTCGAACGGGGGTGAGCGCGGATGCGTCGACGCCGCCGGGCAGGATGCGTCCGGATGCGGGTGCCGCGAGGTTGTAGGCGCGGCACAGCTGGGTGACGCCGTCGAGCAGCACGACGACGTCGTGGCCGAGCTCGACGAGGCGCTTGGCTCGCTCGATGGCGAGTTCCGCGACGGTCGTCTGGTCGTCGGCCGGGAGGTCGAAGGTGGCCGCGACGACCTCGCCCTGGATGGTGCGCTGCATGTGCGTCACCTCTTCGGGACGCTCGTCGATGAGGACGACCATGAGGTGCACGTCTGGGCTGTTCTTCGCGACGGCAGCTGCGACCTGCTCGAGGACGATCGATTTGCCCGACTTGGGCGGGGCGACGATGAGGCCGCGTGTGCCCTTGCCGATGGGCGCGAAGAGGTCCATGAGTCGAGTCGCGACGCGATCTTCGCTCGTCTCGAGACGGAGACGCTCCTGCGGGTAGAGCGCGGTCAGCGAGTCGAAGTCGGGACGCTGGCGCGGCTCCTCCGGCGACTGGCCGTTGATGGCGTCGAACCGGACGATCGCGTTGAACTTCTGGCGGCCGTGCTGGTTCTCGCCCTCGCGCGGCTGGCGGATGGCGCCGACGACGGCGTCGCCCTTGCGGAGCTGGTACTTCTTGACCTGCGCGAGCGACACGTAGACGTCGTTGGGTCCCGGGAGGTAGCCGCTGGTGCGGACGAAGGCGTAGTTGTCGAGGACGTCGAGGATGCCGGCGATGGGCAGGAGGACGTCGTCGGCTGCGATCTCCGGCTCGGTGTCCTCAGCGCCTCCGCGTCCGCGCTTGCGGTCGCGGTAGCGTCCGCCGCGGCTGCGGCGCTGCTCGTCGGTCTCGTCGTCGGACGGAGCGTCCTGGGCTTGCGGGGTCTCGGGACGGCCCTGTGCCTGCTCGCCGCCGCGTCCGCGAGAGCGTCCGCGCTGGCGGCGTCCGCCCTGCTGCTCGTCGTCCTGCGCGTCGCCGCTCTGCTCTGCTGGCGCCTCATCCTGCTTGGCGGCCGGCTCAGCGTTGTCCGTGCCCTGCTCGTTGTCGGCTCCGCGACCACGGCGTCCACGACCGCGACCGCGCTTGCGCTGGCCGGCGCGGCCCTGGTCCTCGTCGCGTGCGTCGTCCTGCTCTGAGGCTTCGCCGCGGGCGGGCGGGAGGACGAGGTCGTCGAGGGACAGCTCGGGGACGCTCGGGGCCGAGGACTGCTCGGCCTCGGAGACCTCGGATGCCGGCGCCTCGGTGCGGTCGTTCGCCGTGCGGTCGTCCTCGGTGACGGCCGGTGTCTCGTCGACGACGAAGGTCGGCGCTTCGGCCTCGGGGGCGGAAGGCTCGACGGGTGCCGAGTGCTCCTCAACCGCTTCGGCCGGAGCCTCTGCGGCGACCGTCTCGGGCTCGGCGCTCGAGCGTGCGGCCTCGATGGCCTCGATGAGTGCTCCCTTCCGCAGGCTGCGTGCGCCGCGGATCTGGAGTCCGGCGGCAAGCGCCTGGAGGTCGGCGACCTTCATCGAGGTGAGCGGGGCTTCCTGCCCCGCAGTTGGTGTTGTGTCAGTCATCTGCTGTGAGTCCTTACCTCTACCGCGTTCTGCGGTGTTCAGATCGAGCGAGCGGGACTTCTCACACACTCTGAACCACATCGACAGAAATCGAGGGGGGTGCGTACTCCGCTGCTCGGAGAGTTGAAGCTGTCGCGCTGTGCCTACACCGAGAGTGTGGCCGCGTCGCCCGACAGCACCTCAACTGTAGCACCGAGGAAATCAACGGCGGGCATGATGGCGTTCCACTTCGTCTGCGTGTTGGCCTCGGCGACGGCGGCCGCCTGCAGGCGCTGCTCGGGGCTGGAGCACAGCACGAGGACGCTCGGGCCCGCACCGGAGACCACGGCGGGCAGCCCCGCGGCGCGCAGCTCGGCGACGAGGCCGCTCGTGAAGGGCATCGCGGATGCGCGGTAGCTCTGGTGGAGCCGGTCCTCCGTCGCCTCGAAGAGCAGCTCCGGGCTCTGCACGAGTGCGGCGACGAGCAGCGCCGAGCGGGAGAGGTTGAAGATCGCGTCGGCATGGGGGACGCTCTCCGGCTGGAGGCTCCTGGCGAGCTTCGTCGACATCGTCTCCGTCGGGATGAGCACGATGGGCGAGACGCCGCGGTGCACGAGCAGCTGCTTGGAGCGCGGGCCGTTCTCGCCCACCCAGGCGATCGTGAGGCTGCCGAAGAGGCAGGGCGCGACGTTGTCGGGGTGTCCCTCGAGCTCGGTGGCGAAGCGCAGCAGCGTGTCCGCGTCGACATCGACGTCGTTCGACACGAGCGCGGCAGCCGCCATGACGCCGGAGACGATGGCGGCGCCGGATGAGCCCATGCCTCGCCCGTGCGGGATCGTGTTGACGGCGCTGATGCGCAGCCCGGGCAGCTCGTAGCCCAGTCCGTTCAGCGTGTGCTCGATGGACTGCACCACGAGGTGCGAGGCGTCGCGGGGCACGCTGTCCGCTCCCACTCCCTGGACCTCGATCTCGAGCACGCCGCTCGGCGCGCTCTCGACGACAAGCGTGTCGTACACGGCAAGCGCGAGTCCGAGGGTATCGAAGCCCGGACCGAGATTGGCGCTCGTCGCGGGGACCTTGACTTCGACGCGACGCGCCTGTTCGACCTGCTTCATGCTGCGACTCCTAGGCAGAGGACTGTTGCGATTGGATTGATATCGATGGGCATGACGGCCGACGGGGTGCCGTCGGCGGCGTCGAACCGCCCTGCGTTAGAGCGCGCCCTCGACACGGAGCACCCCGGAGACCCGCCGTGATGCCTCGTGCTCGGCGAGCGCCTGCGCAAGCGCTGAGAGCGCTCGCTCGGTCGCCGAGTGCGTGCCGATGACGAGCGTGGCGCCCCGCTCGGCCTCGCCGGTCGATGGTGCGCCGGAACCAGCCGTCGCATCGCCCGAGTCGGCGCTGCGCTGCTCGAGCGTCGAGACGGAAACGCCGAAGTCGCTGAAGACCTTCGCGATCTCGGCGAGCACGCCTGGACGGTCGTGCACCTCGAGGATGATCTGGTAGCGCGTGGTGATCTCGCCGACGTCGAGGACGGGCAGGTCGGCGTGCGTCGACTCGCCGAGGCCAGGGCCACCGTTGACGCGTCGACGGGCGGAGGAGACGAGGTCGCCGAGCACGGCGGACGCGGTCTCCACTCCCCCGGCGCCGGCGCCGTAGAACATGAGGTCGCCGGCTGCCTGCGCCTGCACGAAGACGGCGTTGTTGCCGCCGTGCACCGACGCGAGCGGGTGCTGCGCGTCGACGAGCGCGGGGTACACGCGCGCTGAGATGCCCTCGACTCCGTCGGCGGTCGTGACGCGCTCGCAGATCGCGAGGAGCTTCACGACGAAGCCCGCCGCCTTGGCGCGCTCGATCTGCTCGATCGTGATCTCGGTGATGCCCTCGCGGTGCACGAGCTCGACGGGGACCTCGGTGTGGAAGGCGATGGAGGCGAGGATCGCCGCCTTCTGCTGGGCGTCGTAGCCGCCGATGTCGGCCGTCGGGTCGGCTTCCGCGTAACCGAGGTCGGTGGCGATGCGCAGCGCTTCCTCGAGCGAGTCGCCGCGTGTGTGCATCCGGTCGAGGATGAAGTTCGTCGTGCCGTTCACGATGCCGAGGATGCGCTCGACCCGGTCGCCCGCGAGGCTGTCGCGCAGGGGGCGGATGATCGGGATGGCGCCGGCGACGGCGGCCTCGTAGGTGAGCTGAGCGCCGACGCGCCTTGCCTGGTCGAAGAGCTCGGGGCCATGCGCCGCGACGAGCGCCTTGTTCGCCGTCACGACGTCGGCACCCGTCGACAGCGCCAGGGAGATGAGGCCCTTCGCCGGGTCGATACCGCCCATGAGCTCGATGACGATGTCGGAGCCGAGGATGAGCCGCTCCGCGTCGTCGGTGAAGAGCTCCTTCGGCAGATCCACGTCGCGCTTCGCATCGACGTTGCGGACGGCGATACCGGTCAGCAGCAGCGGAGCGCCGACACGAGCGGCGAGCTCGTCGGCGTTCTCGATCAGGATGCGGGCGACCTGCGACCCGACGGATCCCGCGCCGAGCAGGGCGACTCGGATGGGTCGGTTCTGGTTCATCGGTTCTCCTCGGTTACGGGCGCTCATCGGTCACGGCAGCTGGGAGTCCCGCGTCTCTGGCAAGCAGATCGGCCACGGACTCCGCACGGATCAGCGTGCGCGCCTCGCCGTCGCGAACCGCGACGACGGCCGGTCGGCCGATCATGTTGTAGTTGCTCGAGAGCGACCAGCAGTATGCGCCGGTCGCTGGCACGGCGACGAGGTCGCCAGGGGCGACATCGCTCGGAAGATAGTCTGCCAGAACGACGATGTCGCCGGACTCGCAGTGTTTTCCAACGACACGAACGAGCGCTGCGTCGGCCGCGGAGGCCCGCGAAGCCAGGCGAACGCTGTACTCGGCCTCGTAGAGGGCCGCCCTGACGTTGTCGCTCATGCCGCCGTCGACGGAGACGTAGAGGCGCTCGGCATTGCCGCCCTCGTCGAGCGGGACTCGAACGGTCTTCGTCGTCCCGACCTCGTACAAGGCGGTCCCGGCGGGGCCGATGATGGTCCGCCCCGGTTCGAAGGCCATGTTCGGCACTGCGACGCCGAGCCTCGAGCAGGCCGCGGCCACGTGGGAGGCGATGTGGGAGGCCATCGTGCGAATGTCGGTGGGCGTCTCGCGCGGCAGGTAGGCGATGCCGTAGCCGCCCCCGAGGTTCAGCTCTGGAACCGGTCCCCCTTCGAGGAGGCGAGCGTGGACTTCGACGAGGCGGTCGGCGGCCTCGCCGAACCCATCGGCGTCGAAGATCTGCGAGCCGATGTGCGAGTGCAGGCCGAGGAACTCCAGGGACTCGTGCTCGCGGATGCGCGCGACGAACGCATCCACCTCGTCGAGGGGGATGCCGAACTTCTGGTCCTCGCGGCTCGTGGCGAGGAACTCGTGTGTCGAGGCGTGCACACCGGAGTTGACGCGCAGCCTCACGGGCTGCCGAACGCCCGCGGCCAGGGCGGCCACCGCGACGCGGTCGAGCTCCTGGGCGCTGTCGAGCACGATCGCCCCGATACCGGCGCCGACGGCGATGCCGATCTCGCGCGTCGACTTGTTGTTGCCGTGGAAGCCGATGCGTGCGGGTGGTGCGCCCGCGGCGATCGCGAGGGCGAGCTCGCCTTCGCTGCAGACGTCGATGGCGCAGCCCGCCTCGAGCATCCAGCGGACGACGTCGGCGCTCAGGAACGCCTTGCCCGCGTAGTAGACCTTGGCGGTGACGCCGAGGGGCTCGAAGGCGTCGGCGAAGGCGGCGACGGTCTCCGCTGCACGCGCGCGGGCGTCGACCTCGTCGACGACGTAGAGCGGCGTCGCGAACCGCTCCGCAAGCGCTCGGACGTCCATGCCCGCGATCTCGATCGCGCCGTCAACTGCTCGGGCGGCGTTCCTCGACCAGACGTGGGAGTCGAGCTCGTTGAGATCCGACGGAACATCGAGGTCGGCAGGCGCCAGGGGGCTGGCAGCCGTCTGGCGGGCGGCGTGGGGTTCGTGGAGAGCTTCAGGCACCAGAGCATGCTATCTGCTGGCCCCTCGCCGGAACAGGCGAGAGGCCCAAGCGCGCACGCAGCCGGACTACAGGCAGTCGGCCACCGCGGGCAGCTCGCTCAGCTGCGCGCCGTCGACCTTCCACGAGAACGAGATCGCGTCGCTGGAGACGGTCGCCTCGGTGACCTGCGCCTCGAGCTCCGAGTCCGCACAGGTCGGCACCTCGACCTTCTCGTTCGAGCCGAACGGGATGCTGGTCCCGAAGAGCGTCATGCTGCTGTCGCTCGTCACGAAGAGCTTGCCGTCCGTCGCCTCGTAGCCGAGCTCGGACTCGACCTTCACCTGCCACTCGCCGGTGCCGCTGATGGCCTCGATGTTGATCACGTTGTCGCCGTAGCTGATGGTCGTGTCGTAGGAGTCGGTGTTGATCTCGCTCTCCTCGCCCTGGAGCGCGGCAGGAACGCCGTCGAGGACGTCGGTCGAGACGACGAGATCGACCGTGGTCGAGTCCACGGGACCTTCGAGCGACGCGTCGATGCCCGTGAGGTCGATGCCCACGGTGATGTCGCCGTCGCCCTGCGACGTCATGGTGGCGTGCTCGATCTTGCCGGTGAGGAGCTGCGCGAGGACGCTGAAGCCATCCACCGTGACGGCGTACTCGCTCGGGGCCGCCGCCTCGCCGTAGTTGTCGATGACGATCTTCCCCGCCTGCTCCTCGAGTGCGCTCGTGACGTTCCCCCGGGCCACGGCCTCGCCCACGACGAGACCACCGGCGATCACGACGACACCGACGCCCGTCCAGAGCCACCATTGCGCGTACCAGGGCCGAGGCCTCTTGCCCTGCGGGGGCTGGCCGCCCTGCCACGGACCCGGCTGCTGACCGTGCGGCGGCTGACCGCCCGACTGCGCGTACTGCTGTGGCGCGCCGCCGTGCTGCGGCTGGCCGAACTGCAGCGGCCGCTGCTGCTGGCCGTAGCCCGGTCCTTGCGGCTGCTGTCCGTAGCCAGGCTGCTGCGAGGGCTGCGGGTACCCGGAGCCCTGGCCGTACGGGGGCTGCTGCTGGGGTGCTTGGCCGTGTCCGGGCTGGTGCGGCTGGCCGGGCTGCTGTCCGTACCCGGGCTGCGACGCCTGCTCACCGTATCCGGGATGCTGGCCCTGCCCCGGCTGCTGACCGAAGCCCTGTCCGTTCGGCGGCATGCTCATCTCAGTTCTCCAGTTCTTCGGCGGCCGGCCGACGTCGCGCGGAGTGCGATCCGTCGAGCGCGTCGGGGCGGCCTCGTCGGCACGGACCCCATCGTCGCAGCTCGAAACTAGTCGCGACAGGTGGAGAACTCCCCGGAATCCGGGATCTCGGCGGAGAGTGCGATGTTCCTCGCCTCGACGCCGACCGTGAGCATCCCCTCCGCGATGCGCAGCTCGGACACGTGCAGACCGGCGGGGAGGTAGTCGGCGGTGCAGATCGGCACCGCGAACTCCGCGATGTCAGGGAGCGCCTGCGTGAGGGCCTGGCCGAACGCCGTCCCTGACACCTCGACGTCCGTCGGATCGATGATCACCTCGCCATCGACGAGGCGCAGCTGCGCGTCGACGGTGAGCGTGCCCGTGAGGCCCAGGATGGAGACCGTCGAGCGGTAGGACAGCTCGTCGTCGCCGAGCTCCAGCGACGCATCGGTTCCGGGGAGCGCGGCAACGCCCTCGAGGGTCGCCTCCGGCACGTTGAGCGTGCCCGTGAGCATCTCGGTCCGCATCCCGTCGAAGATGTGCACGCCGTACGCGTCCACGGTCGCCGCCAGGTTCAGGCCGTAGGCGGTGAGCTCATCCGCTGACACCGTGACGTGGCTCGCCCGACCGGTGGCGAGCTGCCACAGCGTCGAGAAGCCGTGCACGTGCGCGCTGACCTCGCCGTCCACCCCGGGCGGGAGCGTGTCCTGCACCTGCTGGGCGATGCGATCCTGCGCGACGAGGCGAACCCCGACGTCGAGGCCGACCAGCAGCAGCAGGGCGCCGAGCAGCCAGAGCGAGGCCTTGACCCAGCTGCGTGCACGCGACGTCCGCAGGAGCTGGATGCGCTCCTCCGGCGGACCGAGCGCGGTCACGTCCGACTACATCCGCTCGGGAGCCGAGACGCCGAGCATGGTGAGTGCCGAGCGCAGGACCGTGCTCGTGGCGTCGTTCAGCCACAGGCGGGTGCGGTGGAGGTCGGTGATCTCGTCGTCCCCACGCGGGATGACACGGCAGCTGTCGTACCAGCGGTGGTAGAGGCCAGCGAGCTCCTCCGCGAAGCGCGCGACGCGGTGCGGCTCGCGCAGCTCGGCGGCGGCCGCGACGACGCGCGGGAAGTCCTGCAGCGCCCCGAGGAGCGCCGACTCGGACTCGTGGTCGAGCAGCGACGGCTCGAAGACCGAGCGGTCGACGCCGGACTCGGCGGCGTTGCGTCCGACCGCGCAGGTCCGGGCGTGCGCGTACTGCACGTAGTAGACGGGGTTGTCGTTGGTGCGCTGCGCGAGGACGTCGAGGTCGATGTCGAGCGTCGAGTTCGCCGAGGAGCGCACGAGCGCGTAGCGGCCCGCGTCGACGCCGACGGCGTCGACGAGGTCGTCGAGCGTCACGATCGTGCCGGCGCGCTTCGACATGCGCACGGGCTCGCCGTCCTTCACGAGATTCACCATCTGGCCGATGAGGATCTGCAGGTTGACGCCCGGCTGGTCGCCGAACGCCGCGACCATCGCCATCATGCGCGCGACGTAGCCGTGGTGGTCGGCGCCGAGCATGATGATGCACTGGTCGAAGCCACGCTCGCGCTTGTCGAGGTAGTAGCCGATATCGCCGGCCATGTAGGTCGGGCTGCCGTTGGATCGAACGACGACGCGGTCCTTGTCGTCGCCGAACTCGGTGGTGCGCAGCCACTGCGCACCGTCCTGCTCGAAGATCTGGCCCTGTTCGCGGAGGCGCTCGATGGCCCGCGAGACCGCACCGGACTCGTGCACCGAATCCTCGTGGAAGAACACGTCGAAGTCGACGCCGAAGTCGTGCAGCTTCTGCTTGATCTCGCCGAACATCTGCTCGACGCCCTTGGAGCGGAAGACCTCCTGCTGGGCCTCCCGGTCGAGCTCGGCGATGCCGTCACCGTAGGCCGCGGCAACCTGCCCGGCGATGTCGCTGATGTAGGCACCGCCGTAGCCGTCCTCCGGAGTGCCCTCGCCGAGGTACGCCGCGAGGAGCGACCGCGCGAAGCGGTCGATCTGCGCCCCGTGGTCGTTGAAGTAGTACTCGCGCGTCACGTCGGCACCTGCCGCCGTGAGGACGCGGGCCAGGGAGTCGCCGACGGCCGCCCAGCGGACACCGCCCATGTGGATGGGGCCCGTCGGGTTGGCGGAGACGAACTCGAGGTTGAGCTTGACGCCGGCGAGCGAGTCGCCATTGCCGTAGGCCGATCCGGCGTCGACGATCACCTTGGCGAGCGCGCCCGCCGTGGCCGTGTCGAGGGTGATGTTGATGAAGCCGGGTCCCGCGACATCTGCACTCGCCACCTGCGGGTCGAGGATCAGCTGCTCGACGATGCCGGTGGCCAGCTCACGCGGGTTGGTGCCGACGCGCTTCGCGAGGCGCATCGCGATGTTCGATGCCCAGTCGCCGTGGTCGCGGTTGCGCGGCCGTTCGAGAACGATGTCCGTCTCGGGGACGGTGATGCCCTCAGCGCCCTCGAGGGGCGCGAGCGCGGCGTTGACAGCGGTGGTGAGTGCCGTGACGAGAGCTGGAGAAGTCATAGGCCTCCCATCCTAGAGCCGCTCGAGGGCCGTCGGCGGCGCTTGCCCGCGCCACCGTCAGCCCAGCTGCACCCGCTCGGTCCAGTCCTCGAGGATGACCTCGCTCGAGGTCGCGTCGACGTGCAGCTTGGACAGGCGGAGGTTCGCGATCGTGTTGCTCAGGAACGCCGTGTCTGCGGCATCCCGACCGCTCGCGATGCGCTGCATGAGGCGGCGCGGCGCGAGGTGCGTCGAGTCGACGACGTACCAGGCTCCGTCGACCAGCACCTCGACGACGGCGTGGAAGTCCATGGGCACGAGCCCCGGCGCGTACACGGAGACGAGGCGCGCCGGGAGGTCGTTGGCGCGCAGGAACGCGATCGTCAGGTGAGCGAAGTCGCGGCAGACGCCCTGGCGCTTCAGGAAGGTGTCGCGCGCGCCGTCGGTCGGGGCGCTCGAGCCAGGCACGTAGCTGATGTTCCTGGAGACCCAGTCGACGACCGCGTCGACGAGCTCGAAGCCCTGCTTGCCGCGGAACATCGACCGTGCGGTCGGTCCGAGGAGGTCCGACTCCGCGTAGCGGGACGGACGGCGGAACTGGATGAGGTCCAGCTCCTCCGGCTCGTTCGGCTGCGCGCGGTCGAGCACCGTCGCGGAGTAGCGCATCTCGATGTGCTTCGCGGAGGTCGTCACGCGGTGCAGCCGGCACTCGGAGCGGTCGATGGATTCGATGACGTCGAGGGGCACGCCGTCACCCGTGATCGTGAACGACTCGCTCTCGAGGTTCGCCAGAGTGTGGGCAGCGATCGAGAACACGAGGTCGGCTTCCCCGTCGAGTTCGAGGTCAATGGCAGATTCGATCTTTCGCATCACCAGCGGATTGTGTCACGCTCCCGTGGCCATCCCCCACAGCCGCGCGCGGCGGCGAGCAGTGGCGTTCGGGCACCCTCGCGCCCTGTTAGTATTGGCTCCGCGTTGCTGAAAGCTCAGTTCCGCATCCGCCTCCGTAGCTCAGTGGATAGAGCACCGGTTTCCGGTACCGAAGGTCGCAGGTTCGACTCCTGTCGGGGGCACATCTCGATGTCTGGTGACATCGCAAGGGCCCGGCGCTGCTCAGCAGCACCGGGCCCTTCCGCGTCCGCAGCGTGCGGACGCTCCTGCTCACACGCTGGGATCCGCCCGCCGACGCGCAGCACACGTGTCCGAGAGGACATTGACACTCTCGGCGCCCCACCGCTACGGTCGGCAGTACCTCGACGAGGGGAGGCAAGGATGCCCACCTACACGTATCGGTGCGAGAGCGCGCACCGCTTCGACGAGGTGCACACCATGCACTCGGTACCGGAGAGATCCGTGTGCCCAGAGTGCGGGCAAGACGCGAGGCGCCGCCCGGCTGCCCCGCATCTCTCCGTCGCAGGCTCTTCCGCCTACGGCCTCATCGATGCCGCCTCGAGATCCGCGCATGAGCCGGACGTCGTGACCTCGCTCCCCGGAGCTCCTCGGAGACCCGGCGGCGGCATCACTCGCAACCCACTCCACGCGAAGCTGCCGCGACACTGACGTCGCGGGGCTCGCACCGACCGAGGCTGCCGCCACGCAAGAGACGGCGAATCGGTCACAGACGAAAGGACCGAGCCATGCCAGACGTGCTGTTTCCACTCGACTCGACGAAGAAGTTCGAGGACCAGGAGAAGATCGGCCACAACAGGTGGCATCCGGAGATTCCGCCGGTCGCGACGGTGAAGCCCGGCGACGAGTTCCGCGTCGACTGCCGGGAGTGGTTCGACGGGGCGATCGTCAACGACGACTCCGCAGAGGACATCCTGAACGCGCCGCTGCTGACGGTGCACAAGCTGAGCGGGCCGTTCCGGATCGAGGGTGCGAAACCTGGCGACCTCCTCATCGTCGACATCCTCGACGTCGGCCCGATTCCTCAGGAGAAGGGTCCGCTCGCAGGCCAGGGGTGGGGCTACACGGGAATTTTCGCGAAGGAGAACGGCGGAGGGTTCCTCACCGATCAGTTCCCGGACGCCTACAAGGCGATCTGGGATTTCAGCGGCCAGACGGCGACGTCCCGTCACGTGCCCGGGGTGTCCTTCACGGGCCTCATCCACCCGGGCCTCATGGGGACGGCTCCGTCGGCGGAGCTGCTGGCGAAGTGGAACGCGCGTGAGGGAAAGCTCATCGCGACCGACCCAGGCAGGGTGCCGCCACTCGCGCTGCCGCCGGAGCCGCAGTTCGCCGTGCTCGGCTCGCTCCCGGATTCCGAGTTCGATCGTGTCGCCGGCGAGGCCGCCAGGACGGCTCCCCCGCGCGAGAACGGCGGCAACCAGGACATCAAGAACCTCTCGAAGGGCACCCGCATCTTCTACCCCGTCTTCGTCGACGGCGCGAACCTGTCGATGGGCGACCTGCACTTCTCCCAGGGCGATGGGGAGATCACCTTCTGCGGCGCCATCGAGATGGGCGGCTTCATGGATGTGCGCGTCGACCTGATCAAGGGAGGCATGGAGACGTACGGCGTCTCGGAGAACGCCATCTTCATGCCGGGCAATGTGGAGCCCAACTACAGCGAGTGGATCGCGTTCTCCGGCACGTCGGTCACGCTCGACGGGGAGCAGCGCTACCTCGACTCCCATCTGTCTTACCAGCGGGCGTGCCTGCACGCGATCGACTACCTCACGAAGTTCGGCTACGCACCGGAGCAGGCCTACCTGCTCCTTGGCTCGGCCCCCATCGAGGGTCGACTCTCCGGCGTCGTCGACATCCCGAACTCGTGCTCCACCGTCTACCTCCCCACGGCGATCTTCGATTTCGACGTGCGCCCGTCGGCGAACGGCCCGCACCAGATCGACCCCGGCATGGGGGCGCCGAGGGCGGTCGCCTCCTAGTCGAGGGGTGAGGCCCGCGAGGCCGGCGGGTGGGCGCGTGTGGCGCGCCTGCCCGCTGGCCTCTACAATCTCGTGTGCCTTCCGAGACCCCAGACGAGACGCCCACGGCGACGCCAGAAGAGACCGACGGCGCGGAATTCGCGCCAGAGCGCATCGCCGAGGCCGACCTCGCGACGACCCTGCGCGTGCTCGAGCAGCTCTCCGCCTACGACCGCGAGGACCCGGACTTCATCACGGTCCGTCGGGCGACGGCGCAGTTCTTCAAGGACGTGAAGCGCGTCGGGCGCGCCGCGAAGCGCCAGCGCATCGCCGACGCCGACAAGGCCGTCGTCGCCGCGACCGCCACGGGCGCACCGGACCGCATCGACGACGAGACCCGCGGCATCCCGATCTCGACGTCGACGACCGCCCCGACGGCCGGCGAGCTGCTCAAGCCACGCGCCTGCTACATCTGCAAGCAGCCGTACACGGTGGTCGACGCCTTCTACCACCAGCTCTGCCCAGAATGCGCCGCCTTCAGCCACTCGAAGCGCGATGCGCGCGCCGACCTGACCGGCAAGCGGGCCCTGCTCACGGGCGGTCGAGCGAAGATCGGGATGTACATCGCGCTGCGGCTGCTCCGCGACGGCGCCCACACGACGATCACGACGCGCTTCCCGCGCGACGCCGTCCGCCGGTTCTCGGCCCTGCCTGACTCGCCGGAGTGGATCGACCGGCTCAAGATCGTCGGCATCGACCTCCGTGATCCCGCACAGGTCATGGGCCTCGCCGACTCCGTCACGGCCGCTGGCCCGCTGGACATCCTCATCAACAATGCCGCCCAGACGGTGCGCCGCTCCCCCGGCTCCTACGCGCCGCTCGTCGAGGCGGAGCTCGCGCCGCTGCCGGACGGGCCGCTTCCCGAGCTCGTGACCTTCGGGCACACGAACGACGCGCACCCGCTCGCCCTGGCGGAGTCGGTCGCCGCGCACCCGATCCTGTCCTCGGCGGCGGGACGCACGGCCGAGGAGCTGACCGCAGACGCCATGACTGCCGGCTCCTCGTCGCTCGAGCGGCTCGCGGCTGGCACCGCCATCGACGCGGGCGGCCTGCTCCCGGACGAGCTGCACATCAACTCGTGGACGCAGCACGTCGACGAGGTCGAGCCCCTCGAGATGCTCGAAGTGCAGCTCGCGAACATGACGGCACCGTTCCTGCTCGTGAGCAGGCTCCGTGGCGCGCTCAAGGCGTCCTCGGCGCGCCGCACCTACATCGTCAACGTCTCCGCGATGGAGGGGGTCTTCGGACGCGGCTACAAGGGCCCGGGCCACCCCCACACGAACATGGCGAAGGCGGCCCTGAACATGCTCACGCGCACCAGCGCTCGGGAGATGTTCGAGAGCGACCGCATCCTCATGACCGCCGTCGACACCGGCTGGATCACGGATGAGCGGCCCCATTTCACGAAGATCCGCCTCGCCGAGGAGGGATTCCACGCCCCCCTCGACCTCGTCGACGGTGCGGCCCGCGTCTACGACCCGATCGTGCGCGGCGAGTCGGGCGAGGATCTCTTCGGAGTGTTCCTCAAGGACTACAAGCCCGGCTCCTGGTAGTGGGAGCGCGAGCTCGCCGGATCAGAAGATCTGGCCGACGGGCTCGCGCTTCTCGCTCTGGAAGGCGTCTTCCGTGCGTCCTGCGGCCCAGTAGCCGGAGAGGGAGAGCTGCGAGCGCTCGACGCCACGGGCGGAGAAGATCTTCCTGAGTCGCTTCATCTGCTCGCGCTCGCCGTGTGCGAAGACCTGCACGAGCCCATCAGGGAACGCCAGGTCCTCGACGGCTGCCGCGATCAGCTGCTGGTCGAACCCGCCATGCTCGCCTCGGTGGAGCCACTGGACGCTGACCCCCGTCGGGGCCGCGAGCTCGATGTGGTCCTCCTCCCCGGCTACCTCCACGAGGACCGCGCCCTTCGCGTCCTCGGGGAGCGCTTCGAGGGTTCGGGCGATCGCCGGGAGTGCGGACTCGTCACCGCAGATGAGATGCCAGTCGCTCTCGGGGAGCGGCGAGTAGGCACCGTGCGGTGTCGTGGCCACGATGACGTCGCCCGGCTTCGCGTCGCGAGCCCACGGGCCGGCGACACCTGCGTCGCCATGGACGACGAAGTCGACGGAGACCGTGCCGCTCGCGCGGTCGATCCCGCGAACCGTGTAGGTGCGCCGGACGGGGACCTGCTCGGTGGGAAGCGTCGCGCGGAGCTCTTGGAGATCGAACGGCAGCTCGAGCTGGCCGACGCCTCCGCCGAAGTGCAGCTTCAGGTAGGTGTCGGCGTGCTCGAGGTCGAAGTCGTCGAGGTCTGCCCCGAGGAAGTGGACCCGGACCAGCGAGCGACTGAGCCGCTCGGTGCGCGCCACACTCAGGCGGACGGTGGGTCCCCGCTTGCGGGGCTTCTGGGTAACGACGTCTGTCACGGTTATGGGCTCCTCGTTCGGGGTGAGTTAGGCCAGCCTAACAAGCCCTCCTGAGGCGCGCCTGTCGCTCAGCGCTGCGCGAGCCCCTCGGCGCCGGACTCTGTCTCGTAGCTGCCGAGCGCCTCCGCGAGCTGCTCGAGGAAGACATCCACCTCCTGAGCGGAGTAGCCGCGCTCGTAGACGCGGGACGTGAACTTGACGGCCTCGACCTCGTGGGACCTGACGATCTGCGCCTGCTCCCGCAGGCCCCTCTCGTACGCCTCGAGCGCGGCGGCGGCTTGGTCGAGGAACTGGTCGACCTCTCGGACGTCGTAGCATCCGTCGAACTTCAGCGCGTTGAAACGCTTGGTGCGTACATCTTCACTTCGCACGTTGAACCTCCGGTGTCTCATGTGAAAACCGGACAAGGAGTGCTTGTCCGGTGCGCGACAATTCTACGGAACTCCATGTGGAATCACACATCGACGCCGGATCGTCACCAAGCGCTCACCTGCGACAGACGCTGTTCGCCGCCTGTTCACTCGTGGCGTCACCACGCGCACAACAATCACGTTCTTCACGGCTACACCCCGCTAGCGTTACGGAGAAGGCCGATGACCGGCCAGAAAGGGGTCTCCGTGCGTCGTGCGCTCGCTCTGCTCGGCATCGCTGCCGCAGCACTCCTCGGAACGAGTGCGCCAGCATCCGCCGAGGTCTCTCCGATCACTTCCTCCGGCTCCTCCACCGCCATAGCCCCGGCCGAGAGCCCCGGCTCGCCGCAGGGCCACATCTTCGACCCGAATGGGCTCGTCACCGGCGACACCGCGGACATCGAGCAGGCGATCTCGACACTCGAGGCCGAGACCGACTACACGATGTACTTCGCGATCGTCGATCGCTTCTCCACCCCGAGCTCTGGGTTCGACTGGGCCAGCGAGTTCGCTTCGGCCAACGACCTCGGCTCCGAGGCCGTCATCCTGTACGTCGGTGTCGACCAGCTCGACTTCGGACTCAACACCGACAGCGCGTTCCCCCTGGGCGACGGTGCGCTGCGCGACATCGAGACGCAGTCGATCGCCCCGAACCTCGACTCCGGGCAGTACGGTCAGGCCGCTATCTCGGCGGCGGACTCGATCCGCCAGGAGCTCACCGGTGCTGGCACGACCAGCGGCGGCGCGGGTGGCGGCGAACTCGTGACGGGTGCCGCCGTCGGCACGATCTTCCTCTTCGTTGGCGGGTTCATCGTCGTGGTCGCCCTCATCATCCTCTTCGTCGTGCTCAGCGCTCGTCGCAAGAAGAAGAAGGGACAGCAGGCGACGGAGGCCGAGCAGAAGGCGCAACTCCAGCAGCTCGCGCAGCGCGCGGCCGGCGAGCTCGTCAGGGTCGACAACCTGGTGAACTCCGCCGACCAGGAGGTCAGCTTCGCCGAGGCGCAGTTCGGACCCGAGCCGGTTGCCGAGTACCGGGCAGCGGTGGCGGATGCCCGCGAGCAGCTGCGTCGTGCGTTCGGCGTCCAGGGCCAGTACCTCGACACCGAACCAGAGCCGCTGCCAGCCCAGATGCAGATGAACGAGGCCATCCTCGGTTTCGTGAACCTGGCAGAGCAGCGCGTCGCCGAACAGGCAGCGCGCTTCGAGAAGCTCCGGGACATGGAGCGCAACGCGCCAGAGCTACTTAGGCAGGTCCGCGGCGAACTCGATCGACTCGAAGGACAGATGCAGGGCGCCGAGTCCCAGCTGACGGCGCTCCGCGCCCGCTACAGCCCGCAGGCGCTCTCCACGGTCGACGACTCGACCAGCCACGCTCGCGAGCTGCTTGCGCTCGCGCGCACCGAGACGCAGAACGCAGATAGCGGTCTCCGCGAAGGACGGACGGGGCCAGCCGCCGTCGATATCGGCGACGCGCAGCTCGCGCTCTCGCAGGTGACCTCGGTTCTGGGCTCCATCGGCGCCGCCGCCAGCGACCTCGAGAACGCGGAGCAGCTCATCCGCCAGGAGATCGGCGAGCTGGAGGCCGGTCTCGCGCGCAGCACCCAGCTCGTCCAGCAGGCGTCGCTGCAGCCGGATGTCGCCGCCGCCGCCGCTGCCGCGCAGGCCACCGCCCAGGAGGCGATCGCCAGGGCCCGCTCCGGCAGCGCCTCGGCCGCAGATCCGCTCAGGACGCTCGGAGGCCTCAGGGAGGCGGACGAGGCCCTCGACGCAGCGATCGCGTCGCTCCTCCAGGAGCACGAGCGCCTGGCGGGGCTGCGCAGACAGCTCGACGTCGCCCTCGCCCAGGCTCGCTCCGCCGTCACGGGCGGACTCCAGTTCATCGACGCACGTCGAGGTGCAGTAGAGAGCGAGCCGCGCGCGCGAATCCAGCAGGCGGAGACCGAGCTCCGCACGGCGGAGCAGCTCGCGGCCACCCAGCCTGAAGAGGCGATGCAGCGCGCCAAGAGCGCCATCAGCCTCGCCGAGCGGGCCACAGAGCAGGCGAGAAGCCAGGTGCAGATGCAGCGCAGCGGCTACGAGCAGAGCTGGGGTGTGTCCTCGGGTTCGAACTCCAACAGCAGCTTCAACTCCGGCCTCCTTGGCGGCATCCTCGGCGGTCTCATCAGCAACAGCGGCTCCTCCAGCCGAAGCTCCTGGGGCGGCGGCAGCTCGTGGGGCGGCGGCTCTGGCCGCCGATCGAGCGGCGGCTCGTCGGGCTTCCGCTCATCTGGCGGCTTCCGCTCCTCGGGAGGGGGCTTCCGCTCCTCGGGCGGCGGCAGAAGGCGCTGACGCGCACCCAGCGCGGAGACAGCGCTCCACGATCACTCCGACACATCACGGCCATTCATCACGGATCACCAGCGAAAAGGAAGCACTCGATGTCCAACAAGCAGTCCATCTTCGGACGAATCAGCCAGCTCGTCCGCGCCAACATCAACTCGCTCATCGACAACGCGGAAGACCCGCAGCTCATGATCGACCAGCTCATCCGCGACTTCAGCTCGAACATCAAGGAGGCGGAGGCGGCGATCGCGCAGACCATCGGCCAGCTTCGCATGCTCGAGGACGACTACCGGGAAGACGTCCAGGCCGCGTCCGAATGGGGCAACAAGGCCCTCGCCGCCAGCCGCAAGGCCGACGAGCTGCGCGCGGCGAACGACGAGGTCGACGCGCAGAAGTTCGACAACCTCGCGAAGGTGGCCCTGTCGCGCCAGATCGAGTCCGAGACGGAAGCTCGCACGGCCGAGCCGCAGATCCGCACCCAGACGCAGGTCGTCGAGCAGCTCAAGGGCGGCCTCGACGGCATGCGCGAGAAGCTCCGCCAGCTCGGCACGAAGCGCGACCAGCTCGCGGCCCGCGCCAAGACGGCCGAGGCGCAGCAGAAGGTCAACGAGGCCCTCGGCAGCATCAACGTGATGGACCCGACCAGCGACCTGGGTCGCTTCGAGGAGAAGGTCCGCCGGCAGGAGGCGCTCGTGCGCGGCCAGCAGGAGCTGCAGACCTCGAGCCTCGACTCGCAGTTCAACCAGCTCGAGGACCTCGGCAAGCTGACCGAGGTCGAGGCCCGGCTCGCCGCGCTCAAGCAGGGCCAGCGCGCACCTGCCGCCATCGACGCGCCGGAGCAGAGCTTCTAAGCCTCCCAGCGCAAGCGTTCGCCGCTGGGACCCGTCTCACACGGTCGGGTCTCAGCGGCGTCCTCCTTTCCAGCCGCCAACGCACCAGCGAACGTAGGTCCTCACCCATGAACCTCTTGAAGAGCGTGTTCCTCGATTCGCCGCTGTCACGGCTCGGCTACCACGCGGCGACGGCCGTCGGACTCGCGGTCGGCGTGCCGCTCTCCACGGGCCGCGTCGAGAACCACGACGGGCTCATCGTCTGCAGTGGCCTGCCCAAGTGGGCGTTCCGCCGGGGCGGGACGTGCGTCGGCCGGGTGTACCTCACTCGCGACACCGTCGGCGAACGGGTGTTCCGCCACGAGCGCGTGCACGTCGAGCAGTGGAAGCGCTACGGCTTCCTGTTCCCGCCGCTCTACTGGCTCGCCGGCTTCGACCCGCTCAAGAACCGCTTCGAGATCGAGGCGGGACTCGAGGACGGCAACTACATCCCGGCCCGCCGACGCCCCGCATCGAAGAGCTGAGCAGCCTCAGGGACGCGCCGCGCCATCCCAGGCGGGCGGGTACCTGCTCGGCCAGTCGATCTCACGCTCGAGCTGCAGCGACAGCCGAAGGAGCGTCGCCTCGTCGCCCGGCCGACCGATGGCCTGCACCCCCGCCGGCAGGCCGCTCGCGAACCCGACGGGCATGGTGATGGCAGGCAGCCCGGTGACGTTCACGTAGGACGTGTACGGCGTGTACTGGCACTGCTGCTCGAAATTCCGCTCCCCGTCCCCCGCGTCGAACCAGCCGAGCGGCCGAGGCGTCATCGCGAGCGTCGGGGTCAGGACGACGTCGACGTCCGAGTACTGGCGGATGATCGAGCGCTCGAACTCGGCGAGCGACGCGAGCGAGGCAGCCAGCTCCGCGGCACCCTTCGTCCGTCCGACGCCGACGAGCCACCGCGTGAGGGGCTCCAGCGCCTCCAGTGCGGCACCCTCTAGTGGGATCGTCGACGCGCCGGCCTGCCACACCGTTCGGAACGCGTCGAAGTACTCGGGCGCGTCCGTCGGCGTGACCGGAACGAGCTCGTGTCCGAGTCGCGAGAGCTGCTCCTTGGCGACCTCGAAGACCGTGGCAACCTCGTCGTCGAGCGCGATCTCGTACTCCGTGGACCACGGCGACCAGCAGTTGACGCCGATCCGCAGCTTCTGAAGGGGTGCGTCCAGGGCGTCGAGGTAGGAACGCTCCCCCGCCGGTGCCGTGAGGGCGCTCCGGTCGGCCTGGCTGCCGTCCCCGCGCCGGGCGATCATCCCGTCGAGCAGGAGCGCGGCATCCGCCGTGCTCCTCGCGATGGGGCCCGAGACGGGGAGCCCCGCAAGGGAGCCGACGCCCGACCCATCCGGTACTCGGCCCCGGCTCGGCTTGAGACCGACCAGACCGCAGGCGGAAGCCGGGATGCGGATGGACCCGCCACCGTCCGACCCCGGCGCGAACGGAATGAGGCCGGCTGCGACAGCCGCCGCCGCGCCTCCCGAGGAGCCGCCGGCCCCGAGCCCGGCACCCCACGGGGTGACCGCCGGCGGGGCCACGGCGTTCTCGGTGTAGGCGGGGAGACCGAACTCGGGCGTGTTCGTCTTCCCCAGGCTGATGCCGCCGGCGGCGTCCATGGTCTCGACCAGTGGCGAGCTCTCCTCCGGCACGTACCCGGCGAAGGCACGCGAGCCGAAGGAGGTCGGCACGTCGGCGCGCGGTTCGAGGTCCTTGTCGGCGAAGGGCATCCCCCAGAGCGGAGCCTTATGCCGGTCTCCGCGGCGAAATGCGGACGAGGGGTCCCGCTCGAGCGCTCGAGCTCGCTCCAATGCGCGGTCCGCGGTGACCGTGATGAAGGCTCCGGATGCACCCCCGTCCGCGTCCAGACGTGCCAGGTAGGCGCTCGTGAGCGCCACCGGCGAGAGCTCGCCGCTCGCGAGCAGCTGCCTCTGCCTGACGGCGCCGAGGGTGTGCAGCTCTTGACTCATGATGTGCCTCTCTGATGCTCGTGTCGGTGGCGCTCGGTCTGGCGCACCTAGAACAGGGGTGGCTGCGTGGCGCCCTGGGGCGTCTCGACGACCCGCCAGTCAACCGGATCCGCACCCTGCTGCCGCAGCAGCTCGTTGGTCCGCGAGAACGGACGGGAGCCGAAGAAGCCGCGGGAGGCGGAGAGCGGGCTCGGGTGGGCGCTCACGAGGGTCGGGGTCTCGCCGAGCAGCGGGGCGAGGGCCTGCGCGTCCTTGCCCCAGAGGATGGCAACGAGCGGACGCTGGCGGGCCACCAGGGCCTCGATCGCCAGATCCGTGACCGACTGCCAGCCGAACGCGCGGTGCGAGCCCGCCGTGCCGGCGCCGACCGTCAGGACACGGTTCAGGAGCAGGACTCCCTGCTCGCTCCACCGCGAGAGATCGCCGGTGGTGGCCGCTTCGATGCCCAGGTCGTCGTGCAGCTCCCGGTAGATGTTCGCGAGGCTTCGAGGGAGCGGCCGGACGTGGCGATCGGTCGCGAAGGACAGGCCGATGGGATGCCCGGGAGTCGGATACGGGTCCTGGCCCACGATCAGGACCCGGACGTCGTCGAGTGGGGCCTCGAATGCCCTGAGGATGTGCTCAGGAGCAGGCAGGAAGCCGCGGCCGGCATCCTCCTCCAGCTTCAGCCGCTCCGCGATCTCGTCCAGGCGGCCGGCAGCAGGCTCGAGCGCCCGAGCCCACCCCGGGTCGAGCCGATGCAGATCGCTGAGCCCGCGCAACTCCGTCATTCCGAGGCTCGGCTGGAGGAGACCGTGACGCCGCCCTCCCCCGCGGTCAGCTGCCAGACGCTCCCAGACCCGAGGATCTCCAGCGCGCCCTCTCCGACCTTGAGGACGGTGTCCTCGTCGACGGCGAGGATGCGCTCCGCGAGTCCCGCTTCGATGCTCGCAGCGCACAGCGCGACGAGACCCCACTGAGCGGCGTGCGCCTCGATGGTCAGATCGACCAGCCCGAGGCCGGCCTCGAACGTCACCTCGTCGAGTCCCTCGCCGGATTCCTCCGGGGCGACGGGCACGCCGCCGATGCGCCACCCGCCGATGATGGCCTCGTCCGCGGCGATGGCGGCGCCGGCCGAGTAGCCGAGGTAGGAGACGCCCTCCGCCACCAGGCGGCGGATGTCGGTCGCGAGCGGCGCCAGGGCGGCGAGGTACGCGGGGGTGTGGCCCCCGCAGACCAGGATGCCGTGGGCCGTCGAGAAGCTGGCGAGATCGATCTCGTCGAGCGGTTCACCGCTCGCCGTGCTCCGGGCGAGCACGGGAGTCGCCAGGACGCCAGGGTCGACCGATCGGAGTCGGTCCGCGAACCAGTCCGCGACGGGCTCGGGGTTCTCCCCGACCGCGATGACCGCGATGACGGGCGTCGCTCCGGCGGCGCGGCTTCGAGCCTCGCCCGCGAGCTGGGCGAGCGCGAGCTCGACCCCTGAACCGTCTCCGCCGCCTACCAGGAAGATGCTCACTCGCCGGCCTCCTTCGTGGCGCCCTTCATGACGAGGGGGCCGCGGTGCAGCTGGAACTGCTCCCGCTGCGCCACCGGACGCACGACGAGCTCGTCGACGTTGACGTGACCGGGAAGCTGGAGCGCCAGCTGGATCGTCGCCGCGATGTCCTCCGCGGTGAGCGGATGATCGACGCCCTCGTAGAGCTTGTCGGCCGAGGCCCCGTCGCCCCGCATCCGCTTGAGCGTGAACTCCTCCGTGTGCACCATCCCAGGCGCGATGTCGATGACCCGGATGGGCTCACCGCCGAGCTCGAGGCGCAGCACCCCGATCATCGCCGCCTCCGCGGCCTTCGTCGCGACGTAGCCGCCACCGCCCTGGTAGATGACGCGCCCGGCCGTGGAGGTGACCGTGACGATGTCCGCGTGTGGGAACTCGTCCGTGCTGCTCGCGGCGGATGCACGCAGCAGCGGCAGGAACGCCGTGATGACGCGCTTCGTGCCGAGGACGTTGAGCTCGAACATCAGCTGCCAGTCGGCGATGCTGCTCTCCTCGACGCTCTCGGTGCCGAACGCTCCCCCGGCGACGTTGACCAGGGCCTCGACCTCTCCGAGCCGGCTCGCGGTGTCTCGGAGCTCGGCCACGAAGGCGTCATCGGTGATGTCCCCCGCCAGCACCTCCGCGCCGGTCTCGGCGGCGAGCTCCTCGAGCCGGTCGGCACGGCGGGCAGTCGCGAGCACCACTCTGCCCTCTGCGCGCAACGACCTGACCGTCGACCGGCCAATCCCGCTGCTCGCTCCCGTCACTACGACAACACGCGTTCTCTGTTCTTCAGGCATGCCTCCATCGTGGCATGCGGCCGCGCGCCGCGCCTGGCACGCGTGACGATTTGTGTCCCGCGCCGTTGCCCGCGCCAGCGCCCACTGCCACACTCGGTGCCACCCGACTGTCCAGTCGGGTCGCGGCCGACACGGAGGCTACCCATGACCCAGAGCTTCGAGACCAGGCAGATCCACGCAGGCTCTGCCCCCGACCCCACGACCAACGCGGTCGTCACCCCGATCTACCAGACGACCTCGTACGTGTTCGACGACGCACAGCACGCGGCCGATCTCTTCTCCCTCGCGCGCGCCGGGAACATCTACACGCGCATCACGAACCCCACGACCGCGGTGCTCGAGGCGCGCATCGCCGACCTCGAAGGCGGCAGCGGGGCGCTCGCGCTCGCATCCGGCCAGGCGGCGGAGACGTTCGCGATCCTGAACATCGCGGGAGCCGGCGACCACATCGTGTCCTCGACGTCCATCTACGGCGGCACGTTCAACCTCTTCAAGTACACGTTCGCGAAGCTCGGCATCGACGTCACCTTCGTCGAGGACCAGAACAACCCAGACGCCTGGCGGGCAGCGGCGAAGGACAACACGAAGCTGTTCTTCGGCGAGACGATCGGCAACCCTGCCGTCAACATCCTCGACATCGAGACGGTCGCCACGGTCGCCCACGAGGTCGGCGTGCCCCTCATCGTCGACAACACCATCGCCACCCCCTTCCTCATCCGGCCCTTCGAGCACGGGGCCGACATCGTCGTCCACTCCGCGACGAAGTTCCTCGGCGGCCACGGCGCCGTGATCGGCGGCGTCATCGTCGACGGCGGCACCTTCCCCTGGGATGAGCACAAGGACCGCTTCCCTGGCCTGTCCGAGCCCGACCCGAGCTACGACGGCCTCAGCTACACGGGTGCCCTCGGCAACGCCAACGCGTTCCACACCAAGGCCCGCGTGCAGCTGCTGCGCGACATCGGTGCGTCCATCGCACCCGCTTCGTCCTGGCAGATCCTGCAGGGCGTCGAGACGCTGAGCCTCCGCATGGAGCGCCACGTCTCCAACGCGACCGCGATCGCGTCGTGGCTCCAGGGCCACGCCGAGGTGCAGAACGTCAACTACGCGGGCCTCGAGACGAGCCCCTGGAATGCCCTGGCGAAGCGCTACGCACCGAACGGCGCAGGTGCCATCCTGTCGTTCGAGCTCCGCGGCGGCGTCGAAGCTGGCCGCAAGCTCGTCGAGCGCGTGCAGCTCTTCAGCCACCTCGCGAACATCGGCGACGTGCGCAGCCTCATCGTCCACCCGCCGTCGACGACGCACTCGCAGCTCACCCCAGAGCAGCTCCTCGCATCCGGCATCAACCCCGGACTCGTGCGCCTCTCGGTCGGCCTCGAGAACGTCGACGACCTCATCGCGGACCTCTCGCAGGCCCTCGACTCGCTTCGCGCCTAGGCGCGGGGTAGCCGCTAGCCTGGCGCTGATGGACTGGACAGATCACGGCATCTCGCCGCCGAGCGGCAGAATTCCGAACGACGAATTGCGGGCGGTCTCGCTGAGGCCGCCCGCCTCGGGCGCGTGGCGCGACGGCGACGACGTCGGCCACCGCCAGTTCGCCTGGCTCGGGGCGTTCAGCCCCGAGCACGGCGGCGAGCTCCCGCTCATCCGGATCGCCTACGAGACGTGGGGCACGCTCAACGCCGACCGCTCGAACGCGATCCTCGTGCTCCACGCGCTCACCGGCGACTCGCACGTGGAGGGGCCGCTCGGGCCCGGGCATCCGACCGCAGGCTGGTGGCCGGGCATCGTCGGTCCCGGGGCCCCTCTCGACACGGACCGCTACTTCGTGATCGCCCCCAACATGCTCGGCGGCTGCCAGGGCTCGACGGGACCCGCGAGCCTCGATGCTCGCGGGAACGCGTACGGATCCTCCTTCCCGGTGCTCACGATCCGCGACCAGGTGCGAGCGCAGGCGCTGCTCGCGGACGAACTCGGCATCGCCTCGTTCGCCGCCGTCATCGGCGGCTCCATGGGCGGCATGCACGCGCTCGAGTGGGGCATCATGTACCCCGACCGCACGCAGCGGCTCGTCGTGATGAGCGCACCTGCGGCGTCCGACGCGCAGACCATCGCGCAGAACACCCTGCAGATCGACGCCATCAGGCTCGATCCGAACTTCAACGGCGGCGACTACGCGGACGAGCCCGCCGGCTTCGGACCGCACCGCGGCCTCGCCCTCGCGCGGCGCCTCGCCATGCTCAACTACCGGTCGGGCACCGAGCTCGACGACCGCTTCGGACGCAGCTGGCAGTCCAACCTCAGCCCGGAGCAGGACGAAGGGCGCTACGCCGTCGAGTCCTACCTCGACTTCCACGGCAACCGCTTCACGCGTCGCTTCGACGCCAACAGCTACATCACGCTGCTGACGGCCATGAGCTCGCACAACGTCGGCCGCGACCGCGGAGGCCTCGATGCCGCGCTCGCGCGCGTCACCGCATCCACCATGGTCATCGGCATCTCGACGGACGTGCTCTTCCCGCCCGAGACGCAGCACCGCATCGCCGCGGGCGTGCAGAACAGCTACTCAGGCGACAGAGCCGTCACGATCAGGTCGAACTTCGGCCACGACGGGTTCCTGCTCGAGATCCACCACGTCGGCGACGCCATCCGCTCCATGCTCGCGAACGGCTGAGCTGGCGGGGGTGCGAGCCGCCGAGCTGCCGCTCGGAGCCCGGCGCACAGCTCGCCTGCTGCGCGGCCACATCGCCCAGAGCGCCCAGACGAGCAGCACGACCAGCAGCCCGTTGCGACCCGCGAGGAGCGCGACGCCGGCGGAGTGGGCATCGGTCACGAAGTTGTAGTTGCCTGGATAGATGATCTGCGTGAGCCAGGCGATGCAGAGGGCGATGCCGGCGGGCAGCGCGAAGCGCCTGACGTCGACGATGAGCCCGAACACGATGACCGGCGCGAGCCACGTGATGAACTGCGGCGAGCCGACCTTGTTGAAGACGATGAACGAGAGCACGAGCGCGAGCGACAAGGCCGGGAACAGGCGCGTGAACGGCATGCCACGACGCTTGGAGACAAGTGCGAGCAGCACCACGCCGAGCACGGCCACGCCAAGCACCGGCGTGAGCAGAGCGCTCACGAACTCCGTGCCGGGACCGTCGACCTGGAAGGTCAGGATCTCCATCGAGTAGTAGGCGTCGTAGCCAGGCACCTGCATCGACGCGAGCCACATCGGCACGGTCGCGGCGACCGCCTCGACCTGCAGCCCCCGCCCCGTCTGCTCGGTCACGAAGGAGAATACGTTCGACCCGCCACCGAGCGCGAGGGCCGGGATGAGCACGGCAGCGCACACGACGACGGCACCAGCAACGAGCCAGAGTCGGTGGCGCAGCACGATGAAGGCCGCCGCGAACACGGCAGCTGGCCAGATCTTGAGCCATGCGCCGAACGTGAGCAGGGCACCCGCGATCTCGGGACGACGCCGAAGCGCCAGCAGCGCGAGGATCGCGATCGGCACGCTCACCGCATCGATGCGGCCGAGCGCCACCGGTCCGAGCAGGGCCATGAGCACGAGCCACCACCAGGCGGCGATCTGCCGGAGCCTGGCGTCGCGAGACGAGGGGCGCCACAGCGTCAGCGCCGCGAACGCCACGGCGTTGCCGGCCGCGACCACCAGCAGCCAGCCCAGGCCGTAGTTCGCCTGCCCTCCGACCGCGTCTGCCACCAGCATCGGCAGGAGCGAGGGCAGCGGGTACACGAACGTCGTATCGATACCGGGCACCTGCCCGAGCTGGGCTTGGTCGACCCACCCGCGGTAGACCTGGAACACGTCGCCCATGGGGTTCGAGAGCGAGTAGAGGTTCACGAGGATCAGCACGTAGTGGACGCCCGCGAAGGCAAGCCAGAGCGTCACGATCGAGAGAGGGCCCGGCCAGTGACGGGCGATCCACGACGAAGTCATGCGGGACAAGCTACCCCAGGTCAGGCGCGCAGCTTGGACGCCACGAGCGCTCCGACGAGGCGCGGCAACGCAGCAGTCGCGTCGCTCGCCCTGATCGGCGCACCAGGACCGAACCTCGTGAGCTCGTCGATGGGGGCAAGCAGCGCGGAAGCCGCCTCCGGGTTTCCCGCGTTCAGCTGCGACGCGAGCCAGCCAGCTCGCGCATGCAGCCATACGGCCGCTGCCGCGAGGTGCTGGGGCTCCGGCTGCTCGGCCACGTCGCGCTTCGAGGCGACGGCGCTCAGCGCACCCATAGCACCGGCCAGCACATCACCGGTCCCCGCCGTGGCGAGCCAGGCTCCAGGAGCATCCACGACGATCGTCGGACCGTCCCCCGCGATGTAGGTGCGGTGCCCCTTGAGCACGAGCGTGCAGCCGAGACGATCCGTCACGAGGCGGACCGCCTGTTCCGGCTCCTTGATGACGTCGGTGGCATGCACCTCGGTGTCCTCGAGCTTCGTGATCAGGGCGGCGAGCTCGGCCGCATGGGGCGTCAGGATGCATCGGCGCACGTGGTGGCCTCCCAGCACGCGCTTGGCGATCTGCCCGAGCGCGCCGGAATCGGCGATGACCGTGGCGTCGAGCTCCCGAGCACGATCGAGCGCTTCCCGCGCCTCGCTGGTGCGCCGCACGTCCTTCGGATCCACTCCGGACCCGACGACAAGCGCATCGAACGACGCAAGATCGGCGACGACCTCCGGACTCTGCCACAGCACCGCCTTGGTCTCCGCCTCGCCCCCGGCGTAGCGCACCATCCCGATCCCGGTCGCGAGGGCGGCCCTCGTCCCCAGGACGGCGGCGCCCGGGTAGTGCGTGGAGCCCGTCACGAACGCCGTGACACCCCGGCGGTACTTGTGGTCGTCCTCGCGCGGCGCGAAGACGCTGGCCGCGGCATCCTGAGCATCGAATTCCCTCACCCGGCCATACTGGTCGCTCTTCGACGACACGCCAAGTCGCCACCGCGCTCCGGCGAGGAGACCGGCGATCAGTGGCGAGCAGTCGCGTCCCGGATCTCGCCGACGAGCTCCTCGATGATGTCCTCGAGGAACAGCACGCCGAGCGTGTTGCCCTCTCGATCGAGGACCCGCGCCAGGTGGCTCCCAGTGCGCCGCATCGTGGCGAGCGCGTCCTCGAGGTCGGCCTCGTCGTGCATCGAGTCGAGCGAGCGGATGCGCTTGACCGGGATGGGCTGGTCGAACTCGTCCGGCTTGTCGAGGTCGAGCACGTCCTTCAGGTGCACGTAGCCGGAGAATTCACCTTCCTCGTCCAGGATGATGTAGCGCGAGTAACCGTGCTCGGAGACCGCGCGCTGCAGCATCTCCGGCGTCGCCTCCGGCGGCAGCACCACGAGCTGCTCGCCCGGGATCGCAACCGCCGCGACCTTCTTCGCCGTGAACTCGAAGGTGTTCGAGAGCGTGCCGGCACGATCCATGAGCACACCCTCGCGCTTGGACTGCTCGACGATGCCCGCGACCTCGTCGAAGGTGAAGGCACTCGTCGTCTCGGCCTTCGGCTCGACGCCGAACAGGCGCAGCGTCGTGTTGGCGATGCCGTTCAGCGCCCAGATGACCGGTGCGAAGAGCCGCGAGAAGAACACGAGCGGCGGGGCGAGCAGGAGCGCCGCGCGGTCCGGGACCGAGAAGGAGATGTTCTTCGGAACCATCTCGCCGAGCACGACGTGCAGGTACGAGACGACGATGAGCGCGATGACGAAGGCGATCGTCGAGATCATCTCCTCGCTGAGCCCCGTCGCGGAGAGCGGGATCTCGAGCAGGTGATGCAGCGCCGGCTCCGAGACGTTGAGGATCAGCAGCGAGCAGACGGTGATGCCGAGCTGGCTCGTCGCGAGCATGCCGGTCGCGTGCTCCATCGCGTAGAGCGTCTGCTGGGCGGCCTTGCTGCCGCGTTCGGCTCTGGGCTCGATCTGCGATCGCTTCGCCGAGATGACCGCGAACTCCGCGCCGACGAAGAAGGCGTTCGCGGCGAGGAGCACCACGAGCCAGGCGAGTCCAGACCAGTACTCAGTCACGGTTCTCCTTCTCGGCGTGCTTGTCGGCGAGGCGCTGCATGAGCGCCTCCCTCGACTCGTACGACTCGTTCGGCGTGAACGCGACGCGATCGACCCGCCGACCCTCCATCCGCTCGACGCGGAACGTGCCGACGGGAACCTGCACCTCGTCGCCGACCGCGGGGATGCGCTCGAGCGCGTTCATCATGAAGCCAGCGACGGTCTCGAAGGGCCCGTCGTCGTCGAGCTCGATGTTCAGGCGGTCCCGTACCTCGTCCGGCCGGAGCATCCCGTCGAATGTGGTGCGGCCCTTGGCTCGCACGACGTCGAGATGCGCTCGGTCGTGCTCGTCGACGAGCTCGCCGACGATCTCCTCCACGAGATCCTCGAGAGTGACGACCCCGTTCGTGCCGCCGTACTCGTCGAGGACGACGGCGAGCTGGAAGCCGCCGGAGCGGAGCTCGGCGAGCAGAGCGTCGAGCCCCAGCGTCTCCGGCACGAGCAGCGCATCCGTCTTGATCGCGCCGACCGGCACGGAACGGCGGCGATCGAGCGGCAGCGAGACGGCATTCTTCAGGTGGGCCACGCCGACGATCTCGTCGATGTCCTCACCGGTCACCGGGAATCGGGAATGGCCCGTCGACTTCGCGAGGTCGATGAGGTCCTGGACCGGCGCGTCGACCGCGATGGACTGCACACGCGGCCTGGGCGTCATGACGTCCGCCGCGATGTGGTCGGAGAACCGCAGCGTGCGGCTCAAGAGCACCGCCCGCTCGCCCTCGAGCAGTCCGACGAGCGCGGAGCGGCGGACGAGGCTCGAGAGCTCCTCCGCCGTGCGGGCGCCGGAGAGCTCCTCCTTGGGCTCGATGCCGAGGGCCCGGATGAGGCCATTGGCGCTTCCGTTGAGCACCGCGACGGCGGGGCGGAAGACGGTTGTGAACGCGACCTGCAGCGGGATGAGGAACTTCGCCGTCGCACGCGGCACGGCCAGCGCGAAGTTCTTCGGGATCAGCTCCCCCATGACCATCGAGAGCCCCGTGGCGATCACGATCGCGAGCACGGCGCCGACGGGGCGCACGGCGTCCTCCGGCAGCCCAACGGCGCCGAGCGGCGACGAGAGCAGCGACGAGATGGCCGGCTCCATCGTGTAGCCGGTGAGGAGGGTCGTCAGCGTGATCCCGAGCTGCGCGCTCGAGAGGTGCGTCGACGTGTGCTTGAGCGCGTTGATGGTCGGGGTGAGGCGCTTCTCCCCGCGTTCCCGACGCTTCTCGAGGTCGTTGCGGTCGAGGTTGACGAGCGCGAACTCCGACCCGACGAAGACGCCGGTCCCCACCGTCAGGAGGACGCCGATGCCGAGCATGACCCACTCGTTCACGAACCCTCATCCCTCGATACGGGGATGCTTCGGGGATGCCGAGCCGGAGAGGAGGAGGCGCTCAACGCAGGCAGAGCTGCGGCGCGTGAGGGTGCGGATCGCGGAGGATGGTCATCGTCCATAGTTGCCACGAAGTATAGCGAAGACCACCCTCACGCGACCGCGACTACCAGGACACCGGGAGGGCCTTGCCCTCTTCGTAGCCGGCGGCCGACTGGATGCCGACCTTCGCGCGCTGGCGGAACTCGGGCAGCGAGTCGGCGCCCGCGTAGGTGAAGGACGAGCGAACGCCCGTCGTGATCATGTCGATCAGGTCATCGAGACCTGGACGCTTCGGGTCGAGCATGATCTTCGAGGACGAGATCCCTTCCGCGAAGAGCAGCTTGCGGGCGCGCTCGTAGGGCTCGAGGTCACCGAACCGAGCCTCGACGGCCTTGGTCGACGCCATGCCGAACGACTCCTTGAACCAGTTGCCCGACTCGTCCGTCCGCACCGTGCCAGGCGCTTCGACGGTGCCGGCGAACCACGAGCCGATCATGACGGCGGAGCCTCCCGCGGCGAGCGCGAGCGCGACGTCGCGCGGGTAGCGCACTCCGCCATCCGCCCACACGCGTGCCCCGAGCGCGTGCGCCGTCTCCGAGGTCTCCAGCACGGCCGAGAACTGCGGACGACCCACGGCCGTCATCATGCGGGTCGTGCACATCGCACCCGGTCCGACGCCGACCTTGATAATGCTCGCCCCGGCCGACACGAGGTCGTGGACTCCGCTTCCGCTCACCACGTTCCCGGCGACGATGGGAACACCGAGCTCCGCGCCGCGGACCGCCTCGATGGCACGCAGCATGCTCCCCTGGTGGCCGTGTGCCGTGTCGAGCACGAGGACGTCGGCACCGGCTTCCACGAGCGCCCGAGCACGCTCGAGCGCGTTGCGCGACACGCCGACGGCGACCGCGACACGCAGGCGTCCCTGCGAATCGAGCGCAGGGCGGTAGATCGTGCTGCGGAGGGCACCGCCCGAGGTGACCGTCGCGATCTCGCCGGCCTCGGTCCGGACGGGGGCGAAGTTCGACCCGGTCTCGGCGAACGAGTTGAAGACCGCGCGCGAGTCGCGCGCGAGCGAGACGGGGATCTCATCGACGAAGTGGTGGCTGAGGTCGGCGAGCACGGCGTCGCTCGGGACACGCGCGAGGGTCGAGGCCTGCAGGACTCCCAGCACATCTCCGGTGGGCCCAAGCACCGAGACGCCGAAGCCGGCCACCGGAGGCACGAGCTCGAGCACGTCGCCGACCGTCGCCTCGCCCTTCGCCGTGAACGGAGTGTCCAGCACCGGATCCTGCGACTTCACCCAGCGGATGGCGGCTTGCAGCTCCTCGAGCGACATGTCCTGGGGAAGGACTCCGAGCCCGCCGCGGCGCGCGATTGCGGCTGCCATGCGGGGCCCGGTGACCGCGTTCATGTTCGAGGCGACCAGCGGGATCGTCATGCCGGTCCCGTCGTCCGGAGCGAGCGAGACGTTGAGTCTCGAGCCCACGTCGGAACGACTCGGGATGAGGAACACATCGGAGTAGGTGAGCTCGTGGTGAGGGGCAGGACCAGAGAAGTGCATGGCCTCCAGATTACGTTGCGGAGCCCCCTCCTCACCCCACTTTCGCGCAGAGCGCTCGCCAAGGGCGTTAGGCTTGTCACTCGATGGGGTCGCCGCCCAGATTCGGCGCGTCCCGCATCACTAGACGAACGCGAGACGAACTCAGGTGGCGAGTCATTTGACCAGTGCGGGTACAGACGAAGCAAAGTCCGATTTCGGAGCCAATGACTGGCTCGTCGAGGAGATGTACGAGAAGTACGTCAAGGACCCGAAGAGCGTAGACGAGGCCTGGTGGCCCACGCTCGAGCAGTACGCGAAGCAGCAGGGCGCTGCTCCCGCGAAGACGGCGCCCGCGGCTCAGCCCGCCAAGGCAGCTCCGGCTCCTGCGGCCGAGGCGAAGAAGCCAGCCGCCGACGGTGAGGCTCGCAAGCAGGCGAAGACGACTGCCGCAGCCCCTCAGGAGAAGCTCATCCCAGCGGATGCACCCGCCGCTGACAAGGAGAAGGCGCCGTCGCGCGAGAACATCGTGTCGCCGCTCAAGGGCATGGCGAAGGCCATCGCCAAGAACATGGACATCTCCCTGCAGGTGCCGACGGCCACGAGCTACCGCGAGATCCCCGCGAAGCTCATGATCGACAACCGCATCGTGATCAACAACCACCTCCGGCGAACCCGCGGTGGCAAGGTCTCGTTCACGCACCTCATCGGCTGGGCGCTCGTGAAGGCGCTCATCAAGTTCCCCAGCATGAACGTCTACTACGACGAGATCGACGGCAAGCCATCCGCCATCGAGCCAGCGCACGTCAACCTCGGCATCGCGATCGACGTGCCGAAGCCGGACGGAACCCGCGCCCTGGTCGTGCCGAGCATCAAGCAGGCCGAGACCCTCAACTTCCGCGAGTTCCTCGGAGCGTACGAGGAGCTCATCAAGCGCGGACGCCAGAACAAGCTCAGCGGAGACGACTACGCGGGCACCACCATCTCGCTCACGAACCCGGGCGGCATGGGAACCCTCCAGTCCGTCCCGAGGCTCATGAAGGGGCAGGGCGCCATCATCGGTGCCGGCGCCCTCGACTACCCGGCCCCCTACCAGGGCATGGCGCAGCACGTCCTCGACGACCTCGCCATCTCGAAGCGCCTCACCATCTCGAGCACCTACGACCACCGCGTCATCCAGGGCGCCGGCTCCGGCGAGTTCCTCAAGATCGTGCACGAGCACCTCACGGGCAAGCACAACTTCTACGAGGAGATCTTCGCCTCCCTGCGCATCCCGTACAAGCCCGTCGTGTGGTCGCAGGACGTGCACGTCGACCTCGCCGCGTCCATCAACAAGACGGCGCGCGTGCAGCAGCTCATCAACATGTACCGCGTCCGCGGCCACATGATGGCGGACATCGACCCGCTGCAGTACGTGCAGCGCACGCATCCCGACCTCGAGATCGAGAATCACGGACTCACGTTCTGGGACCTCGAGCGCGAGTTCGTCGCGGACGGCTTCGGCGGCAGCCAGCGGATGCTCAAGCTCCGCGACATCCTCGGCATCCTGCGCGACTCCTACTGCCGCACGATCGGCATCGAGTACATGCACATCCAGGACCCGGAGCAGCGCGCCTGGTTCCAGGACGAGCTTGAGCACCCGTACACGAAGCCCACGCACGAAGAGCAGATGCGCATCCTCAACAAGCTCAACGAGGCTGAGGCGTTCGAGACCTTCCTGCAGACGAAGTACGTCGGCCAGAAGCGCTTCTCCCTCGAGGGATCCGAGTCGGTCATCTCCCTGCTCGACACGATCATCCAGGGTGCAGCGGAGGAGGACCTCGACGAGGTCGCCATCGGCATGGCCCACCGCGGTCGCCTCAACGTCCTCACGAACATCGCGGGGAAGACCTACGGGCAGATCTTCCGCGAGTTCGAGGGCGTGCAGTCCAGCTCCGGACGCGGCAACTCCGGCGACGTGAAGTACCACCTCGGCATCGAGGGAACCTTCACGGCGGCATCCGGCGCGACCATCCCCGTCTACCTCGCCGCCAACCCCTCGCACCTCGAGGCGGTGAACGGCGTGCTCGAGGGCATCGTGCGCGGCAAGATCGACCGCAAGTCCGACGGCCGAGACGCCGTGCTGCCGATCCTCATCCACGGTGACGCGGCGATGGCCGGCCAGGGTGTCGTCTACGAGACGATGCAGATGTCGCAGCTCCGCGCCTACCGCACGGGCGGCACGATCCACGTGAACATCAACAACCAGGTCGGCTTCACGACCACCCCGCGCGACGCCCGTTCGTCGATGTACTCGACCGACGTCGCGAAGGCCATCTCGGCTCCCGTCTTCCACGTGAACGGCGACGACCCCGAATCGGTGGCTCGCGTCGCCGAGCTCGCGTTCGCCTACCGCCAGCGCTTCAAGCGCGATGTCGTCATCGACCTCATCTCGTACCGTCGCCGTGGCCACAACGAGGGCGACGACCCGTCGATGACGCAGCCCCTCATGTACAACCTCATCGAGGCGAAGCGCTCGGTCCGCAAGCTCTACGCGGAAGCCCTCGTCGGCCGTGGCGACATCACGCAGGACGAGTTCGACGCGGCGCAGAAGGACTTCCACGACCGCCTCGAGCGCGCCTTCGCGGAGACCCACCAGGCGCAGACGCAGTCGACGCCCATCTCCGCGGCCGAGCTCTCGGCCGTCGGCTCTCGCGAGGAGAACCACCGCTCCGAGCCGGACTCGACCGCCGTCGCACGCGAGGTCGTCGAGATCATCGGCGACGCGCACGGGAACCCGCCAGAGGGCTTCTCGGTGCACACGAAGCTCAAGGCGGTGCTCTCCAAGCGGGAGCAGATGAGCCGAGACGGTGGCATCGACTGGGCATTCGGCGAGCTCCTCGCGCTCGGCTCGCTCCTCATGGAGGGCACGCCGGTGCGCATGTCGGGCCAGGACTCGCGCCGCGGCACGTTCGTGCAGCGCCACGCGCTCTTCCACGATCGCCTCAACGGCCAGAACTGGCTGCCGCTGTCGAACCTCAGCGACAACCAGGCACCGATCTCCATCTACGACTCGTTCCTCAGCGAGTACGCGGTGCTGGGTTTCGAGTACGGCTACTCGGTCGAGCGACCTGACGCGCTCGTGCTCTGGGAAGCGCAGTTCGGTGACTTCGTCAACGGCGCGCAGACCATCATCGACGAGTTCATCTCGGCGTCCGAGCAGAAGTGGAACCAGCGCTCGAGCGTCGTGCTGCTGCTCCCACACGGCTACGAGGGCCAGGGCCCCGACCACTCGTCGGCGCGCATCGAGCGCTTCCTGACGCTCGCCGCGGAAGAGAACATGACGGTCGCGATGCCGTCCACGCCGGCGTCGCACTTCCACCTGCTGCGCCGCCAGGCGTACGCGCGTCCCCGCAAGCCACTCGTGATCTTCACGCCGAAGTCGATGCTGCGTCTCCGCAGCGCCGTCTCGCCGGTCGAGGACTTCACGAACGGCTCGTTCCGCCCCGTCCTCGATGACGAGCGGATCACGGACAAGGCGGCTGTGCGCCGCGTCGTGCTGCACGCGGGCAAGCTGCACTACGACCTGCGTGCGGAGCTCGACAAGCGCGAGGACACGAGCGTCGCGCTCGTGCGTCTCGAGCAGTTCTACCCGATGCCAGGTGAAGAGATCAACCGCCTCCTCGCCGAGTACCCGAACGCGGAGATCGTCTACGCGCAGGACGAGCCGGAGAACCAGGGAGCGTGGCCGTTCATCCGCACGCACCTCGCCCCCATGCTCGAAGGACGCACGATCCGAGCCGTCACACGACCGGAGTCCTCTGCACCTTCCGTGGGCACCATGAAGGCTCACCAGCGCCAGCAGGCTGAGCTCATCGAGGGCGTTCTCGCCGACTAGGCTTCGCGCCTCGTCTGCACGACGAAGACGCCCGCTCCGAGCAATCGGGCGGGCGTCTTCGTCGTGTGCGTGCGCGTGTGCGGCTAACGACCGGTCAGGAGCGCCACGGCGTCGTCGAGGTACGCGGCGAGCGCGCTCGAGCTGCCGGCGCCGAGACCCGCCTGGGCGCCGGGCACGGCACCCCAGTGCAGCACGACCTCGCCGCCGACGACCTCCAGCCCAGGGTGCACGTCGACACCCAGGCCGTCGGAGAGCTGGATCGGCGTCGCCCCGTAGTTGACGGTCTCGCCCACCTCGAAACCCGAGCGCAGCGCGGCCAGCTGGACGCGTCGACGCTCGGCGGCGAGGGCTGACTGCTCGCTGTAGTGGTCGGGCTGCTTGGCGACGCGAATGACCGAACCGACCCGGTACAGCCCGCCTTGGTCGTCCAGCAGCAGCTCGCGCAGCCGCCACACGCTGGAGACACGTCGCATGACGGGCCCGCGACGGATCCCGAGCACCGGACGGCGCTCGACGAGCTCGCCGAGCGTCTCACGCCTGGCAGCCCGCGCGCCCAGTTCGGCTGCCACTTCGCCGACGCGCTGCGACAGAGCGCGCCAGGCGTGATGGTTCGGGTCTGCAGTCATCGGCCGCGCGGGCGTCTCGGTGCTGCCCGGCTCAGTTCGCGACGGGCGTGCCGTGCGAGCGCTGGATGCTGCGGAGCTGGTCGAGCACGTGCATCCGCAGTTCCTCCGGGGCGCGCTCCTTGCAGGCTCGCTGTACGACCTCCATGAGCGAACGATTCACGTGCAGCTCGCTCTCGCAGTCCTTGCAGTGCTCGAGGTGCTCGCGAATGTCGCTCGCATCCGTACTGGCGAGCTCGTTGCGCAGGTACTCCTCGAGGGCGTCCTTCGCTTTCTCGCAGCCGCAATCGGTCATTTCTTGCTCCCTGTTTCCTGCTCGTCCCCGTCCAAGGGCGGAATGATGCCGTTCTCCCTCGCGTAGCCGGTGAGGCGATCGCGAAGCAGACGCCTGCCGCGGTGGAGCCGCGACATGACGGTGCCGACGGGGGTCTTCATGATGTCTGCGATCTCCTTGTAGGAGAAGCCCTCCACATCCGCGAGGAAGACCGCGAGGCGGAAGTCCTCCGGGATCGCCTGGAGGGCGTCCTTCACCGTCGAATCGGGAAGGTGGTCGATCGCCTCGGCCTCAGCCGACCGCGACGACGTCTGCGCGGTCGCCGACTCGGCGCCGCCCAACTGCCAGTCCTCGAGGTCTTCCAACGCATTCGCGTACGGTTCCCGCTGCTTCTTGCGGTACGAGTTGATGAAGAGGTTCGTGAGGATTCGGTACAGCCACGCCTTGAGGTTCGTGCCCTGCTCGAAGCGAGCGAACGCGACGAAGGCCTTCACGAAGGTCTCCTGCACGAGATCCTGCGCATCCGCGGGGTTCCGAGTCATGCGCATGGCCGCCGCGTACAACTGGTCGATGTACTGCAGCGCCTGCTCCTCGAACAGCTGTCGGAGTTCGTCCTGGTCTGGGGTCGCCTGAGGCGACTTCTGCTCACTCATTACGCGTGAGTGTACTGCCGTGCGCCGCTCAGCGGCTTGACGCCTCGGCGGCGCGAGCGTTGTCGGCAAGGGCTGCCCTCCTCTTCGATGTCAGGTGGAAACGCATTTCCGGGTGGTGCGCGCGTGTGTGGCGGTATCGTTGTCAACCAATGGAGATCTTTGGCTATTCCGGACCACGCTTCGACCTGTACCGAGATGACGAGGGCAGCGAGCCGCTGACCCTCGGCGACGGTCCGTGGGAGGCTCCGACGGCGACTTCGCCGATCGACGCGCGCCTGCAGATCCCCGGGTCGAAGAGCCTCACGAATCGCGAGCTCGTGCTCTCGGCGCTTGCGGAGGGGCCCTCGAAGCTCCGGCACCCGCTCTGGGCCAGAGACACGGAGCTCATGATCGACGCGCTTCGGCAGCTCGGCACCCAGATCACCGAGGTGCCCGGCGACGGGCGGTTCGGGAACGATCTCGAGATCACGCCCGGTGAGCTCGAAGGCGGCGTCTCGATCGACTGCGGTCTCGCGGGCACGGTCATGCGGTTCGTTCCCCCGCTCGCATCCCTCGCGCTCGGCCCGGTGGCCTTCGACGGCGACGAGGCCGCACGCCGACGCCCGATGAAGGGCACGGTCGATGCGCTCAAGGCGCTCGGCGTGGAAGTGCGCGACGACGGCCGGGGCGGCCTGCCCTTCTCGCTGTACGGCACCGGCGAGGTCGCCGGCGGCGAGATCACGATCGACGCGGGAGCCTCCAGCCAGTTCGTCTCCGGGCTGCTCATGGCTGGCGCGCGCTTCACGGACGGGCTCACGCTCATCCACTCCGGCGATCGGGTTCCGAGCCAGCCGCATATCGACATGACGCTGGCGGCGCTGCGCGAGCGCGGCGTCGACATCGACGACTCGACCCCCGGCACCTGGCGGGCCGAGCCCGGCGCCATCGACGGACGCGAGCTGACGATCGAGCCGGACCTCTCCAACGCGGAGCCGTTCCTGATCGCCGCGATCGTCGCGGGCGGCAGCGTCTCGATCGAGGACTGGCCGGAGTCGACCACGCAGGTCGGTTCGCACCTCCAGCATCTCCTCCCCCTGTTCGGCGCGAACATCTCGGTCGAGGACGGCGTGCTCACCTGCACGGTCGAGCGCGGCATCGCCGAGGGAGCCGAGGTGCCAGGTGTCGACCTGGATCTCTCCGAGGCCGGTGAGCTCGCCCCGAACCTGGCAGCGCTGTGCGGGCTGTGCACGACCACGAGCCGCATCACGGGAATCGCGCACCTCCGCGGTCACGAGACCGACCGCGTCGCGGCCATCGCGGCGGAGCTGCGCGGCATCGGCTGCGAGGTCACAGAGCTCGAAGACGGACTCGAGATCGTTCCCGGAGCGCGCACGGCGCACGAATGGCGAAGCTACGAGGACCACCGCATGGCCACGTCGGGTGCCATCGTCGGTCTCGCCATCGTGGGAGTCACGGTCGACGACATCCACGCGACGAACAAGACCCTGCCCCAATTCGTGCAGCTCTGGCAGGACATGCTCGACCAGGGCACGCACGGCGACCCGGATGAGGGCGAGGACGACGGCAGCGTCGACCTCGCGGCCTTCGCCATCTGACCGTGTCCCGCTCACTCGGCGACGCGTTCGACGCCTACGGCGACTGGGACGAGGAGGACATCCGTGTCCGCCCGAACCCCAAGGCGAACAAGCCCAGGTCCAAGCAGCGCCCGAAGCACAGCGATGCGGTGACGGGGCGCGTCGTCACCGTCGACCGTGGCCGCTACACGGTGCTCCTCGACGAGGGGACACCAGAGGAACGCACGGTCACCGCCGCGAAGGCGCGAGAGATCGGCCGCACGGCGATCGTGACGGGCGACCTCGTCGACCTCGTCGGCGACACGACCGGTGACACCGGCAGCCTCTCCCGCATCGTCCGCATCTGCGAGCGCAAGACGCTGCTCCGACGCAGCGCCGACGACACCGATCAGGTCGAGCGCGTCATCGTCGCGAACGCCGATCAGATGCTCATCGTCGCCGCGACGGCCCAGCCCGAGCCGCGGCCTCGACTCATCGACCGCTACCTCGTCGCTGCGCTCGACGCCGGCATCCAACCGCTCCTCGTGCTGACGAAGACCGACGTGGCGCCTGCGGATGAGCTCCGTGCGCTCGTCGAGCCCCTCGGCGTGAAGGTCTTCGAGTCTCGCCCCGGCGGTGAGCCCATCGAGGAGCTCCGCGCCGCCCTCAGCGGGCACACGACCGTGGCCGTCGGCCACTCGGGCGTCGGCAAGTCGACCCTCGTCAACGCGCTCGTCCCCGGCACCCTTCGCGAGACGGGTGTCGTGAACGCGGTCACCGGTCGTGGTCGTCACACGTCCTCCTCCACGCTCGCCGTCCGCGTCGAGGACTCGGACGGCCGCACCGGCTGGATCATCGACACCCCGGGCGTCCGCTCCTTCGGCCTCGGACACGTGAACCGCGACAACGTGCTGCAGGGCTTCACCGAGCTCTCCGCGATCGCCGAGGAATGCCCTCGAGGCTGCACGCACCGGGCCGACGCCCCGGACTGCGCGCTCGACGACGCCGTGCGCGACGGGGAGCTCGACGAGGCGGGAATCGCCAGGCTCGACTCCTTGCGACGCCTGTTCCTCTCCCTCGATCAGGCAGCGGACACCGCCTACTGATCACCGGGCTGGCCTAGGCTGAGCTGGTGGCCACCGAACTCCTGCACCCGCTCTCCTCCGACCTTCGCCTCGCGAGAGAGCTCGCCGACATCGCCGACGCGATCTCGATGAAGCACTTCAACTCGCGCTCGCTCGGGGTGTACGAGAAAGAGGACCGCACGCCGGTGACAGATGCGGACCGCGCTGTCGAGCAGGCGCTGCGCTCGCGTCTCGCGGAGACGCGTCCAAGCGACGCCATCCTAGGCGAGGAGTACGGCTCGCACGGCACCTCCCGCCGACAGTGGATCATCGACCCGATCGACGGCACGGCGAACTTCATGCGCGGCATCCCGATCTGGGCGACGCTCATCTCCCTCGTCATCGATGGCGTCCCCGAGGTGGGCGTCGTCTCGGCACCTGGCCTCAACCGCCGGTGGTGGGGCGCGACAGGCCAGGGCGCGTATCTCGATGACGACCTCAGCGACAGCGACGTCGCGACGGACCGGCGCATCCAGGTGAGCGCCGTCGACGAGCTCGAACGCGCCTCGATCAGCTACAACAGCCTCAAGGGCTGGGACGAAGCGGGGCGTTCAGCGCAGCTGCTGGAGTTCAGCCGTGCCGTGTGGCGCACGCGCGCGGTCGGCGAGGTCTGGTCGTACATGCTGGTCGCCGAAGGCGCGATGGAGGTCGCCGGCGAGTTCGATCTCCAGCCGTACGACATGGCCGCGATCGTGCCGATCGTCGTGGAAGCCGGCGGCACGTTCACGAGCATGGATGGCGAGGAGGGGCCGTGGCATGGGAGCGCCCTCGCCACGAACGGGCTCCTGCACGAGCAGGCGCTCAAGGCGCTCGCCGCGCGCTGACCTCAGCCCGGGTCCTGGCCCGCGCGGGTCACTCCCCCGCTGGCTGGGCGCGCTGGCGTCTGCGGTGGCCGGCGAGGTCGACGATGGCGACCACGAGCGTGATGCAGGACAGCCCGATGACGACGATGAGCCCGCCCGCGACGGACGCCTTGTACGCCTCCTGCACCACGGGCGAGCTCGTGTCCGGGCCCGTTCCCGCGACCTGCAGTGCCGCGACGCCAGCGAAGAAGACGGAGCTGCCGATCGCGAGCCCCATCGCGTTCCCGAGGCGCTGACCGACCTGCGCGAACGAGCCTGCGATGCCGGCCTGCTCGACGGGAACGTGCAGCAGCATCCGCATCTGGTTCGCCCCCATGACGAGCCCCGCCCCCGCTCCGGAGATGATGAGGGCGGCGCTCACCAGGTACGGCGAGAGCTCCGGCTCCGCCAGTTGGGTGACGACGAGCACCACCGCGTAGCCCACCGCGAAGAGGGCGACGCCGACAGCGACGAGCGTCGCGCCGTGGTGGAACGTCCACTTGCCCGACACCGCGGCGACCACGGCGGACGTGAGGGCGTATGGCACCGAGACTGCTCCGACCAGCACGGCCGGATGTCCGAGTCCCTGCTGGAGGAACAGCGTCACGAGCAGGAAGCCGACCGGCATGGCCGCGAAGAAGAGCGTCGTGATGAGCACCCCGTACCGGTACGAGGGCGTACGGAAGAGCGCGAAGTCGACGACGGGGGTCTTGCCGAGACGGAGATAGCGCCGTTCCCAGAGGATGAAGCCGACGAAGAGGGCGACCGCCGGTGCGATCAGCCACCACCGAGCGGGGTTGTCGGTGTCGCGTCCCGAGGTGAGGACGAAGGGCAGCATCGTCGTAAGCACGGCCAGGCCCAGAAGAGCGACGCCGAAGAGGTCGAGAGTCTGGCCTCGAGCCACCTCCTGCTTCGAGGGCAGGAGACGCCAGGCGAAAGGGAGCACGATGAGAGCGAGTGGGACGTTCATCGCGAAGGTCCAGCGCCAGCCCGCCTCTTCCCCGAGGAGGCCGATGAGCAGCCCGCCGATGGTCGGCCCGAACGCCGTGCCGAGGCCCACGATGGCGCCGAAGATGCCGAAGGCCCTGCCGCGCTCCTGCCCTGTGAAGAGCTGCTGGATGAGTCCGAGCACCTGGGGCATGAGGATGCCGGCCGCGAATCCCTGCAGGATGCGCCCGCCGATGAGCATCTCCGTCGTGACGCTCAGCGCGCACACGAGCGAGGCGAGTCCGAAGGCGACGAGGCCGATGAGGAACAGGCGCTTGCGGTTCCAGAGGTCGCCGAGCCTGCCCGAGGGGACGAGGAGGATGCCGAACGCGAGGACGTAGCCGGCCACGATGAGCTGCACGTCGGACGAGGCTGCCCCGAGGGTGTGCTCGATCGGCCCGAGGGTCACGTTGACCTTGGCGAGGTCCAGGATCGTGAGGACCGCGACCGCCGCGCACACGGCGAAGGCTGGCCAGCGCGATGCTTCCTGCGTGGATGGCGACGACGCGGACGACGGTGAGGTCGCGCCGAGCTGTTCGTCTGACCGCTGCTTGGGGGAAGTCGCGTCTCGTGGCATATGGAGCACATGCTACGCCGCTCTCCGGAACCGCACGGGCCGCTTCGCCTGGCCTGGGCCTCAGTGGTGATCTTCGGGAATGCGGCAATAGACTGGTCCAGTCGCGACTCCGGGAGCGGCATGGAGCTCTGGACCACGTACACCCCCACGAGGAGCAACGATGCGAACCGCCGCCGTACGAAGCGCCGCAGGCGCGTCCCTTGGGCTCAGCGCCCTCCTCCTGCTCAGCGGATGCACGCTGGTCACGACCCTCGCGGGTGGCGGCTCGGACCCGGTGGTGACGACGTCGTCCACCACAAAGGCGACGGAGTCGTCGACGACCACGCCGACGGAGAGCGAGACCGCCACGCCAACGCCGACGGCGGTCGCAGGGACGATGACCGGCATCGAAGATCTTCAGGTGGGCGACTGCTTCGACCTCGAGTCCGGCGCCGACGACGCCGAGCTGTTCCCGAACTGCGACTCGCTGCACACCTTCGAGGCGTACCACACGGAAGACATGCAGGGTGGTGCTGACTTCCCGGGCGATGCCGCGGTGGATACGGCGCTCCAGGACATCTGTTCGGCCGCCTTCACCGGCTTCATCGGCGCCGAGCCCTTCCTGACGAGCTGGAACTACACGGGCATAGTGCCGAGCGCGGAGTCGTGGGGTGGCGGCGACCGCGAGGTCCTCTGCATCGTGACTCCCGTGGACGGCCGGCCGACGGCTGGCACGGCAGCGGGCTCAGCCAGCTAGCCTGGGAGCGTGGCTCACCGACTCCCTGCAACGCTCCTGACCGCGCTCCTCGCGGGAGCCGCGCTGACGGCCTGCACGGCTTCGCCAGATGCTCCCCGGATGGTACCGATCACGGAGCTGTCTGCCGGTGACTGCTTCTCGTCGAATGCGGAGCAGACGGTCGCCACGATCGCTGGGTCCTGCGACACCCCGCATCTCTACCAGGTGCTGTCCATCGCGCCCTCGGAGCTGGGCGAGGGCTTCCCCGGTGAGGAGGCTCTGACCGCCGAGGCCGACGCGCAGTGCGCCGCAGATTTTGCTGGACTCGGCTCCAATGCCACGGCGGGGCTAACCGCCCTGCACCTCGTCCCGAGCGAGGCGAGCTGGGCCGAGGGAGACCGCGACCTCGCCTGTCTGGTCGCGAGCAGCGATGGCGCAGAGCTGACCGGCTCGCAGGTGCCAGCGGGGAGCTAGCTCCTCCGCTCGGTTGGCTGTGGACAAGCGCGGCTGGGTGTCGGAGGCTCCGGGTACCGTTCTCGACACAGCAGGTTCTCGATCAGTGCCGTTCGCGTCCGTCCCGGTTCGCGGAGATTGCAGGATTCCGCGTCCGGAGAGGAAAGACCCATGCCAGCATCCACCCAGCCGACCGCAGCGCTCCCCTCGGCGAGTGCCTCGACAGAGCTCGTGATCGGCGAAGATGGGCTGGCCCGCCCGCCCTGGGCGAGCCAGGATCAGCTGCTGATGGACTACTACGACACGGAGTGGGGCATGCCCATCGCCGACGAGCGAGGCGTGTTCGAACGGCTGTGCCTGGAGATCTTCCAATCCGGGCTCTCGTGGCGGCTCATCCTGCAGCGTCGTCCACTTCTCCGCGCCGCATTCAGCGGCTTCGACGTCGATGCCGTCGCCGAGTTCGGTGACGACGACCTCGAGCGGCTGATGCTCGACGCGGGTGTCATCCGCAACCGCCTGAAGATCTCGCCGATCATCAAGAACGCGCGGGCGACGATCGCCCTTCGCGAGAGCGAACCGCTGCACGAGCTGATCTGGAGCGCGAAGCCGCAGGCCACGCCGAGGCCCACGACCGTTGCCGAGGTCCCGAGCAGCAGCGAGGAGTCGAAGTGGCTGACGAAGCAGCTCAAAGCGCGCGGCTTCAGCTTCGTCGGACCGACCAACCTCTTCGCGCTCATGGAAGCCATCGGCGTCGTGGACACGCACCTGGTCGGCAGCCACAGGCGCGGCAGCTCCGGGGTGTGGCCGGAGAGCTGAGCGGCGTCACCCGCAGAGACAACAGTGCCCCGGCTGCCGAGTCGATGACCTGGCAGTCGGGGCGTTGCTCATGACGTGGGTTTCGTGGAGATGGGGGGAATCGAACCCCCGTCCACAACTACGAAACCGCGGCTTCTCCGGGTGCAGTCTGTCTACTGTTCTACTTGGCTCCGATCATGGGGACAGACACCTTGATCGACGAGCCCAGTTCCAGTGCAAGTCCCGTGGTGCCCTGAAACACAACACCACAGCAAGTTCCCTTAATGACGCCAGCTACCGGAGCGGGAACTCCCCCGGGCTGACGGACTATCGGACTCGCTTAAGCAGCGAGGGCGAAGTCGGTGCGCTTAGCGTTAGCACCTATGTTTTGCGAGGGGCGTTTACGAGATAACCCCGCATCCTCGACCCGCTTCACGCCGATTCACCAGTCATGTCGAAACCGATCATCCCCGTGAGCCGAGTCTCCTCGGCGGCGTTCCACGTCATGAGCACTGTTGAGTTGCAGCTGCCAGAAGAACTGGCAGCTCCTAAACATACGTCAAGTCGGCCGAGAAATCCACGTCTTCGGCTGCTCAGGGCAAGCCTGAAGGCGATTCCCGGGAGGACCAGTAACCTGAACCCCATGAGCGGCAATGACTTTGAAGGATTCGGGCGCCCGAATTGGCAGAAGCCCGAGAATGGCGACGAACACGCCCCGGAGTCTGGGGGCGAGTCTCAGGAGACGCAGGCGGGTGAACCACCGCAGCAGGACCTGCCAGAGGTGACCGAGCAGTCCGGGAACGCCGACGCGGTGTCCGGGCACGAGGGTTTCGGCGCGCACTTCGGCCGTCCCGCTGAGCAGCAGCCCGACGCGCCTGCTCCGGATGCGACCGGGTACGAGGCCCCCGCTGCCCCAACCTGGCCGCAGTCCCCAGAGCAGGACGTGCCGTCTGCACCCGTGACCCCTGTCGCGGATTCCTCGCACGAAGAGACGTCCCCGCCCGAGCAGAACAGCACCGAGGTCCTCGGCTTCGGCGAGGGGAACCAGACGGCGGTTCTCGGACGCGGCGACAGCAACCAGACGGAGATCCTCGACTCTGGAGCGCCTGCCGCACCGAGCTGGGACCAGTCCCCCGCCCAGGACCAGGGTGCTTGGAACGACCAGGGCGCAGCGGCTCCCGGCGCAGCGTGGGACCAGCAGGCGTCAGCTCCTGCCTGGGGGCAGTCTGCCCCAGAGGCGCAGGACGCACCGACAACGCAGACACCAGCCTGGAACGCCCCCGCCGGCCAGGACGGCCAGGGGCAGGGCCCGGGTCAGGGCGGCTTCGACGCCCCGGCGTACGGCGACCAGAACCTCCCGCCCGCCTACGGTGGCGGGAATGAGGCACCGGCCTACGGCTCCACCGCGTCGGCCGCGGCAGCGCCCGCCTTCGGCGCGGCCTACGGCGCACAGCAGCAGGCCGGCGCGTGGAACGGCACGCCGGACAACCAGACCCCAGCCCCCTACGCGCCGGGTCAAGCACCCGGCCAGGCTGTCGGCGCGCCAGCGTTCGGCGACAACGGAGGCGGCGGCTTCCAGGGCGGCGGCCCCGGTGGCCCGAACGACTTCGGCAACGGCGCTCAGCGGAAGAAGCCCTGGTTCCGGAAGCCAGCCATCCTCATTCCGGCGATCATCGGAGTCGTCGTCCTCGTGGGCGCGGCCGTGGCGATCCCCGTCACCATTCACAACAACAACGTGAACCGCGGCGACGAGCTGGCGGCGGCGTTCCAGACCGATCTCGACGCGCACTACGCCGACTGGACGACCGAGAACCTCGACCTCGCCTCGAACGTCACGATCTCCGCATCGCTCGGCGAGAACACCGACTTCTTCTCGCAGTCCGCGGCGCAGATGTCCGACTTCTCGACCCGCTGCGGAAACGTGGCGACAGCCGAGACGACCATCACCGACCTCGCGAGCTCGACCGTGCCCGCGCTCACGGTCGAAGAGGGCGCAGACGCCTCCGAGGCGTACAAGGAGGCGCAGACCGAGAGCGATGGGCTGAGCGAGCGACGCGACATCGTCGCGAACTTCGCCGACACGGCCAGTGCCGACGTCGCCGCCCTGCAGCAGTTCTGCGAGGCGTTCCCGAAGTACAACTCGATCTACAACACGTTCGGAACGCAGCTCGCGGCGCTGTCCAGCACCGTCTTCACGATCCCGGACGGCCAGAACATCGACCTCGGGAACAACCTGTACTACCCGTGCAACGTGTCGACGGGCTGCCCCGACTACAGCGACCCGAACATCGGCACCAAGATCGCCGATTCCATCAAGTCGACCTACGTCGACTTCTACCGCGGCATCGCCGACCTAGCCGCGTCCGACTGCTTCCTCGACGAGCTCAGCGACGTGTGCACGAGCTACAGCACGGAATTCGGCAAGGCAGCGGATGCGGCGCAGGCGGCTTCCGACTCGTACCGCTCGGAGACGCTCAGCCTCACCGTCGGCGCAGTTCCCTTCGCGAACTCCGCACCGCTGTTCACGGCGATGTTCGACTCGTTCGATGCGGCGGATGCGGCCGTGCAGACGGCGTGGTGGAGCGCTGATCCCTCCTCCAACGGGCAGAGCGATCGGGGCTGGCAGTCGCGCAGCCTGAAGACGCTCCTCTCGGCGCACGAGAGCTCGATCGCGACGCTCGTCGAGAGCGTGCGCTGACCTCCTGAAGCGCGGACAGCGATGCGGCCCCCGATCCACTGGATCGGGGGCCGCATCGCTGTTGCCGCTCCTCGTTCGAGGAGCGTCAGGGGTCACTCCCCCATGTACTTGCGGGAGGCCACTGCCCTGTCGGCCTCGCGCTTGTCCTGACGCTCGCGGAGGGCGTGGCGCTTGTCGAACTCGCGCTTGCCCTTGGCGACGGCGAGTTCGACCTTGGCCCGGCCGTTCAGGAAGTACAGCGTGAGCGGGACGAGCGTGTACCCGCCCTCCTTGGTCTTCATCGCGAGCTTGCGGATCTGCTCCTTGTGCAGCAGGAGCTTGCGCTTGCGGCGCGGGGCGTGGTTGTTCCAGGTGCCCTCGAGGTACTCGGGGATGTGCACGGCGTCGAGCCACGCCTCACCGCGATCGATGTACGCGTATCCATCGACGAGGGAAGCGCGCCCCTGACGCAGCGACTTCACCTCGGTCCCGTTGAGCACGATGCCCGCTTCGAGGGTGTCCTCGATCAGATAGTCGTGCCTGGCTCGACGGTTCGTCGCGACAGGCTTTGTCCCTTGCTCCTTTGGCATGGCCTCTTCCTCTCTCGACGGCAGACGATGGACAGCCCGCTATCTTACGACACGGGCTGTCCATCGGTCTACTCTGCGGGTTTCGTGCGGGTCAGACCTTGAGGTACTTGTTGATCGCGATGCGCGCCGACGCCCAGGCGAGCAGCACGCTCACCACGAGCAGCACGGGGAGCGCAAGCAGCGCCTCCGGGACTCCGATGAGCGAGACGAAGGGCAGCTGGCGTCCAAGGTAGCCCTGCACGAAGAAGTGGGCGATGGCGAGCGTCGCCCCCGACGCGAGGACCGCGCCGATGAGGGCGGCCACGATTCCCTCGAGGATGAACGGCGCCTGGATGTAGCGGTTCGAGGCGCCGACGAGACGCATGATGCCGATCTCGCGGCGGCGACTGATGGCGGAGAGGCGGATCGTGGTCGCGATGAGCAGGGCGGCCGCGACGAGCATGACGACGGCGATGCCGATGGCGGAGAGGCTCGCGACGTTGAGCAGCTCGAAGATGCTCTCGAGGTACTGCCGCTGGTCGGTGACCGCTTCGACTCCGTCGTAGCCCTCGAGCTGCTGGATGATGATGTCGGCCTGGTCGGGGTCGGTCAGCGTGATGAGGAAGCTCTCGGAGAGGTACTCGGGCTCGACGAAGGAGACGATCGGGTCACCGGCGAACTGCTGCTGGAAGTTCGCGTAGGCCTGGTCCTGGTCCTCGAAGACGTACTCGTTGATGTACGGCGTGAGCACGGCACCCTGGAGGGCCGCTTCGACGGCCTCGCGCTGCGACTCGCTGGCCTGCCCACCGGCGCAGTTGGGGGCGCTCGAGACGGAGGAGCACAGGTCGACCGAGACCTGGGCGCGGTCGTACCAGAACGACTTCATGCTGCTGATCTGCTGCTGCATGAGGATTCCGGCGCCGACGAACGTCAGGGAGACGAAGGTGACGAGCACGACGGAGATGACCATGCTCGAGTTGCGGCGCAGTCCCTGCCACATCTCGGCGAATACGCGGCCGATCATTTGACGTCTCCAGTGTTCTTCGTGGTCGATTGGCCGGCGACGCGCGAGGCAATCGAGTCGGCGATGGATGTGGGTGCCTGAGATTCGACTGCGGCTTCGTCGTCCTGCTCAAGCTGGTTGGCGGCTGCCGTCTCGGCTTCGGTGAGGGGGACGATCCCGGGCTGGTAGACGCCGTCTGACTCGTCGCGCATGATGATGCCGCCGTCGAGCTCGATGACGCGTCGGCGTTCCTCGTCGACGATGGACACGTCGTGGGTGGCCATGACGACGGTCGTGCCGTTGGCGTTGATGCGCGCGAGGAGGCGCATGATGCCGCGGCTCGTGACGGGGTCGAGGTTTCCGGTCGGCTCGTCCGCGAGGAGGATGTCCGGCTTGTTGACGACGGCGCGCGCGATCGCGACTCGCTGCTGTTCCCCGCCGGAGAGCTCGTGCGGGAACCGGTTGGCCTTGTCGCCGAGGCCGACGGTCTTGAGGACGTCGGGGACCGCCTTCGCGACGTGCCCACGCGACTTGCCGAGCGCTTCGAGCGCGTAGGCGACGTTCTCGAAGACGGTCTTCCCTGCGAGGAGGCGGAAGTCCTGGAACACCATGCCGATGCTGCGCCGGTAGTACGGCACCTTGCGGTTGGAGATGCGGCGCAGGTCCTGGCCGAGCACGTGCACCTGGCCTCGGCTGGGTGCGTCTTCTCGGAGGATGAGGCGGAGGACGCTGGACTTGCCGGAGCCCGAGGGGCCGACGAGGAACACGAACTCGCCGCGCAGCACCTCGAAGGTGATGTCGTCGAGTGCGGGGGCGGCGGTGCCAGGGTAGACCTTGGCGACGTTATCGAATCTGATCATGGCGCTAACAGGGTAGGCACCGGACTGGCGTCAGCCCGGCGCGACATGCAGAAGTGGTCAGACGCGATGGTCAGCTACCCGAGCTAGGCGGCGTCGGCCTCTCCGCGCTTGCGCCAGCGGATGCCGGCGGCGATGAAGGCGTCGATGTCGCCGTCGAAGACCTTATCGGTGTTGCCGGTCTCATGCTGGCTGCGGAGGTCCTTCACCATCTTGTAGGGGGCGAGGACGTAGGACCGCATCTGGTCTCCCCAGCTGGCGGTGATGTTGCCAGCGAGCTCCTTCTTCTGTGCGTTCTCCTCCTCGCGGCGGAGCAGGAGGAGGCGCGACTGGAGGACGCGGAGCGCGGCGGCGCGGTTCTGGATCTGGCTCTTCTCGTTCTGGCAGCTCACGACGATGCCGGTCGGCAGGTGCGTGATGCGGACGGCGGAGTCGGTCGTGTTGACGGACTGGCCACCGGGGCCGGACGAGCGGAACACATCCACGCGCATGTCGTTGTCTGGGATCTCGATCGACTCGGTCTGCTCGATGAGCGGCACCACCTCGACGGCGGCGAAGCTCGTCTCGCGGCTGCCTGCGGAGTTGAAGGGGCTCATGCGCACGAGGCGATGCGTGCCGGCCTCGACGGAGAGCGTGCCGAAGGCGTACGGGCTGTCGATCTCGATGGTGGCCGACTTGATGCCCGCCTGCTCTGCGTAGCTCGTGTCGAGGACGGAGACCTTGTAGCTGTGCTGCTCCGCCCAGCGCAGGTACATGCGAAGCAGCATCTCTGCGAAGTCGGAGGCGTCGACGCCGCCGGCGCCGGCGCGGATGGTGATGACGGCCGGGCGGGGGTCGAACTCGCCGTCAAGGAGGGTCTGCACTTCGAGGTTGCCGATGACCTTGGTGATCGACTTGAGCTCGGCTCGAGCTTCCTCGGCCGTGTCCTCGTCTTCCATCTCGACGGCCATCTGCGCGAGCACTTCGAGGTCGTCGAGGCGCTGCTCGATCTCGTCGAGACGCTTGAGGTCCGACTGGGCGTGGCTGAGGGCGGAGGTGACCTTCTGCGCGTTGTCCGTGTCGTTCCAAAGGTCGGGGACGGACGCTTCGGCCTCGAGCTCCACCACCTTCGCGCGGAGCTTGTCGGGGTTGAGCACGGCGCTGATGTCTCCGAAGGTGCTGCGCAGGGCAGTGATCTCCGAGGCGAGGTCAAGGTTGATCATGATCCCCCAAGACTAGCCGTCGGGGCTGGGCGGTGCTGGCCGGCGCGCATCGTGTCAGCTCAGCACGACTCTTGCGTCGCTGGAGACGGTGATCCGAAGTCCTGTCGGGAGGAGCGCGTGGGCGAGGGGTGGCGACCATGCGCCGGTGATGACGATGTGCGCGGTGACACCGTCGGGTGCAGTCGCGGAGTCCAGCGTGATGCTGTCGGCGCGCGCCGCGGAGAGGTCCTCGAGGGTCGCGAGGGCGCGGTCTTCCACGCGGGTCTGGCTGAGGACCGGTTGGAGTTCCCCGTCGCTGAAGACCACGTCGGCGGCGGAGAAGCTCTCGGAGGCGGAGAGCGCGACGGCGTCGGCGATCGTGAGGAGGCGCTTGCGCTCGATGGACAGCGAAGTGGCCGCGACGAGCACGTAGGCCGCGGTGAGCCCGATCATGAGGAAGACGAGGATGAGCGGGAGCACGCTGCCGCGCTCCCCGCGCGTCCATCGCAGGCCCGCTCGTGCTCGCGCGCGCATCCCGCTCACGTGGACAGGCCGAAGCGCGTGACGGCGAACGAGGAGGTCGCGCTCGTGGGGACCGAGATCGGCGTCGCCGAGTCGGTGAGGCTGGATGCGAACGGCAGCGGCACGGCGATCGTGACGGTGACCGCGAGCACCGAGCCGGTGGCGGTGCAGCTGGGGTCCGGGCCGCGGCACTCCACCGTCTGCTCGACGAGCTTCGCGTCGAATCCGTGGTCGGCGGTCGCAAGTGCGATCGTGGCCTCGGCAAGGGCCTGGGTGTCGGCTGCGGCGGGGTCCGCTGCGAGCAGTCTCGCCGCGTTGCGTGCCGCAGACTCGGCGGCGATGCTCGCACCCTGGAGCGAGGACAGCGTCAGCATGAGGTAGGCGAGCGGCACGATGAGCAGCGTGCCGAGCGTCAGGAATTCGAGGGAGGCCGAGCCCCGATCGTCACTCAGTCTCGAGCGTCTCGGTCGGCGCATGTCCGGTCACCTCCAGCGCGTCGGGGAGGCCGATCAGGCCGATCAGCGGCAGTGGTGAGCGCACGGTGACCGCGATGGTCGGTGATCCGTCGGTCTCGGTTGCCGTGGCCGTCACGTCCTGGGCGTAGCCGGCACCGATGGCGACCGTGATGAGGTCTGCCGCTCGGGTCTCCCCCGCTTCCAGGCCGCCTCCGAAGAGCCCGGCGTGCCTCGCGCCTTCCCCCGCGGCGTCCAGGAGCGTCGTGCGAACGTGCAGGGCGAAGCCCACCTGCAGGACGGTGAGCGTGAGGAGGAGGAGCATCGCCGACACCATGACCCATTCGGCGACTGCCGAACCGGTCTCGTCGCGCATCACGCCGCGCGGGTGGGGGCGGCTAGTTGAAGTCACTGACGCGGGTGATGGCGTTCTGGAAGACGTCGACGAGGAGGTCGCCGGCGACGGTCCAGAGGAGGATCACCAAACCCGCAGACATGATCGTGATGAGGACCCAACCGGGGACGTCGCCGCGTTCGGAGCTGGCTCGGTTTCGGAGTGCGTGCAGGAACTGCATGGTGTGCCTTTCGGGTGGCGGTCAGAAGCTCGTGCGGAGCACGAAGACGGCGGGGTAGAGGGCGAACAGGATGGTCGTGGGGAGGATGAGGAAGATGAGCGGAACGAGCATCTGCACTTCCTTCCGGCCAGCGGATTCCAGGAGGTCGCGTTTGCCGAGTTCCCGTGCGTCGCTCGCTTGCGCGCGGAGCACTTCGACGAGCGGCGCCCCACGTTCGAGTGCGGAGATCATGTGCTCGACGCAGCGGTCGAGCGGCAGGTAGCGGACGCCCCTGGTCATCTCGTGGAGCGCATCGGACAGCGAGACGCCGGTGTTGACGTGGTGGACGACTCGCGCGAACTCCTTCGCGAGCTCGCCGGTGCTCACGCTGGCGACGCGCTTCAGGCTGTCGAAGATGCCCTCACCTGCCGAGAGGCTGAGGGAGAGGAACTCGACGACGGTGGGGAACTCGCTGGCGATGCGTCGGTGACGGCGCTGCGCGGCGCGGCCGAGGGCCCGGTCTCGGAGGAAGATGCCGACACAGCCGAGGAGGAGAGGCAGGAGGATCTGGGCGAGGACCGGGATTCCGCGGGTCGCGCCGAGCAAGAGGCCGACACTCAGGCCCAGGCCAGCCGCAACGAGTCCCCAGGTGAGCTGTTCGGCTCGGAACCGTTCGAGCTGCGTCGTGGAGCCCGATTGGCGCAGCTGCGCAGTGATGCGGTCGCTGCCGCCGAGCACTTCATCGAGGAGGGCTCTGCCTCTCGCGGCGAATGGAGCGGCGAGTGTTCCGAGGATAGGGAGCGGGTCGCTCGCGGTCTTCTGCACGTCGGCTCGCGCCGCCGCCGAGATGTCCAAGAGGTGCGGGGCGAGACGCTCCGCGAGGTTCGGCTTGGAGAGACGCGGGACGGCGGCGAGCAGTGTCCAGAGGCCGATTCCGAGGCCGAGGCCGCAGAGCACGGCCCAGCCGAGAGTCTCGTTCATGCGAACCACCTGCGGTCGTCTTTGAGCTTCGCGATGCGGAGCATGAGCAGGTAGGCGGCCACGGTCACGCCCAGGCCGATGAGGATCACGATCGCGCCCTCGAAGCTGTTGAAGGCGCTCGCCGCCTCGGGCCTGGTTCCCAGCATGAGCAGGACGATCCAGGGTGCGGCCGAGCCGAGCTTGGCGGCGTTCATGACCCAGGACTGCTTGGCCTCGACTTCGTGGCGCACGGCCTGCTCTTCTCGCAGGTAGCTGCCGAGGCTCTTGAGCACCGTGGGGAGTTCTGATCCGCCGACGTCTCTGGACATGCGAAGCGTCTCGAGGATGCGGTCTGCGGTCGGGTCGGCGAGTCGCTCCTTCAGCTCGTCGAGAGCCACCCGGAAGCTGCCCGTCAGGCGGTACTGGCGGGTATAGGCGGCGAAGTCCTCTCGCAGCACCGCCGGCCCCGATTCGGCCAGCCCCGCGACCCCCTCGGGCAGGGCCACCCCGGAACGGATGGACGCCACCAGGTGATCGACCACGTCCGGCCACACGAGCCGGTTCCGGTTCCGCCGCTGCACGGACCGCACCCGCACGATCGTGACCGGGGCCGCCGAGCCACCGACAAGAGCGATGAGGGCAACAGCAACCACCCCCGTGAGAGCGAGCGCCACGGCACCCAACGCGAGCCCGAGCGCGAAGGCAGCACCCGCGAACACGCCGATGGGCACCCGCTCGAACCCGGCCCGCCTGAGATCCGCCTCGAAGTCGGCAACCTTGGACAGGCGTCGGTCGCGTCGCTCGCTGCTCTGCGGCCACAGCCTCGCGCTCACGACGCTCGAGACTCCCGCCCCCATCACCAGCGCCAGCAGAACGGTCACAGGGACCGCCGGAGGACACGCGCCGCATCCAAGCCGTGCGCCTCGAACTTCGCGGTTCGCGGCGGAGGGGATCCGGTCGATTCGAGTTGCGCGCGTCCACGGTTGAAGAGGGTGGCCGCCTCGATGACCTGACCGGTCACCGTACCGGTCGGGGCGAGGATCTCCCCCACGTGTCGTGTTCCCGATGCGGTCATCTCGAGGTGCACGACGAGGTCGATGCAGCTGGCCACGGTGGGCACCACGAACGCGCTGTCGATGTTGCGTCCCGCAAGGAGCGGCAAGGTGGAGAGCTTGACGAGCGCATCCCTCGCGGTGTTCGCGTGGATGCTGGAGATTCCGGGCATTCCGCTGTTGAGGGCGATCAGGAGGTCGAGGCTCTCCGCTTCCCGCACTTCGCCGACCACGAGCCAGTCGGGTCTCATGCGCAGGGCTTCCTTGATGAGGCGGCGCAACGTGATCTCACCGGTGCCCTCGAGGCTCGCCTGTCGGCATTGCAGCGCGACGACGTCGCGGGCGACGAGATCGAGTTCGAAGGTCTCCTCGACGGTGACGATGCGTTCTTCGCTGCGCACCGAGGAGAGGAGCGCGTTGATCATGGTGGTCTTGCCGGTGTGGGTCGCGCCCGAGACGAGGATGTTGCAGCCGGCGAGGACCGCGAGCTGCAAGAACTCCGCCGCCTGCGCGGTCAGCGCCTCCCGCTCGACGAGGTGGGAGAGGTCTCGGATGCGGCGCGAGAACTTGCGGATATTCACGGACGGATAGCGCCTGGTCACCTCGGGCACGGCCACGTGCAGCCGCTCGCCGTTCGGGAGCGAGGCATCCACGAATGGCGAGGACAGGTCGACTCGCCTGCCGCTCGACTGGAGCATCCGCTCGATGAGATCGCGCAGGTCAGTCTCCGGGACGACCGTCGACGTGAGCTCGGGCACCCCGCCTCGAGCGATGAAGACCCGGCTGGGTGCGTTGATCCAGATCTCCTCGATCTCCGGATCGTCGAGGTAGGGCTGAAGCGCACCGAAGCCGGTCACCCGGGCCAGCACCTCACGTGTCGTGGACTCCTCATCGTGGACCAACGGCAGCGACGAGCCCAGCGCTTCCTCCGCGTACCCCCGCACCTCCTCGCGCGCGATGTCGGCTGCCCGCGCGCGATCGCCCCCAAGGTCGATGCCCTCCAACAGGACACGACGACGGATTCGGTCAGTGATAGTGCTTACCGCGATGCTCACGGCGACAGCATGCCCAAGACTCGAAAACGCCGCAGGAGTTATCCACAGGCCTTGCGCGTCGCGGCTTCTCGGCGCTGCAGCGCCGCCATAGACTGGCCTCAGCACACGGGTTCGCTCGTGCTTGCGGGAGTGGTGAAATTGGCAGACACGCAGGATTTAGGTTCCTGTGCTTTCGAGCGTGCGGGTTCAAGTCCCGCCTTCCGCACTGTCCTTGATCTCGGTTCCCTGCGTCCAGCTGCCCGCCTGCGTGCGAGCGCGACTCAGGCGCTTGAAGCTCCTCCGACTCGACAGTCTGTCTGTTCCGGCGCTCCCGACCAACGGGTACGGTTCCAGTATCAGCACTGAGAAGGAGCATCGACGATGACCGAATTCAACGAAGCAGACCTGCAGCAGAAAGCCAAAGATCACCTCTGGATGCACTTCTCGCGCCAGTCCGTGATGGAAGACGGCGCCGGGGTGCCGATCATCGTCAAGGGCGACGGGCACCACATCTGGGATTCGAAGGGCAACAAGTACTTCGACGGCCTCTCCGGCCTCTTCGTCGTCAACGCTGGCCACGGCCGCCAGCGCCTCGCCGAGACCGCCGCCAAGCAGGCCGCGGAGCTCGCGTTCTTCCCCATCTGGTCGTACGCCCACCCGAACGCCATCGAACTCGCCGACCGCCTCGCCGACTACGCGCCAGGCGACCTCAACCGCGTCTTCTTCTCCACGGGCGGCGGCGAAGCCGTCGAGACCGCCTTCAAGCTCGCCAAGTACTACTGGAAGCTGCAGGGACAGCCCACCAAGCACAAGGTCATCTCCCGCTCGGTGGCCTACCACGGCACGCCGCAGGGCGCCCTCGCCATCACGGGCATCCCCGCGATGAAGGCGATGTTCGAACCGCTCACCCCCGGCGGCTTCCGCGTGCCGAACACGAACTTCTACCGCGCTCCCGAGCACGGCGACAACCTCGTCGAGTTCGGCCAGTGGGCCGCGAACCGCATCGAGGAGATGATCCTCTTCGAAGGACCAGAGACCGTCGCGGCGGTGTTCCTCGAGCCTGTCCAGAACTCCGGCGGCTGCTTCACGCCTCCCCCCGGCTACTTCCAGCGCGTGCGCGAGATCTGCACGAAGTACGACGTGCTGCTCGTCGCCGACGAGGTGATCACCGGATTCGGCCGCATCGGCGACATGTTCGCATCCACCACGTACGACATCCAGCCCGACATGATCACCTGCGCCAAGGGCATGACCAGCGGCTACTCCCCGATCGGCGCCACCATCGTGAGCGACCGCATCTACGAGCCTTTCAAGCACGGCCAGACGTCGTTCTCGCACGGCTACACCTTCGGCGGGCACCCCGTCTCCGCCGCCGTCGCCCTCGAGAACCTGAACATCTTCGAGGAGGAACGCCTCACGCAGAACGTCAAGGAGAACTCGCCGCACTTCCGCGCGGCTCTCGAGAAGCTCCTCGACATCCCCATCGTCGGCGACGTCCGCGGCGACGGGTACTTCTTCGGCATCGAGCTCGTCAAGGACAAGGACACCCGCGAGACCTTCAACGACGAGGAATCCGAGCGCCTCCTGCGCGGCTTCCTCTCCAAGGCACTCTTCGACGCGGGCCTCTACTGCCGCGCCGACGACCGAGGCGACCCCGTCATCCAGCTCGCCCCGCCCCTCACCATCGGGCAGGCAGAATTCGACGAGATCGAGCAGACACTGCGCGGCGTGCTCACCGAGGCCAGCTCACTCCTCTAACGCGGTCGGCTCGAGGCTCCGCACGCCAAGTCTCGCCCCGCTCCTCAACCTCGGGATGGCTTTCACGCTTCCGGATGGGTTGCTTTCCATCCGGAAGCGAGGAACCCATCCCGAAGCCGTTCGCTGGGCGGAAAGACCACGGTCGTCGGCGGGGAGCTCAGGGCGTGATGCACGTGCGAGTCCGGCACGCGGACGCGGTCGCGTGATGGACCCGGGACGCGAAAAACTCAGCCTCGCGGGATGGCTTTCGCGCTTCCGGATGGGTTGCTTTCCATCCGGAAACGAGGAACCCATCCCGAAGCGGTTCGCGGGGCTACAGGCCGAGGGCCGCGCGCAGCTTCGGCGCGAGCGCGTCGAACGCGCGGCGGCGGTGGCTCGAGGCGTCCTTCTCGGCGTCCGTGAGGTCAGCGGCTGAGCCTTCGGCGCCGTCGGGCTGGAAGATGGGGTCGTAGCCGAACCCGTGGTCCCCGCTCCGCTGCTCGAGGATGCGGCCGGGCCACACGCCGAGCACGGCCTCGCTCAGCTCCTCGCCCGTCGCCGAGGCAGACGCCGGCACGACCAGCGCGGCTGCCGCGACGAACTGCGCCGCGCGGTTCGGATGCGACACGTCGCTCAGCTGCCACAGCAGCAGCTCGAGGTTCTCCTTCGCGTCCTTCGCGGGCCCCGACCAGCGGGCGGAGAAGATGCCGGGCGAGCCGCCGAGCACGTCCACCGAGATGCCCGAATCGTCGGCCAGCGCCGGGAGCCCCGTGTGCTCTGCCGCGGCGCGTGCCTTGAGGAGCGCGTTGCTCTCGAAGCTGAGACCGGTCTCGCGCGGCTCGGGGCCGTCGTAGGCGACGAGCTCGATGCCGTCGAGCTGCGCGCCCAGGATGCGTCGCAGCTCGATCAGCTTGTGCGCGTTGTGGGAGGCGAGGACAACCCGGACCGGCTCGCTCATGCCTTGAGCGCCTCGTTCTGCAGCTCCGTGAGCGTCGCCGTGCCCGCGAGGGCGATATCGAGGAGACGGTCGAGCTCCTCGCGGTCGAACGGCGCGCCCTCGGCGGTGCCCTGCACCTCGATGAGCTTGCCGTCGCCCGTCGCGACGACGTTCATGTCCGTGCCGGCGCGGACGTCCTCGACGTAGGCCAGGTCGAGCAGCGGGACGCCGTCGACAATGCCCACCGAGATCGCGGCAACCGAGCGCGTCAGCACGTTCGCCTTCGCCGGCACGTGCTTGTTGGCCTTCGCCCACTCGATCGACTGGGCCAGCGCCACGTAGGCGCCCGTGATCGCGGCGGTGCGCGTGCCGCCGTCGGCCTGCAGCACGTCGCAGTCGATGACGATCGTGTTCTCGCCGAGCGCCGACATGTCGACGGCCGCGCGCAGCGAGCGGCCGACGAGGCGGGAGATCTCGTGCGTGCGGCCGCCGATCTTGCCCTTCACGGACTCACGGCTGTTGCGGTCGTTCGTGGCGCGCGGGAGCATCGCGTACTCGGCCGTGACCCATCCCTTGCCCTGCCCCTTGAGCCAGCGTGGCACGCCGGGCGTGAACGAGGCGGTGCACAGCACCTTCGTCTTCCCGAACGAGATGAGGGCAGAGCCCTCGGCTTGCTCGCTCCAGCCCTTCTCGATCGTCACGGGGCGAAGCTGGTCGTGGGTGCGGCCGTCTGCGCGTGCTTCGGTCATTGGTCCCTCCAAGGGGTCGGATGCGGTGCTGGAAATCGGGGCGCGGCTCGTCAGGTGCGGCGCATCGACGGCGGCAGGTTGATGGCCTCCGTCATGAGTCGCTCCACGTGGCGCACGTCGGGGCCGAGGAAGCGACCGGCGAGGTTCACGAACGCCTCCGTGTTCTCGCCCGTCGCCCGGTAGGAGTACTGCGGGGCTCGCCCGCTGGCGTTGAGGAGGCCGTTCGAGGCGAGCACGCGGTACACGTCCTGCGCCGTCTCCACGTCGCTCGAGACGAGGCGGACGTCCGGGCCGAGCACGTAGCCGAGCACGCCCTTCAGGAACGGATAGTGCGTGCAGCCGAGGACGACGGTGTCGACGCCGGCCGCCTTGATGGGCGCCAGATACTCCTCGGCGTGCTGCACCAGCTCTGGGCTCGTCGTGTCGCCTCGCTCCACGTACTCCACGAACAGCGGGCAGGCCTGCGAGAAGATCTCGAGGTGGGGGGCCGCCGCGAAAGCGTCGTCGTACGCACGTGACGACAGGGTCGCCTCGGTGCAGAGCACCCCGATGCGGTTGTTGTGCGTCGCGCTCACGGCAGCTCGCACGGCCGGCGCGATGACCTCCACGACCGGCACGTCGTAGCGTTCACGCGCATCCCGCAGCACCGCGGCAGACGCGGTGTTGCAGGCGATGACGAGCATCTTGACGTCCTGCTCGACGAGCTCGTCGAGGACCGCGAGCGACAGACGCCTGACGTCGGCGATCGGCTTCGGGCCATACGGCGTGTGCTCGGTGTCTCCGACGTAGAGAAGCGACTCCCCCGGCAGCTGCGCCCGGATCTCCCTCGCGACCGTCAGCCCGCCGACACCAGAGTCAAATACGCCGATCGGTGCCTCGCTCATGAGTGCCGAGTCTACTCCCAGGCATCAGTTGGGGCGGATGCGCACGCCGAGCACCCTTGCGCGCCCCGCGGCTGCGCCTAGGCTGGGGCGGTGACTTCCGAACGGCCGTCTACCGGCTTCCTCACCGACCAGTACGAGTTCACGATGATCGATGCCGCGGTCAACGCCGGCACCGCCGATCGTGACAGCGTCTTCGAGCTCTTCGGGAGGCGCCTGCCGAGCGGGCGCCGCTACGGAGTCGTGGCGGGAGTCGGGCGCGCGCTCGAGCTGCTGCGCGAATTCCGCTTCGGGGACGCCGAGCTGGCGCACCTCCGCGAGCACTCGATCGTCTCCCCCAAGACCCTCGACTGGCTCGCGGACTACCGCTTCTCTGGCACCATCCGCGGCTACCGCGAGGGCGAGATCTACTTCCCCGGCTCCCCCATCCTCGAGGTTCGCTCGACCTTCGCCGAGGGCGTCATCCTCGAGACGCTCCTGCTGAGCATCTACAACTACGACTGCGCGGTCGCCTCCGCCGCCGCGCGCATGGTCTCCGTCGCCCGAGGCCGACCGCTTGCCGAGATGGGCTCGCGCCGCACCGGTGAGCGCTCGGCGGTCGCGGCGGCCCGCGCCGCCTACATCGCCGGATTCAAGGCCACGAGCAACCTGGAGGCCGGACGCAGCTGGGGTGTGCCGACGATGGGAACCGCCGCGCACTCGTTCACCCTGCTGCACGACTCCGAGCGCGAGGCGTTCGCCTCGCAGGTCGCCACCCTCGGTGCCGGCACGACGCTGCTCGTCGACACGTACGACGTTCGCGAGGGCGTGCGCCTCGCGGTCGAGGTCGCCGGCCGAGAGCTGGGCGGCGTGCGCCTCGACTCCGGCGACCTGCCGACGCTCGTCGCGGAGGTGCGCGCGCAGCTCGACGAGCTCGGCAACACCGCGACCAGCATCACGGTCACGAACGACCTCGACGAGTTCGCCATCGCGGGACTCGGTGCGAGCCCCGTCGACTCGTTCGGCGTCGGCACGAGCGTCGTCACTGGCTCGGGCTCCGTCGCCTCCGGCATGGTCTACAAGCTCGTCGCCCGCCGCGGCGAGGACGGCGAGTGGGTGTCGGTCGCCAAGCGTTCCACGGGCAAGGTCAGCGTGGGCGGCGAGAAGTTCCCCGTCCGCCGCCGCGACGAGCACGGGATCGCCGAGGCCGAGGTCGTCGGCATCGGCGCTCCCCCCGTCTCCGACAAGAGCGACCGCTCGCTGCTCGTCGACCTCGTCGTCGACGGTGTCATCAACGAGGAGTACACGGGCCAGGCTGGCGTGCAGAGCGCCCGAGAGCACCACCGCACCGCCATCGACGAGCTGCCGATCGGCGCGCTCCGCCTCCACGCGGGCGAGGCCGCCCTCCCGACGGTCTTCGTCGAGCAGGACGGCCGCGAGACCGTCTGGGTCTGACAGCCCCACCCGGCGCCTCGACGCCGGACAGCACAACGGCCGCGAACCCATCTCGGGTTCGCGGCCGTCGCGCGTGCGGGTGAGCCTCGTGCATCCGGTGGATGCGCGGCTCAGCCCTTCATCTTGTCGTACACCGCCTTGCAGTTCGGGCAGACGGGGAAGCGGTCGGGGTTGCTGTTCGGCAGCCACTTCTTGCCGCATAGCGCGCGCACCGGCTTGCCCGTCACCGCCGACTCGAGGATCTTCTCCTTGCGCACGTAGTGCGAGAACTTGTCGTGGTCGCCCGGGTCGTCGGTCTGCTCCTCGTTGAGGAGCTGCTCGAGCTCGCGATCGAGGATCGCCGTGCCGCCGCCGGTCTCGTCTGGCCCGCCGGGGCCCGTTGGGGTGCTGGAGAACGTCATGCCGATCATCTTAGAACGCAAACCGCGGGCCCTACCGGATGGCTACGCGCTCTGCGCGAACGCCATGATCTCGCTGGAGCGGCGCTCGAACTGCCTGGCGCCCGCGTTTAAGCCCACGATGAGGACGATGAGCCCCACCACGACACCCCAGCCGAGGGCGACGAAGTTCCACCAGGACTCGCCGCCGTTGAGGGCGACGAGGCCCGCGTAGACGGACGGGCCCATGAGGAGGATCGCGATGAAGCCGGTCGTGGGGTGCCAGAACACGCCGGATCCCCAAGACCGCACGGGCTGGCTGAACGGCGAGTCGCCCGGTCGCGCCACCGGATACGGGTGCAGCACGCTGCCGATGCTCGAGAAGCCCGTCGCCGCGAAGAGCAAGCCGAGCGACAGGCCGACGAGGGCGAGGATCGTGCCCCACTCGCCCACGATGAGCCAGGTCACGAGTGCGCCGAGAACGACGACCACCGTGCCGAAGACGAGCGTCGGGAGGGCGCGACCGAAGCGGTCGGAGAGCCCGGACATGCCGCTCGTCACGTGCATCCACACCGCAGAGCCGTCGAAGGCGAGGTCGTTGTGGAGGGTCCACCCGATGAAGAACGCCAGCAGCGGCAAGGGAAGGAGCGCCAGGTGCCGCGGCTCTACGCCGACGACCGCCAGCGGGATCAGGGCGAGCAGCGGGATGAGGATGATCGACACGTTGACGACGACGTACCGCGGGTCGCGCATCCAGTACGTGACCGTCCGCGCCGCAACGACAAGCGCAGGCGAGCGGCCGAAGGCGCCGAACGCGCCGAGATCGACGAGCTCGGTCTCGTCGCCGCCGAGCGCAGCGGAGGCGACTCGGCCGGCGACGACCTGCCAGAGCACGAGCAGCACGACGAGCGTGACCGCACCGATGCCGAGCTGCCCGAAGGCGAGCTGCAGGTCTCCGCCTGTCGCACTCGCCGCTGCCGCCCACGGGGCCGCGATGGGAGAGAGCGAGAGCACCTCGAGCGCGGCGCTGACGGCTTCGTGCTCACCCAGCTGCCAGTCGACGGACACCGCGACGAACACGATGGGCGACGCGAGGAGCAGGAGCACGAGGACAAGCGCTGCGCGGGCGTCGCTCACGAGCCGCCTGGCCCGCAGGTCCTCACCGACGAGGCCAGCGAGGCGCGACAGCACGACGAGCGTCGCGAGGACCAGCGCGGCGCCGACGATGGCGACGAGCAGGCCTGTCGAGTCGCCGGTCCAGAGCAGGAGCCCTGCCAGCAGGACGATCGTGATCGCGAACGACGGCACGCTGACGAACGCCGTGCCGAGCGCCAGCCAGGCCGACCGCCGGGGCGAGAAGCCCATGACGGCGAGCGAGCGCGGATCGATCGCGGCGATCGGCGTCACGAACACGCTCACGAGCCCGGTCGCGATGGTCACGAGCGAGCCAGCGATGATGGCCCCCTCGCGTTTCGCCTCGATGTCGGAGTCGAGCAGCGACAGGACCGCGAACAGGGCGAAGACGGCGGCGAGGATCGACAGCAGGAGCGTGCCGATCCATGCCCCCCGATGCTGCGAGTCGCGCCGAGCGCCGTTGCGGATCGACTGCAGCTTCAGTTGAAGGAGATGTCCAGCCAATCGAGCCCCTCCATCTGTGGCGTGCCGCGCACGAGGTCGCGGAAGCGTTCTTCGAGTGTGATGCTGCCGCGCACTTCGCTCACCGTGCCGGAAGCGAGGAGCTCGCCACGAACGATGACGGCGACGTGGTCGCAGACGCGCTGCACGAGGTCCATGCTGTGGCTCGAGAGCAGCACCGTTCCCCCGCGCTGCACGTACTCGAGCAGGATGTCGATGAGCTGCCCCGCCGACACCGGGTCGATCGTGTCGAACGGCTCGTCGAGCACCAGCAGCTCCGGCGAGTGGATGAGGGCTGCGGCGAGCGAGATCTTCTTCGTCATGCCCGCCGAGTAGTCGACGACGAGGCGGTTGGCGGCCGATTCGAGCTCGAAGGCGTGCACCAGCGATTCAGTTCGCGACCGCGAGTCCGTGGGCGAGAGGCCGCGCAGGAGTCCCGAGTAGTAGAGGAGCTGTCCGCCCGTGAGCTGGTCGAAGAGACGCAGCCGGTCCGGGAGGATGCCGATGTGGGGATGCGCGGCCTTCGGGTTCTTCCACACGTCGAGGCCGAGCACCTCGACGGTGCCGCTCGTCGGCTTGAGCAGCCCCGTCGCCATCGACAGGGTCGTCGTCTTGCCGGCACCGTTCGGTCCGACGATGCCCGTGAAGGAGCCACGACGGACTTCGAAGGTGACGTCGTTAACGGCGACGTCCGCACCGAAGCGCTTCGTGAGGCCGGTGACGGACAGCACGGTGTCGCCGAGTTCACGGTCGGGTGCCTCGGTGACACGCGTGACGGGCGTCATCGTCGAGAGGCCCTCTGCCGTCGCGGCACCCAGCACCGGGTTCCTGACGGCAGCGGGAAGGCCGGACTCCTGCGCCGCGGCCTCCTCCTCTGCAAGCGATGAAGCGGTCACGCTGTCGTCGACGACGATCGCCTCGACCATGATCGCCTGGGGTCGACTCGCGTCGCCCTCCGGTACGTCTGGGCTGGCAGCACTCTCGTTCACATCGTCGGCGGCGCCATCGCCGACGTCTGAGCTCTTCGAAGACATCGCTCAACCGTACCAACGATCCGGCGTGCCACGCCGCCCCTGCGACTCCAAGCTCCCCCCAGGCGTGTCCTCATACACTGCTCGCGTCGCCATGCGCTCCGCGCTCGGCCGTGCCATCACGAGGAGGTCCAGTGTCAGATTCCAGCACTCCGCGCGTCAACGAAGGTGCCGACGCGGCGAGCTACGCCCCGTTGCCCCCGCGCGACGAGCAGCAGGCTGCGGCAGCCGGAGAGCAGGACAAGATCTGGCTCGACCGGCTCATGGCCATCCAGCGCCCGATCGTGCTGCGACAGATCCGCATCCTCCGCGGAAAGTACCCGGATGCGACCCCGAGCGAGCTCATCAAGAAGATCGAGCAGCAGTACCTCAACGCGACGACCGTGAGCGGGGGCGCAGCTGGCGCCGCCGCGATGGTGCCGGGCGTCGGCACGGCGGCGTCCCTCGCCGTGACGGGCGTCGAGACCGCCGGCTTCCTCGAGATGACCTCCCTCTTCGGTCAGGCGGTCGCCGAGATCCACGGACTCCCCATCTCCGACCCCGTGCGCGCGCGGACCCTCATCCAGTCCCTCATGCTCGGCAAGGCCAGCAAGAACCTCATCCAGCAGTTCGCAGGTCAGGCCTTCGGCAAGGGCCCGGCGAAGCAGGTGTTCTGGGGCGAGATCGTGACGAAGCGGCTCCCGCGCGCGATGGTCGGCGAGCTGTCCGGGCGCATCCAGTCGATGTTCCTCAAGCGCTTCGTCGTTCGCCAGTCGGCGAGCACGGTCGGGCGGCTCGTGCCGTTCGGCATCGGCGCCGTCATCGGGGGTGCCGGCAACCGGATACTCAGCAACGAGGTCGTGCGCACGTCCCGCGAGGCGTTCGGTGTGGCCCCCGCGAGCTTCCCCATCGAGCTGCACCCGCAGTTCGCCAGCTCCAAGCCGGACGACGGCGACGACCACAAGGCGCTGACGCGCGGGCCGTTCAGCTTCTTCCGGGTGCCGCTCGCGCTCACGCGTGGCAAGGGCAAGGAGACCGACGGGGTCTCCTAGGGAGTCCGCCTAGGCCGCCGCGTCGAGGGACACCTCGACCTCGATCACCTCGCCCTGGCGGACGACGGTGAGCGTGGCCACCTCACCCGCTTCGTAGACGCGGACGTGCGCGATGAGGTCGTTGGCGTTCGACACGGGGACCGTGCCGATGTACGTGACGATGTCTCCCCTGCTGAGGCCCGCGATCGAGGCGGCGCCGTTCTCCACGACGCTGTCGACGTAGGCGCCCACGATGCTCTGGCTGCTCGTCGCGACGGTCGCCGCGTTGCGCACCGTCGCCCCCAGCGCGCCGTGCGACGGCGTCTGCCCGGCCGCGAGCTGCGCGGCGATCTGGACGGCGTAGTTCGCGGGCAGCGCGAAGCCGAGGCCGATGCTGCCGCTCGAGGCGGCCTGCCCCTGGCCACCGGACTTGGTGCCCGCGATCGCCACGTTGATGCCGATGACCTCGCCGTTCGCGTTCAGCATGGCACCGCCCGAGTTGCCCGGGTTGATGGCGGCGTCCGTCTGGATGACGGGAAGCTGGACGATGCTCTTGCCCGGATCGGTGGTGGAGCTGAGGGGCGAATCGGTGGCGGCGTTCTCGTCGACCGTCGGCGGCACCGCGGCCGACGCGATCTCGATGCTGCGGTTGACCGCGGACACCACACCCGTCGTCGCGGTGCCGGCGAGCCCGAGCGGAGCCCCGAGCACGATCGTGGACTGGCCGACCACGATCTGGTCGGAGTCGGCGAAGGAGGCGGGCTGGAGTCCGCTGGCGTCGGTCAGCCGCAGCACGGCGACGTCGGCGAGCACGTCCAAGCCGACCCGAGTGGTCGTGAAGACACGGCCGTCGCTGGTGGTCGCCGTGATCTGCGCATCCGAGACCGTGCCGTCGAGCGTCACGACGTGGGCGTTGGTGATGACCAGGCCGTCGCCCGAGTAGATGACGCCAGACCCCGTCTCGGTGCGGGTGGGCGTGGAGACCGTGAGCGTGACCACGCTCGGGGCCGCCCCGACGATCGCCGCGCTGGCCTCTCCCGGCAGCGGGGCGGTCGGCTCGCTCGGGGAGCCGAGCGGCTGCGTGAGACGCTGGGCGTCCTGGTTGGGCTGGTTGAGCACATTCGCCGTGATGAGTGCCCCGCTCAGCCCGCCGACGACCGCCGCGACCACCGCGATGCCCGCGACGACGAGGAGGCCGGTGCGCCGGCTGACCACGGGCGCATCGTCGTGGATGGAGTGCAGGTGGGCCCCGGCTCGGTGGCGGCCGTGCTCCTCGGCCCGCGCAGCGCTCGACTGGGTCTGCGCGCTGTTCGCGTCGGCGCCCGCAGCGGGTGATGAGTCGAGCATGAGGATCCTGACGTTCTCGATGCGTCGGGGCGCATCCGTGGCGCAAGTCTAGGGAGCGGACGGAGCGATCGCTCTGGTTTCGGCGGCACGTCGCGGTTCGAGATTCGATCGTGACTCGGCCGGTGACAGACTGGATGCATGCGCAGAGACGGACCATGGCTCCGGGCGGCCCAGGGGGCTGGCCTCCTCTCCCCGAGTGGCGAACTGCAGGGCACGGTCTTCGGCGAGATGACCGAGCTCGCCCGCACCACGGGATCGGTGAATCTAGGGCAGGGCTTCCCGGACTACGCCGGACCGCGGGAGCTGCTGGATGCGGCGATCGAGGCGATCGCGCGCGGCGAGAACCAGTACCCGCCGCCCCGGGGGACTGCAGATCTGCGCGCCGCGATCGCCGAGCACCAGCAGCGGTTCCGCGGCGTCGCGCTCGACCCCGACCGGGAAGTCCTCGTCACGGTCGGCGCCACCGAGGCACTCGCCGCGACGGTGCTCGGGCTCGTCGAGCCTGGCGAGGACATCGTGGTCCTCGAACCCCACTACGACGCGTATGGGGCGCTCGCTCGGCTCGCCGATGCCCGCCTCGTGACCGTCCCGCTCAGGTGGCCCGCGTTCCGGCCAGATCACGATGAGCTGCGGCGCGCGGTCTCCGACCGGACCCGCCTCATCATCGTCAACACGCCGCACAACCCGACGGGTGCCGTGCTCCCCCGCGAGACGCTCCAGCTCATCGTGGACCTCGCCGCGCGCCACGACGCGATCATCGTCACCGACGAGGTCTACGAGCACCTCGTCTTCGACGGGGCGCATGTCGCCATCGCCAGCCTCCCGGGGGCGGCGTCGCGCACGCTCAGCATCGGCTCGGCAGGCAAGACCTTCAGCGTGACCGGCTGGAAAGTCGGCTGGGTCACCGGGCCCGCCGCCCTCATCGAGGCCGTGCTCGCGGTGAAGCAGTACCTCAGCTACGTCGGCAGCGGGCCGTTCCAGCCAGCCGTCGCTGTCGGGCTGAGACTCCCGGAGCGTCGTTTCGACGAGGAACGCCAGCGCCTCCGGGCCAAGCGCGACCTGCTCGTGACCGCGCTGCGCAGCCGCGGCCTGGAGACGGCGACTCCGGCATCCGGCTACTTCGCGATCGCCGACGCGGCGAGCATCGGGTACACGGATGCGACCGAGCTGTGCCGGCGGCTGCCGCGCGAGATCGGGGTGGTCGGCATCCCCGTCGCCGCGCTGTGCACCCCGGAGCGGCAGGGCGACTACCGCTCGCTGGTCCGCTTCGCGTTCTGCAAGAGCGACGAGGTGCTCGATGAGGGCATGCGCAGGCTCGACCGGCTGGGCGAGCTCAGCCGGTAGCGGCTCAGTCCGTCGGCGCTGCCTCGACCGGCACGACCCGGTACCTCCGGAGCTCGAGCGCCGGGTTCTGCTCGCGAACCGAGTCGAGCACCTCGAGCGACACCCAGCCGATGGAGAGCCCAGCCTCGATGCCCCCGCCCGCGATCGTCGCACCCCTGGGGTCGATGACGGCGCTGTGACCGACGCCGATGGGGGCTGGATGGTCGGCCGCGGCGAAGTAGACCGTGTTCTCGATGGCGCGGGCCGCGAGCAGGGTCGTCCAGTGATGCTCTTTCAACGGTCCGCGCACCCATTCCGCGGGGATCGCGATGAGCTCGGCCCCCGCATCCACGAGGGTCCTCGAGACCTCGGGGAACCGAAGGTCGTAGCAGGTCTGCAACCCGACCCGGACGCCGCCGACCAGGAATGTCTGCGGCGCGGCCGTGTCACCGGCCACGACCCAGTCGCTCTCCTTCGCCCCGAACGCGTCGTAGAGGTGCACCTTGCGGTACTGGGCGACGACCTCGCCCGTGGCGTCGACGGCGACCAGCGTGTTGGCGAAGCGCTGCGGGTCCTCCGACGTCGCCACGAGCCCCGCGACGATCGTCACGCCGTGCTCTGCCGCAAGCGAGCGCATGAGCGAGACGAAGGGCCCATCGAGGTCCTGCGCGTTCCGCACGAGCTCCGGCCCGAGCTCCGGCAGGAAGAAGCTCGCGTACTCGGGCACGACGACCAGCTGGGCCCCGCGGTCCGCCGCGAGAGCGACGTTCTCGCGCAGCAGCCGCTCGTTCTCCGCGAGATCCGAGCCCGGGGCGTACTGGGCGACGGCGACGGCGAGCGGAGACCGCTTGGCCGCGCCGCCGCGTGCACTGGCGGTCGCATCGAGGGGGGCAGGCGCGTCGAGTGGCATGACGCGAGCCTACGTCGAGCGCCGGGACGCGGGAAACTCTTCACCAAGGTGTCATCCGCGACGCACCGGCCTCAGCTTGTCTGGGCGCTCGGTCACGAGTACCTTCATTCTGCGAGCGGTGCGCTCGCAGTCACGAGGAGTCGCCCCATGCCTACCTACGCCGTGCTCTTGAAATACGAGGTCGTCTCGGCGCTCGTCATCGAAGCCGAATCCGAAGACGAAGCGGCGAAGATCGCCAACGAGTTCGAGTCGGAGGCACACGACGCCGTCGAGGACACCGACGACGTCCGCGTCTCCTCCCGCCTGTGGGGCGACGGCACCCTCGAGGTGCAGTCCGCCTCCGACGACGAAGCCGCAGAAGACCTCCTCGACGAGTGGATCGACGAGATCGAGAGCGAGCTCGAGGACTCCGACGAGGACGACGACCTCGACGAGGTCGAAGCAGAGCTCGACCCGGCCGGCGATGACGAGGTCGACGACTTCGACATCACCTCCGACGACGAAGACAGCGCAGCCAAGAAGGCCTAGCCTCAGCTGCACGGAAGAGGGGCCGGATGCATCGCATCCGGCCCCTCTTCTTCGCTTGAACGCGCGGTCCGCGGCCGGCCGCTGTCCAACTTCGGTGCGATATTCGGCCGATGGCGCCGGAACCGCGGCCTTCGACGCCGTTCTGCACTGATGTTGGACAGCCGCGCCCCGCTACACGCGGGCGATCGCCGAGATGTCCTCCTCGAACTCGCGCTCGACCTCACTCGACACGGTCGTGCGCGTCGAGGAGATGGCGGCGAGGAAGTCGTCCGTGGTGGGGCCGAGCGGCACCACGTCGCCGGAGTTGCGCGCGGCGACGGCACGCTCGAGCGCGACCTGCGAAGCACGGCGCGCGGCGAACTCGATGTCGGCGGGCGAGTATCCGCTCGTCTGCTCGACCAGCGCGGGCACGTCGACGGAGTCGCTCACCGACTCGGGCACGTACCGCTCCCAGATCGCACGACGCGCGGCGGCATCCGGCAGCCCGATGGGGATGACGTAGTCGAAGCGGCCGTGACGCAGGAACGCCTGGTCCAGGGCGCGGATGAAGTTGGTGGCGCAGATGAGGAGTCGCCCTGGCTTCTCCCGGAAGGCTGGGATGATCTTCAGGAGCTCGTTGGTGACGCCCTGCGTGGGCGACGGCGGCTCCCCGCCTCGGTGCGACGCGATCTCCTCGACCTCGTCGATGAAGACGACGGCATGCTCGAGCGACTCGACCTGCTCGAACGTCTCGCGCAGCTCGCCGGCGAGGCCACGCGGCGACGCCGACAGGCGGGACGGGAAGACCTCGACGAACGGCCAGCCGAGACGGGAGGCGATGCCCTTCGCGAAGGTCGTCTTGCCCGTGCCCGGAGGGCCGAAGAGCACGATCGCGCGAGGCGGCACGACGCCGTACTCCTCGGCGAGGTCGGGGTCGCTGAGCGGCAGCACGAGTCGTCGCTCGAGCACGTCCTTCTCGTGCTGCATGCCGCCGATCGCGTCCCAGCGGTCGGAGGGCAGGATGCGGCCGCCGAGCTCGCGAAGGGCCACCATCTCCTGCTGCTTGACGCGGATCTCCCGTTCGAAGTAGCGCAGGTGGCGTTTGTCGGCGAACCCTGCCTTCGTGAGCGCCCCCACCTGCGTCTGCTCGTCAGGAACGAGGATCGTGAGCTTCTGCAGCCCGTGCTGCGCCATCCGCTGCTCGAGGGAGGCGAGCAGGGCCCCGCCGATTCCGCGGCGGCGCCATTCGTCGTCGGTCCCGAAGAACACGATCCAGCCCTGGTCGTGGGCCGCACGCGCAACCGCGACGCCGACGATCTTCTCGCCCGCGACCGCGACGACGGCGGTGTCCTTGCGGGTCGAGGCGATGACCTCGCTGAGGCCGTACACGGGCTCCGTGCCGGAGCGGCGGTGCTGCTCCCAGAGACGGAGCAGCGCGTCCATGTCCGTCGGCTGGAAATCGCGGATGCGCCAGGTGCTCATCGTGTCGCCTCCTGTCTGACTCCCGCGAGCGCGGCGAGTGCGCGGCGGTTGGCTTCCGGCGAGCCGATGGTGATGCGGATGCCTTCGCCGGGGAAGGCTCGGGCGAGCACGCCGGAGCGGGTGAGTGCGGCGTCGATGTGCTCGGTGTCGTCGCCGAGCCTGAGCCAGACGAAGTTCGCCTGGGATTCGCCCACGTTCCAGCCCTGGGCCCGGAGCTCGTCGGTGACGCGGGCGCGTTCGCTGACGATGTCGTCGATTCGCTCGCCGAGCTCGGCTTCGGCGTCGAGGGAGGCGAGGGCGGCGGTCTGGGCGAGGGCGGAGACCGCGAAGGGCACGGAGACCTTGCGGAGGTTGGCTGCGACGTCTGCCTGGGCGACGGCGTAGCCGATGCGGAGTCCTGCGAGGCCGTAGGCCTTGGAGAAGGTGTGCAGGACGGCGACGTTGGGGAACTCCCGGTAGAGGTCGATGCCGATGGCGGTCTCCGCGTCGCGGTTGAAGTGCTCGTAGGCCTCGTCGATGACGACGAGCACGTCGCTGGGGACGCGCGTGATGAATGCACGGACCTCGGCGTGGGTGAGGGTCGCTCCCGTGGGGTTGTTGGGGTTGCAGACGAAGATGATCGCGGTGCGGTCGGTGATGGCGTCGACCATGGCGTCGAGGTCGTGGCGCTCGTCGGCGGTGAGGGGCACCTGCACCGGCGTCGCTCCTGCGCCGATCGCGATGATCGGGTACGCCTCGAAGCTGCGCCAGGCGAACATGACCTCGTCGCCTTGTCCCGCGCTGGCTTGGACGAGCTGTGTGGCCACCTCGACGGAGCCTGCTCCGAAGACGATGTTCTCGGGTTCGACGCCCTGGAGCGTCGCGACGCGCGAGGTGAGTTCCGGTGCCGCCATGGACGGGTAGAGGTGGATGCGCTCGAGCTCTTCGGCAACGGCCGCGCGCACGGAGGCGAGCGGCGGGAACGGGTTCTCGTTGGAGGAGAGCTTGACGACGTCGCTGGTGCTCGGCATGGCACCCTGCTTGTAGGCGGGGATGCTGTCGAGGGCGCTGCGCTGCTTGACCATGCACTGAGCGTACAGAGAATCCGAAGCTTGCAGCGCGCCGTGGGCTGCGCTGTCGTAGCGTTGGGCCATGTGCGGTCGCTATGTCACCCCAGCAGTCGAGCACGTCGAGGCGCTCTTCGATATCGAGGCCCTCGGCGCTGATCTGCCGGAGCCGTCGTTCAACACTCCCCCGACCGACCCGGTCCCCGTGGTGGTGGAGCCCGAGCCCAAGGGCGGTGGGGCCGCGGTTCGCCGCGTCGAGCGTGCGAGGTGGGGGCTGCTGCCGCCGTTCGCGAAGGATCCGAGCTTCTCGTCGAAGGCGTTCAATGCGCGCATCGAGACGGTGCTGGAGAAGCCGACGTTCCGTGGGCCGGTGAAGCAGCGGCGAGCGATCGTGCCTGCTGTCGGCTACTACGAGTGGCGCAAGAAGGCAGACGGCACGAAGTCCGGGTCGAAGACACCGTTCTTCATCCACCCGGAGCACGACGACGAGCTCATCGCGTTCGCTGGCCTGTACTCCTGGTGGGCGGACCCCACGAAGCCCGGCGATGATCCGTCCAGGTGGCTGCTGACGACGACGATCCTGACGCGGGGGTCGACGGGTGAGCTGGCGAGCATCCACGACCGCATGCCGCTCATGCTGCCGCGCGCGCTCTGGGATGCGTGGCTCGACCAGTCGGTGGTGGGCACGCAGGGGCTGCTCGACGAGGCGAGCCAGGCGGGTGTCGAGCTGGCGTCGACGCTCGCCATGCACGAGGTCGGCCCCGAGGTGGGTCGGGTGTCGAGCACGGGGCCGCAGCTGATGGCCCCCGTCAGCACGCCGGGGTAGTCAGCGAGGAGTCAGGAGCCGGTGCCGCGGGCGGCTCGGCGCGCGGTGGACGCCGCGAGGTGGGTGCGCACTGCCGCTGCGGCAGCGACGGGGTCGGCGAGGCGGATGGCGTCGGCGATAGCCCGGTGCTCGGCGAGGACTGCGGCAGCCTCGGCCGCGTTGCGGTCCACGTCGGAGATGCGCGCTGGAGGCAGGATGATGGCGCGCGCGCCCATCCGGTCGAGGGCTGTCAGGAAGTAGCGGTTGCCGGACGCGGCGGCGATCGCACGGTGGAAGGCGAAGTCCGCGTCGACGGTCTCGCTCGGCAGGCTCGCCTTCGCGAGGGAGGCGAGGGCCGCGTCGATCTCGGCGATCTCCTGCGCTGACGGGGAGCGGGCCGCGAGCGCGGCGGCCTCGACCTCCACGGCGATTCGGAAGGCATGGAGCTCTGCGCGCTCCGCTTCGGAGTGCGCGCCCAGCCAGTCGTCGCCCGTCGTCGCGACGGGAGGGGTGAGGGCGTAGCTTCCCGATCCCACACGCGTGCGCACGAGGCCGCGCGACTGCAGGCGGTGCAGCGCTTCGCGGACGACGCTCCGGCTCGCCCCGAACTCCTCGACGAGGCCGCCCTCGCTCGGCAGCCGGTCGCCGGGGGCGATGCTTCCCTCGACGATGCGGTCGGCCAGGACCTTGGCGATCTCCTCGGCGCGCGTCATGCTCATGCACACATCGTGCCATCCCTCGCCCGGGCGTCGCGCGGGGCGGGCGGGGGCCTCGGGGAGGAAGCTCCTTGGGGCGCAGTCTGCGACGGTGCGCGTCCGACGCGCGTCAGTCAGCGCTGAGCCGCAGGGTCGGCACCCGGAGGATGCCGGAGCGCACCCCGTCCCGCCTTCGGCTCGCATCCTGCACTCGGAACCTGACGCCGTTCGCGGCTCGCGCCGCGGGGCTCGTCCCATCGATCGCCCGCGCCGCGGCCCCTCGAACCCCGAGCGAGGAGACCGTCACCGTGATCGTGTGGCGCCCCTCGGCGAGCCGTCCGAGCTGGACGGAGTAGGGCGCCCGCCAGACGCTCCCCACGGGCAGGCCGTCCACCTCGACGCTTGCAGCCGCGCCGACAGGCGGGTCAGCCGGGAGCGCGAAGGAGTTCTCCCGACGCTCGGCCCTGACCTCGGGCACGCTGGCGTCGCCGAAGTCGAGGGCAGCGGAGGCGGGGCGCTCGAGCTCCACCGTCATCTCGTACACCAGCTGCTCGTCGTCGTGGGCGACTTCCGGGTCGTCCTCCCACGTGTGGGGCAGCGTGACGGGCCGACGTCCGCTGGATGTGCGCACGAACCAGCCTGCCGCGAGGGGCTCCTCGTGGCCGTGGCCCAGCACCGGGTCGGTCGTCTCCAGCTCGTCGACGCCCACCGGCCCCTCTCCCTGAGTCTGACCGACGAGCACGGCCTCGTAGGACCCGAGGCGCACGGTACGGCTGGCGTCGTCCCGCACCACCGCTCGTCTCCGCCCGGAGACGGCGTCCCACACGGTGAGCGTGCTGTCGTCGCAGGCTCTCAGCACGACGTCGGCCGAACGCTCCCCGGTGTTCACCAGCAGGGAGATGCGCGAGCCCTCGAGCTGGCGGGTCGTGACCCCGACGGTGTCCGGTGCGCTCGTCGCGAGCGGCGGGACCGTCCCGTGCACGGCGGCGCGGATCTCTGCCCGCCGCTCCTGGCCGCGGGACGCCGAGAGGTGGACCACGCGAACACCCGCCGACGACAGGAGCTGCGCCGCGGCGGCGGAGAGCGCGCAGCCCGCCGGCACGAGCAGCACCTCGAAGCGGTCTGCGCCGCCGACCTCGAGGAGCGCGTCGTCGACGAGGTCGTAGTCGAGGCCGGTGGTGCGCACCGCCGAGACGAACTCGTCGTCCACGTAGCGACGAGTCTGCCGCCACAGGTCGAACGGACGCTCCCCCTTGGCGCTCGCCAGCAGCTCGGCCACCGGATGGTAGATGGCGACCTGCGCGATCCGCTCGCCCAGCTGGAGGACGGCGCTCACGCGAGCGAGCCCAGAGAACAGCTCACGCGCGACCGGCCACCACGGGTTCCTCGAGTCGAGAGCACCGGACGCGTAGAACACCGGCTGTCCGTGACCGAGCGCTCCCCCGAGCGGCCAGCCGTGGCCGACGAGGAGGTTGACGCCACTCAGCAGATGCTCGTAGGCCTCCCCCAGCAGGTCGGCCGGCCCCGCCCGGAACGACGGGGAATGCACCCAGGTCCACGTCTCCGAGGACACGGGCGACCTGCCGTAGGCGCCGGCCGCGGAGACCGCCCACGCGTTCTTCGTCCATCGCCGCCATCCCCACCCCTCGCCCTCGATGAGATCCACGTCGCGATAGCTGCTCATGAGCATGGGCGGCTCCCCGTAGCACTGCGCGCGGAAGAGCAGGCCGTGTCCGTGCGCCCAGTCTCCGAACGCCTGCACGAAGTGCTCCTCGAACAGCTCCCTGAGCGTCGTCATGACGTCGGTGCGCACCCGAGCCGTGCCGTCGCCGTCGATCTCCAGCCGCCAGAGCTCCGGGAGCAGGTCGTAGCCCCGTCGAGCGAGGAACTCCCGAGGAAGCTCCGTCGTCCAATCGGACTCGTACACCTCGAAGCTGTCGCAGAACCCCGCGTGCACACGCGTGGCCCCCGCCGCGGCCAGGAGCGGCGTCGCGACCGCCTCCAGGTGCGCCTGCACGGCGACCGCCGAGTAGTGGTCGAGCACCAGCCCCTCAGCACCTCGGGGCGCGCGCTTCACGTTCTGGCCGGTGAGGCGAGAGACCGCGACCAGGAGAACTCTCGGCCCGCCGCCCAGGGCCGGAATGTGGATGCGCTCCCCGCATTCGGCGAGCACCCACTCGGCGGGCAGCTCCTGGATGGAGCCGGCGCCCACATAGGCACTCACCAGCGCATCGCCGTCGAACGAGGGCCGGAAGACGAGCTCGGTCGCGCCGGGTGCGAGCTCGATTCGCTCCCAGTGGAGCCCCCGAGCTGCCGTCGACGCGTCGATGTGCGGCCCACCGAACGGCCATCCCGCGCCGAGCGTGAGATCGAAGCGCAGCCCTCGCCGCCGCGCCCCTCGCGCGGCGAAGCCCACGAGCGCGAGGAACTCCGGATCGCCGAAACGCAACCCGCCCTCATCCACCGGGTACACGAATGCGAGCTCGACCCCGCCGATCCCAGCGGCCAGCATGGCGTCCAGGTCGGCGTCGATCGCCGCCTCGCTCACGTGCGTCGAGAACCACCACCAGCGCATGAGCGGTGCCGCGTGACCGGTCTCGCCCCGGAGCACCTGCACGACCTCCTGCATCGTGCCGCTCATCCCCGCACCTCGAGGCGCGCCCGGTCCGCGGATGCGCTCTGCTCGGCGGCGGCGTCCGCCTCCTCCTGGTCGATGACGGTCGTGCGCTGGCGCGCGAACACCACGAAGGCGAGGACCACCGCGACGAGGCAGGAGCCAGCGAGGAACCCGAAGAGCGCCCCAGGGCCGGTCGCCAGGACGACCGGAGTGACGAGCACGAGCGCTGACGAGCCGAATCGCGCGATGGCGATGATCGCGCCCTGCGCTGAGGAACGCAGCAGCGTCGGGAACGACTCCTGGGTCCAGATCTTCATGATGCCCTCCCCAGCGAACACGGTGCCGATGAGCCACAGGAACATCATGATGTTCAGCGTCGACTCGGTCACGCCGAAGACGAGCGGAACGCACATGGCCGTGATCGTGCAGATCGCGCCTCCCACGAACCAGCTCATGCGCCACCGTGTCCCGACGACCCGCATGAACAGGAGGACGAGGATCGCGCCGAGGAACATGGTGATGAGCTTCACCGTCGAGTAGACCTGGACCGTGGAGTCGGCCACCTCCGTGTACATGTAGGCCCCGTACTGGCTCACCGTGTTCGAACCGAGGTTCATGAGCGTGTAGAAGACGGCGAGCACGATGAAGTACTTCGCGAAAGGCGCCCTGAGGAGCGTCTTCAGCGTGCTCCACCCGAGCGCCGCATCCGAGCGGCTCGTTGCACCCGCCTTCTCCGCCTCGCGCTGCTCGAGCCACAGCGTCGACTCCGGAACCGCGAACCTCGCGACGAGCGTCAGCAGGGTGACCACGAGGATGTGCCCGAACAGGATCTGCGCCCCGAGCTGGCCCATGCTGCCGACGATGGTCGCGAGCCCGAGCGCGACCATGCTGCCGATCTTCCAGAGGAAGTGGGTGAAGCCGATCATGCTGCTGCGCAGTCCGGACTTGGCCATCTCCGAGATCGTCGCGAGGGAGACCGGCAGGTCAGCGCCCGCGCCGAGCCCGACGAGGATCATGCCGGCGAGCAGCCCTGGGAACACCTCGACGAACACCAGCAGCGCCGAACCCGCGGCGATCATGACCATGGTCGCGATGAAGACCGCCTTGCGTCCGAGCAGATCGCCGAGGCGCCCGCCGAAGAGGGCGCCGATGGCAACCGAGAACGTGAGCGCCGAGGACAGCACCCCGATGATCTCCGGGGTCAGGGCCAGGGTGTCCTTGAGGAGCACCAGGGCCGTCCCGCTCGAGGTCATCGCGGCGGCGTCGATATAGGACGCCATTCCCGAGATGAGTGCGATCCACCACATCTTGCGGGTGGACATTGGCTTCTTGGACATGTTCGAGGACCTCTCTGTCAGTATCGCCGACGACATCGTCGGCAAGCGCGCGGCTCAGGCCGCGCAGTCGAACTCATGGCCTCGACGACGCGCGCCGAGGAAGTGGTGGTGGTGTCCGCTCAGGCGGTCAGGCGGTCAGGCGGTCAGGCGGTCAGGCGGTCAGCGTGACGCTCTCGGTCGTCCAGGCGCGGGCCTGCTCGCTGAAGGTGAAGCCGAGCCCTGGGCGGTCGGGGACGAGCATCCGTCCGTCGCACGTCTCGAGGCGCTCCTCGAAGAGGGGGTCGAGCCAGTCGAAGTGCTCGACCCACGGCTCACGCGGGTAGCACGCGGCGAGGTGCAGGTGGATCTCCATCGCGAAGTGCGGGGCGAGGTCGAGGCCCGCCTCGTCGGCGAGGGTCATGAGGCGCAGGAAGTTCGTGATCCCGCCGATGCGGGGCGCATCCGGCTGGATGATGTCGCAGGCCCTCGCGGCGATGAGCTGCCGGTGCTCGGCGACCGACGCGAGCATCTCCCCCGTCGCGATCGGGGTGTCGAGCGCGCGTGCGAGGTCGGCGTGCCCTTCGGCGTCGTAGGCGTCGAGTGGCTCCTCGATCCAGGCGAGGTCGAGCTCCTCGAAGCGCCGCCCCATGCGCAGCGCGGTCGCGCGGTCCCACTGCTGGTTCGCGTCGACCATGAGCGGCACGCTCGCGCCGATGTGCTCGCGGACGGCGCGGACTCGGCGGAGGTCCTCGGCGGTGTCCGGCAGCCCGACCTTGACCTTGATCCCGCCGATGCCCTCCGCGATCGACTGCGTCGCACGCTCGCGGACCTCGTCGAGGGACGCGTTCAGGAACCCGCCTGACGTGTTGTACGTCCGGACCGAGTCCCGGTGCGCGCCGAGCAGCTTCGAGAGGGGCAGGCCGGCTCGCTTCGCCTTGAGGTCGTAGAGCGCGATATCGAGTGCCGCGAGCGCCTGGGTCGCGACGCCGGAGCGGCCGACGGATGCTCCGGCCCAGAGCAGCTTCGAGTACAGCTTCTGGATGTCGTTCGGGTCCTCGCCGAGCGCGGCCTCGGCGACCTCGCGGGCGTGGGCGTACTGGGCGGCGCCGCCGGCGCGCTTCGAGTAGCTGAAGCCGTGGCCGGAGAAGCCCTGCGCTGTCTGGATCTCGGCGATGAGGAAGACGACCTCCGTCATGGGCTTCTGCCTCCCCGTGAAGACCTTCGCGTCGGAGATCGGAGTGGCCAGCGGGAGGCGGAGCGTGGACAGCTCGATCGAGCGGATGGAGTCTGCCGAGCGGGTGGCGTCTGGGGTGTGAGTCATAGTCCTTCGTCCTTGAGGGTGACGTTCTTCGCGAAAGCTATCAGACAGATTTGGAATCTGTCTAGCTTGAACTCCCGCACCTTCATCCTGTGACTGAGGCTTGCGGTTGCCACTGTCGGTGGTGCGATTTACGCTGGATGCACGTTCGAATACAGATTCGAAGGAGCGAAGGGGGAGCCCATGCCGACCGTCATCGACGACACCATCGAGGTCGCCATCAGCGGCGACGGGCAGCCGACCTCCTTCGTGTGGCAGCGCTTCCTCTACACCGTCACCGGCCAGCCGCAGGCCTACTTCCGCAGACTCCCGCCGTGGTGGCACGGAGACTCCTCCCCCACGCGCATCGACCAGGAGCTGTGGCGCGTCACCGCCGTTCGAGACAGCCCCCGTGAGCAGCACGGGGAGCACCTGTACGACCTCTGTCGCGCCCCAGGCGGCTGGCGACTCGCCCTGAGCTGGGAGTGACGACGCGATGAGCTTCCCGCACCTGCACGTCTCGTCGGGCTTCAGCGCGCACTATGCGGTCTCCCCTCCCGAGGTGCTGGCCCAGGCCGCCGCCGAGCGAGACCTCGACACGCTCGCACTCACCGACCGCGACGGCATCTCCGGTGCGGTCAAGCACCTCCTCGCATGCCGGACCGCGAACCTTCGGGCTGTCCTCGGCAGCGAGCTCGCCGTGCACGACGAGCGAGGCGAGCCCCTCGGCCGGGTCGTCGTGCTCGCAGCCGGCGGTGACGGCGGTTCCGGGTACGCGGCGCTCTGCCGGGCCGTCTCAGCCGCCCACGAGACCACCGCGAGCGCCGCCACGCGCATCCACGAGCCGAGCATCCCCCTCGCCCGCCTGGCCGAGCTCGCCTGCACCGACGAGGGGGCGACGAGACTCACCGTCCTGCTCGGCCCGACGAGCGACGTCGGCACGGCGGCCTCAGCTACCCAGCTGGGTCTGGCCAGAGAGCGTCTGCGTGCTTGGCGGCACGGGCTCCCGCGCGCCTCGCTCGTCGTCGAGATCGTCTGCCATCTCGCCGAGCCTGGCACCCCGGGGTCGGTCACGGCCGCGACGCGGATGCTGGGCCTCGCAACAGAGTTCGGGCTGCGGGCAGTGCTCACCAACGCCGTGCGCTACGCCTCCCCCGAGGAGGCGGCGACGGTCGACATCGCCGATGCCGTGCGGGCGAGGCGTGCGCTCGACGACATCGAGCTGGCGCCGACGGCGCAGGCCTGGCTCAAGCCGGCGAACCTCATGCGGCAGGTCGCGCGCATGGTGGCGGATGCCGGCGGGCACGCAGCCTCGGCCGCCGATGACCTCCTCGCCCAGACGAGGCTGCTCGCCGAGAGCTGCGTCATCGACCCGGAGCGAGATGCGGGTATCGGCACCCCGCGCATGCCGGAGGTCACCCGCTTCGGCATCCACGGCGACCCATTCGAGGTGCTCAGGGCGAAGGCGGAAGCCGCAATCCCCGCGCGCTACCCGGGTGCATCCGCCGCCCACGAGCGGGAGCTGCAGGACCGTCTCGCCCACGAGCTCAGGACGGTGCGGAAGCTGGGCTTCGCCCCCTACTTCCTCACCGTCTCGCACGTCGTCGAGCTCATCAAGGAGATGGGGGTCCGCGTGCAGGCCAGAGGCTCAGGTGTCGGATCGCTGCTCAACTACCTCCTGTACACGAGCCACGTCGAGCCCGTCTCCCTCGGGCTCATCTGGGAGCGCTTCCTCTCCGATGAGCGACGCACGCTCCCCGACATCGACCTCGATGTGGAGAGCGCAGAGCGCCACCGCGTCTACCACCGCATCTTCGACGAGTTCGGCGGGCAGCGGGTCACCCTCATGTCGATGGTCAACACCTACGGGTCGAGGGGTGCAGTCCGCGACGCTGGCCTCGCCCTCGGGCTCGCCGACGGCGAAGTCGACCGCATCGCCAAGGAGCTGTGGCGCTTCTCCGCGAAGCGCTTCAGGCAGGCCCTCGCCGAGAAGCCCGAGCTTCGCGAGTTCGCGGAGGAGGTGCGTCGCTCACGGCAGCTCGAGGTGCTCGTCGAGGCGACGGAGCGGCTCGACTCCCTGCCGAGGCACATCTCCGTGCACCCGTGCGGGGTCATCCTCTCCGACGTCTCGCTCCTCGACCGCACTCCCGTGCAGCTGTCGGGGATCGGCCTGCCCATGAGCCAGTTCGACAAGCACGACATGGACCCGATGGGGCTCATCAAGCTCGACATCCTCGGGGTGCGCATGCAGAGCGCCATGGCCCACGCCGTGAAGGAGCTGAAGCGCACCCGCGGTGAGGAACTCGACCTCGATGCGCTTCCCCTCGACGACGAGGCGACCTACGAGACCATCCGCTCGACGAAGACCCTCGGCATCTTCCAGGTCGAGAGCCCGGGACAGATGGAGCTCGTCGGCAAGCTGCAGCCAGAGGTGTTCAACGACCTCGTCATCGACATCTCCCTGTTCCGCCCTGGCCCCATGCAGAACAACATGCCCCTCCACTTCCTCAGGGCCCGCCACGGGGAGGTGATGCCCGACTACATCCATCCGAGGCTCAAGCCGATCCTGCTCGAGACGAAAGGCGTCGTCGTCTTCCACGAGCAGGTCATGCGCATCTTCGACGAGCTCACGGGGTGCGGCCTCGAGCTCGCCGACGTGTACCGACGCTGGCTCGCGAAGCCCGAGCTCGTGCCGCGCATCGAGGAGCTCGTGCGCGGCAGGGCCGCAGAGCGTGGGTTCCCGCCAGAGATCATCGACCGGTCATGGAAGGTGCTCGCCGGCTTCGGCAGCTTCGGCTTCGCGAAAGCCCACGGCGCTGCGTTCGCCCTGCCCACCTTCCAGAGCGCCTGGCTCAAGACCCATCGAGCCGCGCACTTCTGGGCGGGCCTCCTCACCCACGACCCCGGCATGTGGGGCAAGGACCTCATCATCGCCGAGGCGAGGCATCTGGGCATCCCGCTCCTCCCGATCGACGTGCAGCGCTCAGGCCTCGAGTACACGGTCGAGCCGCTCCCGGATGGACGCGACGGGGTTCGCATGTCCCTCGCGGATGTGCGCGGCATGTCATCGGCGGAACGCGACAGGGTCGCCGAGCACCAGCCGTTCGACTCGCTCGCCGACTTCCGCGCTCGTGTCCGACCACGCCGGAGCACGCTCGACTCCCTCGCCAGAGTGGGGGCACTCGACGTGTTCATCGACTACGAGCCGCGCAGGCGGCACGAGCTGCTCGCGTTCATCCGCTCGCTCACGAGCACGCCGACGCGAGTACCGGAGCACCAGCAGGCGTTCGCGTTCCCCCTGCCCATCCCGGAGCTTCGCGGGGTGACCACCATGGACCTGCACGGGAAGACGCAGACCGACCTGGAGCTGCAGGAGCTCGGCCTCGGCGTGAGCCGGCACCAGATGGAGCGCTTCTTCCCGCTCTTCCGTCAGCTCGGAGTCACTCCAGCGAGCTCGCTCATGGACCTGCCAGGCGGCACCGACGTGCTCATCGCGGGGGTGCGGCGTGCCACGAACACCCCGCCCATGCGTGGCGGGCGGCGCACGGTGTTCGTCTCCCTCGACGACAGCACCGGACTCTCGCAGATCGTGTTCTTCCACGACGCGCAGGAGCGTGCAGGCAACCGGGTGTTCCGCACGCACTACATGCTGGCGCGGGGGAAGACTCGCCGATCGGGCGCCAAGGGCATCTCCGTGACGGGCGACATGGCGTGGGACCTCCTCGAGGTCGCACAGCTCATGTCCGCATCCGGTGCCGCGGGAACCGCTCAGACGAGGTCGAGCGCCGTGGTCCTCGAGTCGTCCGAACGGGATATCTCCGCCAGCCCGAGGCGCCTCGCGAGCGCGTAGGACGCCTCGTTCTCCAGGTCCATGACCGCGAGCACGCGCTTCACGCCGACATAGTCGCGCAGGTACTCGACCAGCGCATCCGCCGCCTCGGTGGCGAAGCCCTGCCCCGCGCATCCCGGATGCATGATCCAGCCGAGCTCCGCAGAGCGGTGCTCGGGCTCGACGTCGCGCAGGTGCACCGACACGTCCCCGATGAGCTTGCCGTCGTGCTCGACGGCCAGGGCCATGAAGTCGCCCGTCTGCCAGAGACGCGTGTGCGTCGTGCGGCGGCTCAGGTGCTCGGTCGCCTCCGTCAGGTCGCGCTGCTTCCAGTGCAGGTAGCGGACGACCTCGGCGTCGGACACGATCTCGTGCCAGGCCTCCGCGTCACGCACGTCGTGGGGGCGGAGCACCAGACGCTCCGTGAACAGCTGGGGCGCGTCGAACGGACGCTCGGTGCGGGGGCCGCGGAGGAAACGGGGCCGATGGAAGAGGCCACCCTGCAAGTCCTTCTTGACTCCCGGCGCACGGCTCCCGAGGTCGGGCTGCTGGATTCGCTGGAGTGTCATGCGTCGCAGGTTACGAACTCCTCTCATGCCCCGCGTGAGAGAAGATTTGAGCTTTCTATGAGGAGCAGCGAACACCCCGCCACGACGCCGTTCCCATGACACGATGATGGAATGCCCGATTCCGCCGCCGCTGACCCGATCATCGAGCCCGGTCGCCGTCGGGCGGTCCTCGCGCAGCTCCCCCGACTCCACCGCCCAGATGGCACCCCCATCCGCGTGCTGCTCGTCGACGACGAAGAGACCCTGACGAACCTCGTCAGCCTCGCCCTCTCCTACGAGGGGTGGCAGGTCGACGTCGCCAACAACGGCCGGGATGCGCTCGCGAAGTTCACCGCCGAGCGGCCGGACGTCGTCGTGCTCGACATCATGCTCCCGGACATCGACGGCCTCAGCATTCTCAGGAACCTCCGAGGTCAGGGACACGCCACACCGGTGCTCTTCCTCACCGCGAAGGACTCCATCGACGACCGCATCATCGGGCTCACCGCTGGCGGCGACGACTACATGACGAAGCCCTTCAGCCTCGAGGAGCTCGTCGCCAGACTGCGCGGCCTCATCCAGCGCGCCGGTGAGGCGGTCGCCGACGACGCCTCCCAGCTGCGGGTCGGCGACCTCTTCCTCGACGAGAGCAGCTACGAGGTGCGCCGCGGCAGCGACCCCGTCGCGCTCACTACCACCGAGTTCGAGCTGCTGCGCTACTTCATGCGCAACCCGAAGCGGGTCCTCAGCAGGGCCCAGATCCTCGACCGCGTCTGGAACTACGACTTCGCCGGCAAGGCGAGCATCGTCGACCTGTACGTGTCCTACCTGCGCAAGAAGATCGACGCCGGCCGCACCCCCATGATCCACACGGTGCGCGGTGTCGGCTACGTCATCAGGCCAGCAGAATGAGGCCGTGGACGCTGCGCGCGCGCATCATCGTCGGCGTCACCCTCGTCGTCGCCTTCGTGATGAGCGCGATCGGCATCATGAACGTCGTCGCCCTCAACTCCGCCATCACGAGCGTCGTCAACACGCAGCTCGCCGCCTCCATGTCGGTGCTGGAGAACTCCGTCGACAAGTACCGCGTCGACGTCCCGGGCACGCATCCGCACCCCTCGAAGATGGGCGACTCGGCGGCGCCGAAGGTCAAGCCCCTCATCAACTTCGTCGGCCACGCGCCGGGCACCATCATCGCCCTCGCCCACGACGGCGAGATCATCGACTCCGCATCGTTCAGCGAGACCTCCGCGGTCGAATGCGACCAGACCATCAAGAACGAGCTCACGGCACTGGTCCAGTCGCCCGGCTTCGCGACCCAGCACTCGCTGCTCGAGACGATCAAGCTCGATGACGCCGCCGGCGACTTCCGCGTCATGATCCACGAGTGGGACGGCGACCCGAGCTACGCCCTCATCTCCGCCGTCTCCCTCGACACCGCCCGTGACGCGACCTTCAACCAGACCGTCCTCACGCTCGTGCTCTCCTCGCTCGGGATCGGCCTCATCGTCCTCCTCGTCGCGCTCGTCATGCGAGTCGCCATGCGTCCCCTGTCGCGCGTGGTCACGGCCGCCGAGAACGTCGCGCAGATGCCCCTCGCCTCTGGCGAGGTCGGCCTCCGCAAGGCCGTGAAGCTCGACGACATCGACCCTCGCACCGAGGTCGGCAAGGTGAGCGAGGCCCTCGACAAGCTCCTCGCGCACGTCGACGAGGCCTTCGCCGTGCGCACCGCGGCGGACCAGCGGATGCGTCGCTTCGTCACGGACGCGAGCCACGAGCTGCGGACGCCGCTCGCCGCGATCCAGGGGTACGCGGAGCTCACCCGGCAGGATTCGGCGTCGCTGCCCGACACCACCGAGCGGTCTCTCGCACGCATCGAGTCCGAGGCGACTCGCATGAGCTCGCTGGTCAACGACCTCCTCCTGCTCGCCCGCCTCGACGAGGGGCAGGACCTGCAGTTCGACACCGTCGACCTGTCCGAGCTCGTCATCAACGCCGTCAGCGACGCGCAGGCGAGCGACGCCGACCGCCACTGGAGCGCGACCGTGCCGCCCAGCGAGGTCTCGGTGCTCGGCGACTGGGAGCGCCTCCACCAGATCGTCGTGAACCTGCTCTCGAATGCCAGCCTGCACACCCCGAAGGGCACGCACGTCAACGTCTCCGTGCGCTACGAGCTCGCAGCCGCGTCGGCGACGGGACGTGAGGCGGTCCTCATCGTTCGCGACGACGGGCCGGGCATCCCCCAGACGCTCCGCCAGGATCTCTTCTCGCGGTTCGCCCGCGGCGACTCCGCCAGGACCCGCGCGTCCGGCAGCACTGGCCTCGGACTCGCGATCGTGAAGTCCATCGTCGAGGCGCACGGCGGACAGATCGCCGCCGAGTCCGAGGACGGCGCCGCCTTCATCGTGCGGATCCCCGCGGCCAAGGCCTGGGACTAGCCCGCCACCTCACGAGACACGGGAACTGCGCCCTCTCCGCTGCCTGGCGGCCTCGGCGGGTACGCGAGCGTGACCATCACCACGGAGATGATCATGAGCAGGAACCACGAGAGGAGCTTCGTGATCGACACGAGCTCCCAGCCGTGCTCCTGATTCGGGTACACCCACGCACCGACGAAGGTGCCGATGTTCTCGGCGAACCAGATGAACAGGGCGACGAGCAGGAACGCCACGAGCAACGGCATCCGGAGCGTCCTCCGGAACACGCGGAAGTGCATCCACGTGCGGCCCCACAGCACGGCCACGAACACCAGGAGCACGTACCGGAAGTCGTAGGCGTAGTGGTGCGTGAAGAAGTTCACGTAGATGGCGACGGCCGCGACCACGGTGAGCCAGATGCGCGGGTACCTGGAGAACCGCAGGTCGAAGAGCCGGTAGACGCGGCACATGTACGAGCCGACCGCCGCGTACATGAAGCCCGTGTAGAGCGGCACGGGGCCGATGTGCAGCACTCCCCCGGACGCGTAGCTCCACGAGCCGACGCTCGTCTTGAACAGCTCCATTCCCGTGCCGACGATGTGGAAGGCGAGGATGACCAGCAGCTCGCGGCCGGTCTCGAGCCTGGCCACGACCATGAAGATCTGGATTGCGACGGCGGCGATGACGAGGGCATCGTTGCGTGCCAGCAGCGCATCGTCCGGATACCAGAGTCTCGCGGCGATGATCACGACGAGCATGAGCGCCCCGAAGATGCACGCCCAGGCCTGCTTGAGCCCGAAGACCAGGAACTCGACGAGGCCGGCCCTGAGGCCGTGTGCGGGGGCACGCTCGAGGAGGCGCCCCGCGACGTCGTCGATGCGCTGCTCGAGGCTCGTGAATCTGGCCACCTGGAACCGCCGCTCTCCTCCAGCGCCAACGATCGGCGCACGTCGAATGGCCGACACTAGCGGCACCTGTCCGCGAGGCCCCTGAGGCTGGCCCTGGCGCCCGGGAACCCCCGCGTCGACGGGGACGGGGACGGGGACGGGGAAGAGATCGATCCGCAGAGACCGGGATCCCGGGCCGATCACTGGACGCCTCCTCGCGCGGTGGCGCGGAATGCGAAAGGCCCGCTTCCTCGAAAGGAAGCGGGCCTCGTGCCGCAGTTACATTTTGCTCTTTCGAGCAATCCCAACTTATGCGGATCTGGTTGCGGGGGCAGGATTTGAACCTACGACCTCCGGGTTATGAGCCCGGCGAGCTACCGAACTGCTCCACCCCGCGGCACAAGAGAAAACATTACCAGCGGTCATAGCGTCGTGCAACTCAGGCCCCCACTTCCCCGGAAAACCCGGCGTGTCGGGGGCATGAGGCACCTGCCGCAGGCTCCTCCCCGGGCCGGCATCAGGGCCAAATCTCCTCGATTTCGCGCGAATTCCCGCTGCGGAGTCCGCCATGAGACGCATCCCGGGCGCGTCGCGCCCCGAGCGAGGACCACGCGCTCGCGACGCAGCCCAACCCCGCATCCCAGCCCCGCGACCAACTCGCCGGGCACAAGGTTGTGGCATGAGGCCGTCAGCGGCCGCCCGAACAGCACTTACCCACAACTCCAGCCTCGGGACGCCGGGGAGCGCGGGCACGAGGGCACGCGAGCACGCGGGCACGCAGGCACGCGAGCACGCGGGCACGCAGGCACGAGAGCACGCGGGCACGCGGGCACGTGAGCACGCGGGAGCACCAGCACGCGGGAGCGGGAGCGTGCGCAGGCGCGGACGTCCGGGCACGCAGACGCCGACGGGCGCCACCCTCGAAAGGGTGACGCCCGTCGGCGTGTGCAGCTCGGCGCCTACGTGGTCGGCGTCGGCTCCGGGGAATCACTCGGCGTCACCGACGTGCCGGACACCTGGCTGTCCGCATCACGGGCACGGTTCAGCGCCTCGGTGAGCCGCTGGTCGGCCTCGGCGGCCGCAACGAGGTCGTTGTTCGCGTACGCGGCCGTCCGATCCTCAAGGGCCTTCTCGGCGTCCGCCAGCGCGGTCGAGAGCTGCTCCTGAGGAGTTCCCGTGCCGCCGCCCGAGGGCGGAGTCGTCGCGGTCGGTGCCGGCGTCGCGGTCGTGTCGTCAGGGACCGAGTCGACGGGCAGGTCGTCGGTAACCTCGACGCCGCCGTCACCTGCATCAGCACCGGCGTCGCCGCCGAAGAGCTCATCGAGCGCCTCGTCGAGCGTCGGCTGGAACGCGATCTTGTCGCCGAATGCGACGAGCACGCGCCTCAGCAGCGGGTAGCTGGTCTCACCGGTCGACTCGACGTAGACAGGCTGCACGTACAGGAACCCTTCGCCGACCGGCACCGTGAGGAGGTTTCCTCGCAGCACCTGCGTCTGACCGCCTCGCTCAAGCAGGTTCAGCTGGTTGGCGACCGTCTCGTTCGAGTTGAAGATGTTCTGCACCTGGCCAGGGCCATTGACGTTGTCGTTCTCGACTCGCAGCAGAGTTATCTTCCCGTACGTATCCGCGACGGTTCCGTCCGTGGATCCCGCGTTGGAGTTGGCGGCGAGATACCCCCTCAGCACGTTCCTCGACTGCGCGTTCGCGTTTGTCAACGGGATGTAGGTGGAGTAGATCGAGAACGCCGACTCCTGACCCGGGAGCTGCATCGTCAGGTAGTACGGAGGCTGTGACGCTTCTCCCCCGGTGGGGTTCTGCGGCAGCTGCCAGGCGTTCGTCTGGTTGTAGAACGTGCTCGCGTCGGTCACGTGGTACCTGGCGAACATCTCGCGCTGCACCTTGAACATGTCCGTGGGGTACCGGATGTGGCTGAGCAGCTCACCCGACATCTCCGACACGTTCTTGAGCGTCGACGGGAAGACCTTCTGCCACGTCTGCAGGATCGGGTCGGTCTCGTCGAACGCGTAGAGCGTGACGCTTCCGTCGTACGCGTCCACGGTCGCCTTCACCGAGTTGCGCATGTAGTTGATGACCTCTGGCGGCAGCGACGACGCTGGGGTGTCCGCGTCCTCGAGCAGGTTCTGCAGGCCGGCGAGCTCGGAGTATGGGTACTTGTTGCTCGTCGTGTAGCCGTCAACGATCCAGGTGAGGCGTCCGTCCACGACCGAAGGGTACGGATCGGAGTCGATCGTCAGGTACGGGGCAGCGGCCTGCACGCGCTCGGCAGGGTCGCGGTCGTAGAGGATCTGCGACTCGTCGTTGACGTACTCGGAGAGCAGGATCTGCTCGGACTGGAACTTGATCGCGTACACGAGGCGGTTGAAGAAGTTCCCGAGGTCGGGGCCGCCCTCACCGGTGAACGTGTTGTACGTCTGCGTTGCGCCGTCGGCGCCGGAGACGTGGTCGAACTCGGCGGGCTGGGAGCCTTCCGGGGCGCCGACGATGGAGTACTCGGGCGAGGACTGCCCGAAGTACACGCGCGGCTCGAAATCGCCGAGTGCGCCTTCGCTGGGCATGCCGCCCTCGATGAAGAGGGGCTGACCGTCGGGTCCACGCTGGTTGCCGTACGCCGTGACGAGGCCGTAGCCGTGCGTGTAGACGATGGTGTTGTTGACCCAGGACTGCGCGTCAGCGCCAAGACCGGCGATGTTGATGTCGCGGACGGAGCCGACGGCGTCCTGAACCTGGCCGTCGATCTCGTAGCGGTCGACGTGGAGGCGGTCAGGGAACTGGTAGTACGCACGCTCCTGCTCGAACTGCGCGAAGGTCGGCGAGACGAGCGATGGGTCGAGGATACGGATGTTCGCCGTGGTGTCGGCGTCGTTCCGGAGCTGCCCCTGGCTGACCGTCGTCTCTGCGGCGTAGTTGATCTCCTCGATCTGATCGAGCCCATAGGCACTTCGAGTCGCATCGATGTTGTTCTGGATGTACGGGGTCTCGAGTGCCTGCTCGCTCGGTCCGACCTGGAACTGCTGGACGATCCACGGGTACACCATGCCGACGACGAGGCCGACGATGACGAGCAGGGCCGTGCCGACGAGCGGCAGACGCCAGCGACCGATGGCCGCGGCGATGAAGAAGAGGACGGCCACGACGATCGCGGCTCCGGCCAGGATGCCCTGGCCGGGGATGGTCGCGTTCGCCTCGGTGTAGAGCACACCCGTCCAGCGACCGGAGAGCGTGTTGAGCGCGGCGTATCGGTCGAGCCAGAAGCTGACCGCCTGCACGAGCATGTAGAGACCCGCGAGGATCGCGATGTGCGTGCGGGCGCTCTTGGAGATGACGACCTCGCGACCGGTCACGCGGATTCCGCCGTACAGGTACAGCGTTGCCGCGGTCAGGATCAGCGAGAGGAGCACGACGGCGCTCACGAACGCGACGACGCCTCGGAAGAACGGCAGCTGGAAGATGTAGAACGAGACGTCCAGGTTGAAGACCGGGTCGGTCTCGCCGAACGGAGTGGAGTTCATCCACATCAGCACGGTCTGCCAGGAGGCGATGAGCGCGACGCCGGCGAAGAGGCCGAAGATAGCGGGGACGAAGATCATCGCACCGCGACGGATCGGCTCGATGACCTGCTGGTAGCGGTCGAGCTGCTCGTTGAGCTTGGCGTAGACCGGACGCGCACGGTAGGCGATCTGCAGGTTGGCGTAGAGGGGAACGCCCATGCCGACGAGTCCGATGGCGAACATGATCGCCCCGGCACCCCACTCGGTGAGGAGGACCTCGAGGACGCCGAGCTGGTCGTACCAGAGCACGTCCGCGTATCGGCCAGCGAACCAGAAGAAGACGACGAGGAGCGCCACGACGATCAGCAGTGTGATCGTGAGCGGTCCCATCCGACGTCGGCTGGCGGGTTTCGGACTCTGGGGCTGTTGAGCTGCAGTGCTTGTCACGTCGTACCTGTCATTGCCTGGAGGGGCCGTTTGTTTTCCGAGAAAGGGGAACTAGAGGAGTTTATCTGGCAACTGCCTGGCAAAACTGAGACTGGCGTGGGTCATGAGCCGAGAACCGATTCGCAGGTGCGCAGCGCGCCGGTGTCTCCGCCGTCCCCGACCGTCTGGATGACCTGCTCCGCCTCGTTCAGCGAGGACACGGCGTAGACCGGGATGTCACCGGGGATGCCCCCGTCCAGGACGTCCTGGCAGTTGTCCGCTGGCGCGAGGAAGAGGTCAGCGCCGACCTCCACGGCGGCGTAGAGCTTCTGCGTGATGCCGCCGATGCTGCCGACCGTGCCATCGGGCGACATCGTGCCGGTGCCCGCGATGTGCAGGCCCTGTGTGAGGTCGCCGTCGACGAGCTTGTCGGATACGGCGAGCGCGAAGATGAGCCCCGCGCTCGGTCCGCCGACGTTGCCGAGTTCGATGTCGACATCGATCGGGAACTCGTGCTGGGTGGCGACCGTGACTCCGAGCAGCGGCCGCTCCTCCCCCTCGACGAGTCCCGGGCGTGGCGTGATCGAGAACGTCTTGCTCTCGCCGGCCCGATCCACGACGACGTCGACCGGTCCGAGACTGTCGAGGTCGCCCCCGGATGCCTCGGCCACGGCCGCTGGCAGGCCCTCCGTCGAGTCGACCGGGATCCCACTGACGGATTTCACGATGTCCCCGGGCTCGAGCATGCCCGCCGCAGCCCCGTCCTCCCCGACCGAGACGACCGCCAGCGCAGTTCCGACGTCGTACCCCTCGTTGATGAGCGCTGCGGCGATCGCATCGGCCTCAGAACCCTGCATGAGCGCGGCGTTCTGCGCATCGCGCTGCTCGCCGGTCTCCGCGTCGGCGTAGTACGCCTCGACGGGGAGGACGTCGTTGGATGGCGTCACAAGAGCGATGAAGACCTCGAACCAGTTGGGCAGGTTCTCCGGCCGGCCCCCGACGTTCACGGTCATGACGTCGAGCTGCCCGTCAGACGGCTCGAACGTGTCGGCCCCGCCGATCGTGATGACCTCGACCTGCGTCGTGTCCTCCTGCGAGGCCTGCACCGTGCCGAGCGCGTCGAAGACGGGGCCGGGAGAGCGCACGACGTACGGCGCCGGACTGAAGCCGAGGGCGACGAGCAGGAGCATCCCGATGGAGAGGAAGACGAGTCCGACGCGCGCCCGCCTCGAGCCCTCCTCGCTGCGGCGGCGGTTCGCCTCGTGCGCCCTGGCAAACGCCTCTGACTGCTCGCGAACTCGGGCATCCCCCTCTGAGGAGGGTTCGGAGAAGAAGGTCACTGCGCTCGTTTCGATGTCCTGCGGCTATTGTTCGCCCGTGGCGCAAGGCACTCGGCGCATACGCAGTCACGGCGACCCTTCCTTGGAGGGGCCACGAGCTAGCGTAGATCCAAGCGCTGGGAGGTGCGGAATGAGTGATGCACAGGGACCGATTCCCGACGACGGATCCGAAGACGAGCTGCGCAAGCTGCTCCGCGAGCTGCTGAGCGGGCAGGGTGGCTTCGACCCCGCCAAGCTGGCGGGAGTCGCTGGGCTCCCGAACGACCCTGCCGCGGTGCAGGCGCTGCTGGCGCAGCTGCAGGCGGCCGTCGCGAACCCGGGCAACGGACTGGACTGGCAGGTCGCACGCGACCAGGCCCGTCGGGTCGCGCAGCCCAAGAACCGCGAGATCAGCTCCGAGGAGGCCGCCCGATTCGACCAGGCCTTCCGCGTCGCGCAGCTGTGGCTCAGCGAGGCGACCCAGCTCGGGGAGCTCAGCGAGTCGCCAGCGACGCTCACCCGACTCGAGTGGATCACCGGCTCCATCCAGTTCTGGACCTCGCTCTCCGAGCCCGTTGCGACGAGCATCGCCGACGCCCTCATGAACGTGCTCACCGAGCAGACCCCGCCGGAGATGGCGCAGCTGCTCGGCCAGTCGTCCTCGATGATGCGCGGCATCGGCGGCGCGATGTTCGCCGTGCAGCTCGGCCAGGTCGTCGGCAACCTCGCTGAGGAGGTCGTCGCCGGAGGCGACATCGGCGTGCCGGTGCTCGACCACAGCCGTCCCTCGCTCCTGCCGCAGAACATCGACGACTTCGCCGAGGGTCTCGACGTCGACCGCGAGCAGGTCGAGCTCTACCTCGCCGTCCGCGAGACAGCCCACGCGAGGCTCTTCCAGCACGCCAAGTGGCTGCGCCTGCACCTCATCTCCTCGATCACGGAGTTCGCGAGAGGGGTGAGCATCGACGTCTCCCGTATGGAGGAGCTCGCGCAGACGCTCGACCCGAGCGACCCGGACGGGATCAGGGCTGCGCTCTCCGAGGGCGCCTTCATCCCGCCCCGCACGGAGCAGCAGGAGGCGGCACTCGCCCGCCTCGAGACCATGCTCGCCCTCATCGAGGGCTGGGTCGACGTCGTCACGGAAGACGCGACAGCGCGGCTGCCGAAGTCGGTCGCACTCGCGGAGACCGTGCGGCGCCGGCGCGCCGTGGGCGGCCCCGCCGAGCGCGCCTTCGCCTCGCTCGTCGGGCTTGAGCTCCGTCCACGCCGCCTCCGCGAGGCCGCCGCCATGTGGCGCGCAGTCTCGGAAGCGCACGGAGCGGCCGCCCGTGACGAGCTCTGGGCCCACTTCGACGCTCTCCCGACGAGCGAGGACATCGACCACCCCGAGGCACTCGTCACGAGGCTCGGATTCGGCGAGCTCCCCGCCGACGAGTACGACGAGGCGCTGACGAAGTTCCTCGACGACCCCTCGGCGTTCGGCGACGCACCGGAGGGTGGCGACACGCCAACGAGCTGATCTCGCGCCTCCGGCAGACCGCAGCCACCGGTCATGGCTGCGGTCCCGGTCCTGGCTCGGCCTCGGCCTCGTCCGACGTGGGCTGTGGAGAACTCCTGCGGGGCTTTGAGCGTTCCAGCAGGATCTCTGCATGGAACTGCGATTGCCACCTGGCGTGCCCCTCGTGTGGCGCTCCCCCACCGAGCTGCAACTGGGCGGCGTGAACGCTCGTGCGGTCATCCGCGACCCGAGCGCGGCGACTGAGCGGCTCATCGAGTCGCTGCGGAGCGGCGGCACGCTCGCGCAGTTCCACGAGCGGGGCGCACGACTCGGACTGAACGGCGACGAGATCGAGGCGTTGCTCGGGCGCGTGCGGGCGCTCCTCGAACCGGTACCCGTCTCGCCGCGCCGGAGGTCCGGGGCAGCCGCACCTCGCGGCAAGGCGCGACCACCCGTCATCCTCGTGCGCGGCACGATCGCCGGCGATGACCTCGCCGGGCACGTCGCGGCGCTCGGCTGCACGGTGCGAAGCGCGCGCGGCGACTACCAGCCCCCGAGACCCGCCGAGATCGGCCTCGTCGTCGACTGCGGAGACTACGTTCTCCCGCCTCGGCGGTACACGCCGCTCATGGCCTGGGATGTGCCGCACCTCGCCGTCGTCGCGGGCGACCTCGACGCGAGCATCGGTCCATTCGTCGTGCCCGGCCGCACCCCCTGCCAGCGCTGCGAGGACCTGAACCGACTGGACGCCGATCGCGCCTGGGCTGCCATCGCCACCCAGCTCGCGCTCACGACGCGTGCCCAGCTCCCGCGCCTCACGAGGGAGGTCGTTCGCAGCCTGGTCGTCGACACGGTGTCGTCGTGGCTTCGCGACGGAACCGCCTCGCGCTATTGCGGTCCGGAGGTCCTGACGATCGACTCGCTCACCGGCGAGGTCCGCCGAACGCCCCGTTCGTTCCACGACGAATGCGGGTGCCGAGCTCTGCCAGGAAGCGAGAAGCCGGCCGCTCCGCGTCGCGCCGACCGCCGTACTGCGCGTGCGTCAGACGCAGACGCTTCCGCGCGCGCGTGACGGCGACGTACAGGAGCCTGCGCTCCTCGTCGAGCTCATCCTGCGTCTCCGCGTACCAGATCGGCAGCAGCCCCTCGCTGACGCCGACGATGGTCACGCTGTCCCATTCGAGGCCCTTCGCGGCGTGGATGCTCGAGAGGGTCACCGCTCGCAGCTCCGGCTCGTACTGCATCTTCGCGCGCTGCTGCAGCTCCGCCGAGAACTCGGCGAGCTTCGTGCCGTGCGGCTGGGCGTCGGCGAGGCGGAGCAGCGCATCCCAGGAGTTCCAGCGGTCGCGCAGGGCGCCGGAATCGGCGGGAGGCTCGTGGGTCCAGCCAAGATCGCGGAGCACGTCGCTCACTGCCTGGAACAACGGCCCCGTGGTCTCCTGCATGACGGCGGCACGTAGGGCGCTGAGCGCCTGGCGCACCTCGGGCTGGTCGAAGAAGCGCCGCTGGCCGATGGCCGAGTAGGCGATGCCCGAGTCCTGGAGAGCACGCTCGATGGCGGCGGCCTGCACGTTCGTCCGGTACAGCACGGCGATGCTCTCGATGGGGATGCCGCCTCGCAGATCCTCGCCGATCCGGTGGACGACACCGCGAGCCTCGTCGTCGTCGTCGTGGAACTGCAGCACCTCGGGCAGGGGCTCGCGCCTGGGCGTCTCGGCCGCCGGCTCGAGCGTGAGCGCGTACGGCACATGCCTGGCGACCTCGTTCGCGACGCCGATGATGGCGGACGAGGAGCGGTAGTTGTCCTCGAGGCGCACGACCCGCGCATCCGGATACCGCTCAGGGAACCCCGTCAGGAAGGAACTCGAGGCGCCGGCGAACGAGTAGATCGTCTGGGCCGCGTCGCCGACGACGCACAGCTCACGACGCGCACCCAGCCACAGCTGCAGCAGCCGCTGCTGCAGCGGCGAGACGTCCTGGTACTCGTCCACGACGAAGAACCGGTACTGCTCGCGCACACGCTGCGTGACCCACGGTTCGAGCTCGAGCATGCCGACGGTGGCCAGCAGCACATCCTCGAAGTCCATCTGCCGACGCTCGTCCTTGATGTCCTCGTAGGCCTGCAGCAGGCCGAGAGCCGCGTCGTCGCTGACCCCCTTCGGCAGCGATCGCGACGACCGCAGCTGGATGGCGTACTCCTCGAGGGACAGCTCACGCACCTTGCGCCACTCGATCTCGGTCGCCATGTCGCGCACGCCGGCAGGATCGAGCCGCAGACCGATGCGCTCCGCGGACTCGGCGATGAGCCTGCCCTTGCCCTTGACGATGGCCGGGGCGGGGCCGCCGACCGTGTGCGGCCAGAAGAAGCCGAGCTGGCTGAGCGCCGCCGCATGGAAGGTGCGTGCCGCGACGCCGGATGCTCCCAGATCTCGGAGTCGCCCACGCAGCTCCCCCGCCGCCTTCGCCGTGAAGGTCAGGGCGAGCACCCGCGAGGGGTCGTACACCCCGGCGCGGATGCCGTACGCGATGCGGTGCGTGATCGTCCGCGTCTTGCCCGTCCCGGCCCCTGCCAGGATGCAGACGGGGCCGACAAGAGCGAGCGCCGCCTCCCGCTGGGCATCGTTGAGCGACGCCAGCAGGCTCACATCCGCCGTCGACGACTGCGCGAGGCTGTCCGCGTCAGTCGAGGTGACCACTGAGCCAGGCGTCGATGATCGCGCGGGCGATGGAAGTGGGACCGGGCAGGCGATCTTCGATGGCCCTGACCTCGTCCCGGGTGAACCACCCCAGCTCGACGATCTCGTCGTTGTCGGGCTCGACGGTGGCCGGATCCTGGTCCGGGTGGAGCTTCGCCGTGAAGCCGACCATGATGCTCGCGGGGAACGGCCAGGGCTGCGAGCCCAAGTACCTCGGCTCGACGACGTGCGCCCGCGCCTCCTCGTAGATCTCCCGCGCGACCGCGGCCTCGAACGACTCCCCCGGTTCGACGAAGCCCGCCAGGAGGGAGAAGCGGCGTGGGTTCCACCTCACGTTCGCGCCGAGCAGGATCCGATCTTCACGATCGAGCACCGCGGCGATGATGGCGGCATCCGTGCGGGGGAAGCTCACGTGCTTTTCGCCCTCGGCCTGCCTGACCCAGCCGGCGAGGCCGGCGCTCGTGGCCGAGCCCGTGCGTGGCGAGAAGGCGTGCGAGTCGTGCCAGTTCGTGATGGCGAGAGCCTCGGTGAACAGTCCGCAGTGCACCGCCCCGAGATGAGCGGCGGTCTCCATGAGCCCGGCCCACAGTCGGGCATCCGGTTCGATCGTCGCCGCGAGTGCGTCGTCGACGCTGACCGAGACGACCGAGGTGCCGCGCGGCAGGTCTTCGTCGTCGGCGAGCGTCCTGCCCAGGTACACGGCGTCGGCGACAACCGGCGCGAGGAGCGTCGCGCGCTCGCTGGTCGCGGACAGCAGCTCGAGCTTGGGGCCGTCACCCGCCGACCGCATGAGCGCCTTGCCGCCGTTCAGGACGAGCACACGGGTGGCGCCATCAGCGAAGAGCGACTGCACGAGACCGGGTTCGCTGCGGCGCTCGTGGTCGCGATCGGTCTGCTGCTGGGCAAGAGGGAGACGAGACATGAAGTGATTCATAGGCGGATTCATCCTAGGTCGCCTCGAGGCCGTGCGGGCGTGGCACGCACTCAGGCTTCGCCGTGCCTCCTAACCTGGAGCCATGGCTGAGCTCTCGCTGGAACTCGCGGCACTTGCAGTGGCCGCTGTACCCGACCTCGATGTGGCTGCGGCCCTCGAGCACACGTTCGGGGCGCACGGTGACTTCGACGCCGCCCTGCTGACCCTCGCCGACGGCGAGACCGTCATCGCGCGCCGCCCGACCTCGTCGGCTGCGGCACAGGAGCAGCTCGCCGACGTCCGTGCGCTCGCCGTGCTGACGCCTGGGATGCGCAGCAGGCTCCCCTTCCAGGTCTCGGAAGTCCTCGGTCACCTCGCCGAGAAGCGCGAGCGCGTCGCGGTCTACACGTACCTTCGAGGCATTCCGGCCGACCGCGAGCCCCTCGAGCCCGGGACGCTGTTCCTCGTGAGCCTCGGACGCGCCATCGCGTCCGTCCATTCCCTCCCCAAGGGGCCAGTCGAGGCTGCAGGGATGCCGACGCTCACCGCCTCGGAGGCCAGGCAGGCCGCCGCCCAGACGATCGCGCGAGCGAAAGAGACCGGGCGTCTGCCCGTCACCCTCGATCGCCGCTGGAGCGCGGCCATCGACGACGATTCGCTCTGGCAGTTCCAGCCGACGGTCATCCACGGGGCGCTCGGCCTGTCCTCGATCATCACCGACGGCAACCAGGTGAGGGGGGTGCTCGGCTGGAGCGACCTCCGCGTCGGTGACCCCGCTCGAGACCTGCACTGGATCTCGTCGCTGGACGGGGCGATCGCGAGGGGCATCCTCGACGAGTACACGGACGAGGCGCCGGGAACGGTGGACCGGCAGCTGCGGCAGCGGGCCCTCCTCTACGCGGAGCTGGAGCTCGCTCGCTGGCTGCTGCACGGGGTCGAGGCCGGTGACGCGGACATCATCTCGGACGCCGAGGGGATGCTCGACTCGCTCGTCGACCGCATCCACCGGGCCCCCGCGCAGCCGCTGGTGCACGAGACGCTGCCCGTGCTCGACATCGCCGAGGTGCAGGAGCTGCTTAAGGAAGCCGCCGGAAGGCGTCCGGCTCATCAGCCCGACGCGCACGACACCGGGAGCGGCGTGCTCCCCGGTCTGGTGCACGAGTCGCCGTCCGGTGCCCCCTCGGGCGTGCATCCGGATGACAGTCCGGACGTCGACGTGGATCACGCCGCCGAGGATGACCTCGACGACGACACCCCGCCGAACGACTTCATGCGGACGGACTCGCTGCGCTGAGGGCTGCCTCGGCTTCCGCCAGCAGCCGTTCGAGCTCTGCTCGCCCGGTGACCTCAGGGACTCGGATCTCCTCGCCCTCTCGGACGTAGACGAGCACGGCGTCGATGCGCTCGGGCGGCACCCCCGTGTGCTCGGAGTAGGCCAGCGTGTAGAGCGCGAGCTGCAGCTGGCGCTCCCAGCGTGCGCTGTCGCCGCTCGGAACCCTGCCCGTCTTCCAGTCGACGACCTCGATGCGTCCCTCGTGTTCGAAGACCGCGTCGATCTTGCAGACGACGGTCCGATCGCCGAGTCGGAACTCGATCGTCTGCTCCACGAGGACGGGGGTCCGGTGCGGCCATGGGGTCTCGAGGAACGCCTCCTGGAGGCGTTCGAGCTCAGCGAAGTCGGCGTTCGAGGCATCGGCGAGGCTGCTCAGCGCGCCGTCTTCCGTGCCGAAGATCTCCGCCATGCCGAGGAGGTCCCCTCCCGCGTTGGGGGCCGCGTAGTGGGCCTCGACCCAGGCGTGGAACATGGTGCCGATGCGGGTCTGCCTGAAGGGCTTCTGCGGCATCGGCCGGCGCAGCTGAGCCGCGATCTCCGCCGGGTCGGTGACGAGGTCCTTGAACTTCGATGCGGCGAAGCGCGCAGGGAGCTCGACGCTCATCACGGTGCTGCGCTCGGCGCGTTCGCGGAGCAGCAGCTCGATGCGCCTCGCGAGCGCTCCGCCTGGTGCGGCCTGGGTGTCCCGGGCGTGGGAGACGGCCTGTGCGAGCTCGGTCACCCGCTCGTGACGCTCCGGGCTGAAGGGGGCATGGGGCCAGGCGACGCTGTCGGCGGCGAGTGATGCCGGCGCCGCGTCGAGGGTGTTCTCCGGTGGGGCGTCGATGATGCCGGCTTCGGCCAGCTCGTCGACGAACACCGAGACCGTGCGGGCGGTCTTGTGGATGGCGCTCCAGTACGAGCCGGCGATGAGCAGCTCGTGCCGGGCGCGGGTGTAGGCGACGTAGGCGAGTCGGCGTTCCTCGTCGTCGTTGCGCTCCTTGATGCGCTCCTTGAGGTCGACCATCAGGTCGGCGAGTTCCTTCTGCGTCTCCGCGTCTCGCCACGGGAGCTCCGGACGGTCGTGCGCGTCGAGGAGGAGCTCGTAGGGGATGACGCCGCGTCGGATCCAGCCGAGCCCGTCTCTCGAGGTGCTCGGCATCTCCCCCTCCACGCTGCGGGGAACTGCGACGAAGTCCCATTCGAGCCCCTTGGAGCCGTGGATGCTCAGCAGCTGGACCACGCCGGGCTCGGCCTGCTCCTGCACCGGCGCGAGCGAGTCGTCGCCTGCGGCGATCTCCACCCAGTCGAGGAACGCGCCGAGGTCGGCATCCGGTTCGGCGGAGGAGAATGCGGCCGCCGCTTCGGCGAAAGCGTCGAGGTTGCCGACTCTTGCGATGTTGCCGGGGTTCGCGGTGACCTCGAGATCGAGGCCCATGAGCGCGATCGTGGCGTCGACGAAGCTCGTGATGGGGAGTCCTGAGTTCCGGCGGAGCTCGGCGATCAGCTCGCTGACGGCAGGGATGCGCTGTCGCGCGCCGGGGCTGAGACCGGCCAGCCAGGTGTCGGGCTCGGTTCGGCGAGCTTCCGAGGCGATCCGGGACGCGAGGAAGTCGAGGGCCTCCTGCAGGGGCACCTCGTCGTCGCCCGTCGCGAGCTCGCGTTTGCTTGCCCGCACCTCGTCAGCCAGAGACGCCATGGTGACGTCGCGGTTGGCGAGGCTGCGCGAGACGTCGTGGATCGCCTTGACGTCGGCGAGGCCGAACTGGAATCTCGCGCCGACGAGCAGGCGGATGAGCTCGTTGCCTGCGGTTGAGTCGTGCGCGACGCGCATGGCGCAGCGGAGGTCGACGACCTCCGGGGCCGAGAGTAGCCCGCCGAGACCGATGACCCGGTTGGGCACGCCCGCGCGCGTCAGCGCTGCGGAGAAGAGCGGGAGGAGCTTCCGCGCGCGCAGGAGCACGGCGCCGGACGGCGGTCTGGCATCGACGTGGGTGTCGCCGTCGACGACGATCCGCTCTCGCATCCAGGTCGCGACGGCGGCCGCCTCGTCGTCGAGCGTCTCGGGGAAGGCAAGCGAGACCCGCCCCTCGCCTGCCCCTGGCCGGGTGCCGAGCTGCGTGACACCGGAGTCGTTGGCCTCCGGCAGCCGTGAGGCGACCTGGTTCGCCGAGTCGAGGATCCTGGCGTCGTTGCGCCAGGAGATCGAGAGCTGGAACGTGGGTTCCTCATCGGGCGGCACGATGCGAGACCTGAAGTCGCCATGGAATCGACGCATGTTGCCCGGGCTGGCTCCACGCCAGCCGTAGATGGACTGCTTGGGGTCGCCGACGGCGAGCACGGGGTGGTCGCCGAAGATCGTGCCGAGCAGACGCGTCTGGCCGACGCTCGTGTCCTGGTACTCGTCGAGGATGACGAAGCGGTGCCTGGCCCGCAGCTCCTCGACGACGGCCGGCGTGCTCGAGCAGATCTCTGCCGCGAAGGTGACCTGGTCGGAGAACTCGATGAGCCCCCGCTTGCGCTTCTCGAGCTGGTAGCGCTCAGCCAGCCCGACGAAGATCGGCAGCTCATCCAGGGTCGCCACGGCGTCGACCACCGGCTTCAACGGCGTGTTCGCCGTGCCCCGACCGGGGAGCTCGGCAACCCTCCGGAATTCCTCGACGAAGGACTCGCAGGCCGCGGCAGAGAGCTGGTTGTCGCGCATGGCACGTGCGACGCCGAGAGCGAGGCTCGTGATGGCTCCGAGCTGCAGGTCGAGCGAGCTGAGCCTGGTGTCGTCGCTTGCCAGCACGACACTGCGCATGAGCGCGAAGGCGGTCATCTCGTCGACGATGCGGGCATCCGGCTCCTGCCCGATGAGCAGCGCGTTCTCGGAGAACACCCGGTTGGCGAACGAGTTGTAGGTCGAGACCTCCGGGGACGCGAACTCGTCTCCTCCGACGAGCCCCTCGCTGCGGAGCCGGGCGAGGGCGAGCTGCACGCGTTCGCGGAGTTCTCCTGCGGCCTTCCGAGTGAACGTGAGGCCGAGGATCTCGGTGGGATGCACGCCCTGCGCAGCGACGAGCCAGATGATGCGCTGCACCATGGTCTGCGTCTTGCCGCTTCCGGCACCTGCCATGACGAGGCTCGGAACCGGGGGCGCCTCGATGACGAGACGCTGCTCGGGCGTCGGCTCGAGCATGCGGGACGGATCGTTGTCGGCGAGCGCCAAAGCGATGTCGCCGTGGGTAACGGCTCCCATGGGCCAGGTGTGCGTCATTCGGTGACCTCCGATGCGGCGTGCAGCGCGCACGCTCGTCCGCCACCGAACGAGCCGAGGCAGTGCGACTCGAGGTGGGCCTGGTAGTGGGCGTCTGCGAGCTCATCCGAGCTGGAGCCGGACCCGAGGGGCTCCGGGATGCCGATCATGCCGAGGGCGACCGAGCGGACTCGTTCGAAGAACTCGGCCGTGGCCTCGTCGTCGAACGGCTGCTGCGTGCGTTCGCTCCACTCGAGCTTCTTCGTGGGCTTCGCCAGGAAGACGAGCTTGGCCTCGTGCACCGGTGCCGCCGGAATCTGCGTTCCACGGTCGCTGCGCGGAGGGAGTTCGACGGCTTGGACAGGACGCTCGACGGGGTCGCTCACGGCGCCCGAGGTGAGCGCGATCTGGTACGCGGCGAGCTGCGCGTTGGACGACATGGAGTCGTTCGACGGCATGGATCTGCCGGTCTTGAAGTCGACGACGTCGACCGAGCCAGCCGCCGTGCTCTCGATGCGGTCGATCTTGCCGCGCAGGGTGATCTTGGCGGTGTCCTCGCCTTCGACCCGGACTTCGACGGAGAAGGCTCGCTCGGCGCCGAGGAGCGTCCCTCCCCCGAGCGAGACCCGGTGCAGGTAGGCGGAGAGGTTCCGCACGAGCTCGTCGACCTTGGCTCGAACCGCGGTCTCCTGCCAGGGGGCGTCGAAATCGCTCGACCGCAGCCTCGCCTGCGCGAATGCTGTGCGGGCTTCGAGGTCTGGGAACTCGAATTCGGCCGCAGCGTGCACGATGTTGCCGACGTTCATGCTCTCGCTTGTGCTCCCGCCCCCGTGGGAGCTGACGAACCAGTTGACGCCGCAGTCCTCGAAGCTCTCGATGTTGGATGGAGAGACGGGGATGTTCGCCTCTGGGTCGCTCGGGTCGTGCAGTGGCTTGCCCGTGGTGGACCCCGCGAGGCCGTACCACTCGGAGGGCGCCGCGCCGGGCACCCCCTCCTGCGCGAGCGTTGCGAGGCCAGCGGCCGCTGACCGGTCGACGCCTTCCAGCATCGCCGTGCGACGCAGCTCCCCCACGATCGCGCGGAGCGTCAGCGCGCCCTCGGCGGCGGTCTCGGCTGCCGCGGGGATTACTGGCCAGGTGCGGGGTGTGAGCAGGAAGAACGGGGAGGGCGCGCTGTCCTCGCTCTCCTCGGCCGTCAGGAGGAGCCACTCGGAGGACCTGGAGACGGCCTGCGCGAACATCCGTCGCTCGTCGTGCAGCACCTCGAGTCGACGGTCGACGAGGTCGCGGGTCGTGTCGATGCCCCGTTCGAGCTCCGCGAGCTGTCCGGCGCCGAGGAGTGAATCGCGAAGACGGAGGTTGGGCCAGACGCCGTCGGAGAGGCCTGCGACGACGACGACCCTGAACTCCCGCCCGAGCACAGCCGCCGGCGTGGTGACGGTCACCGTGCCACCGTGCGTGCGGCTTGCCAGCGAGTCCGCCGTGACCTCGCTTCCCGTCCACTGCTCGAGGAAGTCGCGGATGCTGGCGTCAGGCTGCCGCTCCACGAATCTCTTGCCGACGTCGAAGAGCGTGACGAGTGCGTCGAGGTGCGCGCTGAGCTGCTCGGCGCGGGGCCCGGAGCCGAGCGCCAGCTCGCGCCAGGATTTGGCGAGGCCGAGACGCTCCCACACGGCGAAGAGCACCTCGTCGGCTGCGATGCTGCGCTGCTGCCCGTTCGCGGCCGCGATCTCACCTGACACCGTGCGCAGGAGGGCCCCCAGCTGCTGGAGGGCGCGCGTGGCGCTTCGGCCGGTTGCAGAACCGCCAGTCGCGAGCAGGCGCTCGAACGTCGCGGAGGCGGGGGCATCCGGGTCGGTCAGGAGGCGCAGCCCTGCGACGCGGGAGACGGCTTCGACGAGGAGATCGTCGGCCGGCCGGTTCCCACCGGCCGCGATCTCGTCGAGGCGCAGTGCGCGCCGGACCCGCCGCAGCTGCACGGGGTCGATCGCGAAGACCGGCGAGGCGGCGAGCTCCGAGATCGCCTCCGCCGTGAGCTCCTGAGCACCGCTGGCGATGGCGGCGAGTCGGACGACGGCCTGCACGGCGCGGTCGCTTGCCGCAGGGAGCGCCTGAGAGGAACTCGTGGGCACCTCGAGCTTCGCGAGCTGACGACGAAGCGACTCGATGCTCCCGCCTCGACGCGTGATGACGGCCATCTCGTCCCACGGCACGCCGTGCAGCAGGTGCAGTTCACGGAGGTAGTCGGCGATGCCCCGGCACTCGGCAGCGGACGATGGGGCCGAGAGACGAGCCACCGCCGGAGGGGCGGACTCCGGCGGCCCGCCGACTCGGGGTGTCTCGGCTGCCCGGTGCCGCAGCTCCCGCTGCACGCCGATGCCCTCGGTGACCCCCCGCACGAATGCACGGAGCTCGGCGCCGCCACGGTGGGCCGTGCCGAGCACGAGCCTCAGCGGCTCTTCGAGCGAGCCGCGTGTCTCTCCCCGCCAGTCGGCAGCCAGTTCGGGACGCGAACCGCGGAACCCTCCCGTGGTGATGTCGGGGTCGCCGAAGGCGACGACGCGCACCCCGCGCAGCGCGAAGGCGGCGAGCAGCCGCCTTCCCGACTCGGTGAACTCCTGGACGTCGTCGACGAGGAGCAGCTTGAGCTCGGAGAAGGCGTCGAGCCGCTCAGCCGCGTGGACGATGCTGACGGCCTCGAGCACGATGCCAGGCGTGTCGAACGCATTCGGCTTCGCCTGCGCGATGCTCTCGCGGAATTGGCGGGCCAAGGCCGATGCTCCCGACCACACGGGTCTCAGGTGCGCGAGTTCCTCGAGTCGCTCGGGGGTCACGTCGTACTCGGACATCGCCGCCAGGAGGTCGCGGACCTCTGCTCGGAAGCCGCGGAGGCCGATGGTCTCGACGCTCACGGGCGGCGCCCACTCGATGGGTTCCGCGTGCAGCTGCTCGTGGCCGGTCGCGGAACGCGCCTCGAGATCGCTCTGGATGAGCTCCGCGAGGATCGTGTCCTCATCGGCCCCCGTGAAGAGCTGCGGCGCCTGCAGGCCCTGCCTGGCGCGGTCCGCGCGCACGATCTCGAACGCGACGGACTCGGGCGTGCGCGCCATCGCCCCGGGAGTGCTGACCGAGAGCCGTTCGCCGATGACCTCCCGGAGCCGCGCGGCACTGCGGCGGTCTGGCGTCAGCGCGAGCACCTCGGCGGTGGAGAGCCCGTCCGAGAGAACTCGCTTCGCGAGCAGTTCGACGAGGGTCGTCGTCTTGCCGGAGCCCGGCGCGCCGACGACGCTGACATGCGAGCGCATCGAGGCCTCGAGCACAGCCCGCTGTGCGGCGTCGAGGGGCACGGCGTCGAATGCGGCGCTTGAAGTCATGCAGTCACGGTATCTCGGGCCACCGACATCGACGGTTGCGCACGGGATGTCACGGCGCGATGGGCGCGCTGTTGCGCCCACGGCGAAAGGCGCCGTCAATGTGCGCGCGCCAGGCAGGCTGCCGGTAGCCTTGCCAGACACCCGTTCGCATTCGAAAGGCGCCAAGTGGAAGTTCGCATCGGCATCAAGCACGCCCCACGAGAGCTCTCGTTCGAGACCGACCTCACCAAGGATGACTTCGAGCGCATCATCGAAGAGGCAGTCGCGAAGGACGCAGCGATCGTGAAGCTGCACGACTCGAAGTCACGCTCGTACCTCGTCTCCACCCAGAGCATCCTCTACGTGGAGCTCTCGGGCGACCAGGCCCGTCGCGTCGGCTTCATCGCCTAGCCTCGGCCATGGAACTCATGTTCGCGGGCCTCGCGGGGATCCTCCTCGGCATCGCCGTGCAGTTCGCGGCACCGCACCGATCGACGCGTGGCCCCGTGCTGCTCCCGGCGCTCGGCGGCATCGTCGCCCTCGTCGTCTGGCAGGCGCTGACGTGGCTCCAGACCTCCGCCCCGTGGCTCGCCTACGACGGCGGCTGGATCTGGGTCATCACCCTCGCGGTCGCGGCGATCGCCACGGTGTCCGTCGGGTGGTCGCTCAGCAGCCGTCGCCAGCATGACGACGACGATCTCCTGCACCGGCTGAGCCACCTCGGCCGCGCGCAGAGCGCCTAGCCACGCGAGCGCACTCGGCTCGAACACCCCGAAGGCCCCCGCCACTCGGAACGCTCATCGGAGCGGTCGAGGACGGGGGCCTTCGTCGTGGGCTGCGGACGCGGCGGTACCGCCGCGCGCTTCCTGGATCGCGAGCTCCTAGGCCGCGAGCCCGAGCGTGTTCATGCGGCGCGAGTGGCCGGCGTAGAGCACCGAGGCCAGCTTCTCGAGCTGCGCTTCCCCGTCGGGGATCAAGGCGTCTCCGCTCGAGCCGAGGGGAACGTCGAGCGCGAGCCGGATCGCGAGCACCGTGTCTCCGACGATGCGCCGTCCCCACATCGCCAGGCGGTCGCCGAGACCGTCCTCGAAGTGGATCGCTGCGTCGATGACGGGAACCAGCTGGTCGCGCTCCTCGTCGGTGAGGAACACCGGCGCAAGCGCGGCCCGGTAGCTCTCGCCGCCGTACTCGGCGACCTCTCCGAAGAAGTCGCGGAAGAAGCCGGACGAGAGATGGCAGCTGAGGAGCCGCTGCGCCCAGTCGTGGCCGAGGACACGCTCTGGATAGCCGGCGAAGTGCGTGGCCGCATCGCCGATGCGCGCGATCGCGTCGGGAGCCGCGGCGGCTTCCGCCCCGCCCAGCAGGGCCCTGTGGCGTTCGAGCGCCGCGTTCGCCGCAGCGCCGATGTGCTGCTTGTTGGCAAGGGCGGGGGCTTCATTCACGATGGCAGAAAGCTCTTGGAAGAGGAGCAGCTCGAGGTAGGCTGCGCGCGCCACGAGCACGTCGGCGGGAACCAGCAGGTCGCCGAGCGACGTCGCTGGCCTCGGCGCGGATGCTGGGGCTGCGTCGTCCTGGGATCGGTCTCCGCCGCGCCTTCCGAATACTGGCTTCACACGCTCATCCTATGTGCCAGAGAAGTTCCCTTCGTCGCAGGTCCGTGCAGACCGTTTCAGGGCGAACAACGGATGCGCGGGCGTGCTGAGGACCGAATTCAAGGTATTCGCTAGACTGTGGCGATGCCGCGACCGCGGCCGTTCGGCGCCCTTCGACTTCCCGGGCGCATCCCACAATTGCAGACAGGGCGTTTCACTCGTGAAGTTCTCCGACCTTTCCATCGATGCCGACATCGTCTCGGCGCTCGAGGGACACGGCATCACCGAGCCGTTCCCCATTCAGGAGCAGACGATTCCTCTCGCGCTCAGCGGGCAGGACATCATCGGCCAGGCCAAGACGGGCACTGGCAAGACCTTCGGCTTCGGCCTCCCGCTCATCCAGCGACTCGGCCTCGACCCGGCTCACGGCGTCCAGGCGCTTGTCGTCGTGCCAACGCGCGAACTCGCCGTCCAGGTCTACGAAGACCTGCAGATCGCCGTCACCGGGCGCAGCACCACCGTCGTCCCGATCTACGGCGGCAAGGCCTACGAGGGCCAGATCGAGCAGCTCAAGGCCGGCGCTCAGATCGTCGTCGGCACGCCTGGCCGCCTCCTCGACCTCGCGCAGCAGCGCATGCTCAACCTCTCCAACGTGCGTGAGATGGTGCTCGACGAGGCCGACAAGATGCTCGACCTCGGCTTCCTCTCCGACATCGAGCGCCTCTTCGCGCAGACGCCGGCGACCCGCCACACCATGCTCTTCTCGGCGACGATGCCCGGCCCGATCGTCGCGCTGGCCCGTCGCTTCATGACGAAGCCGATCCACATCCGCGCGACTGACCCGGATGAGGGCATCACGCAGGCGAACATCGAGCACGTCATCTACCGCGCTCACCCGCTCGACAAGGACGAGATGATCGCCCGCATCCTGCAGGCCGAGGGTCGCGGCAAGACCGTCATCTTCACGCGCACCAAGCGCGCAGCTGCGAAGCTCATGGAGGAGCTCACCGACCGTGGGTTCAAGGCGGCAGCTGTGCACGGCGACCTCAACCAGGAGCAGCGCGAGCGTGCCATGGCCGCGTTCAAGGCCGGCAAGAAGGACGTGCTCATCGCGACCGACGTCGCAGCCCGTGGCATCGATGTCGACGATGTCTCGCACGTCATCAACCACACCATCCCGGAAGACGAGAAGGCCTACCTCCACCGAGTCGGTCGCACGGGGCGCGCCGGCAACACGGGCATCGCCGTGACCTTCATCGACTGGGACGACCTGCACAAGTGGGCGCTCATCTCGAAGGCACTCGAGCTCGGTGCAGAAGAGCCCGTCGAGACGTACTCGTCCTCGCCGCACTTCTACGCCGACATGCGCATCCCCGAGGGCACGAAGGGACGCATCGCTGCGCCGAAGCGCGAGGTGCAGTCGCCCGGCAGCCGTCACACCGGAGAACGCAGCGGAGAACGCGGCGACCGTGGCTCCAGCTCACGAGGCTCCGCCGATCGTCCGGCGCGCTCGCGCTCGCGTCGCCGCAGCGACGACGCAGCTGCGGCTCCGGCCGAGACCGCGCCGCGCACGGAGTCGACGGCCGCCGGCGAGCAGCCTGCTGGCGAGGCCGGGGCAGAGCGTCCGGCTCGGCGCCGTCGCCGCCGTCGTGGCGGGTCCGGCAGCGAGTCCGGCGCCCCGCGCCAGGAGTCCCAGGCCAGCGAGTAGCGTTCGAGGCACGAACCGCGCAACGGCGCCGAGCATCCGCTCGGCGCCGTTTGCCGTCTCGCACGGAGGGTCGTCGTGGCCGGCCGGCGGAAGGCGAGTCGGCGGCTACAGCCGCAGCCCCGCGCCGCGCACGGGTTCACTCCCCGTGGCCTGCTCGATGATGCGCCGCAGCTGCCCGAGCTCGGTCGTGTTCTCTCCGAGCCGGTTGGGCTTTCCGGTCCCGTGGTAGTCGCTGGAGCCGGTGACGATCAGATCGTGCCGAGCGGCGACCTCGAGGAGGATAGCTCTGCTCGCTGCGTCGTTCTCGCGGTGCCCGACCTCGAGGCCGCCGAGGCCCGCCTCGATCAGGCCCTCGAGGGTCTCCGTGTCCATGCCGCGACTCCCCCTCGATCCCGGGTGCGCGAGGACGGGGACGCCGCCCGCTCGGCGAATGAGCTTGACCGCGTCGAAGGGGCTCGGGGCGTAGTGCGCCACGTAGTAGCCGCCGCGCCAGTGGAGGATCGTCTCGAAGGCGGCGACTCGGCTCTCGACGAGGCCCTTCGCGACCAGCGCGTCGGCGATGTGCGGCCGACCCACCGTCGCGCCAGGCTCCGTGACGGCGAGGACGTCGTCCCAGCTGAGGTCGTGGTCACCGCCGATCATCTGCACCATGCGCTCGGCTCGCGAGACACGCGACTCGCGGACCTGCTGCATCTCGGCGAGCATGACCTCGTCTGCGGGATCGATGAGGTAGCCGAGCACGTGCACGCTGGCGTGGTTGAGCTGCGAGGAGAACTCGATGCCCGGGATGAAGGTGATGCCCACGTCAAGCGCGGCGGCTCGGGCCAGCGCCCAGCCTGCCGTCGTGTCGTGGTCGGTGAGCGCGACTGCCTCGAGGCCGGCTCTCGCCGCCTGCCGGATGACCTCCCCTGGCGCCTCGGTCCCGTCGGAGACCACCGAGTGGGTGTGGAGGTCGATGCCTGGCTTGTCGAAGGTGGTCATGCTCCGATCAAAGCACAGGGCTCGGATGGGCAATCGCCATGCGCCTCCCAGCCTCCCCTGTCGACGCGGACTACGCTGGGGCGGTCATGCCGAGTACCTCACCACCACGCAGAAGATCCTCGATCGCCGGTTACCGGGCGGCGGGGCTCGTCCTCGGGCTCATCGCGCTCGCGGCGGCGGTCGTGCTCGGCTGGCCCCAGCTCCTGGACCTGCAGCGGTCGCCGCTCGTGGCCCAGGCGATCTCGTTCAGGCTTCCCGTGGCGATCGGCGCGACGGCGATCATGCTGCTGCTCCTCATCCCGGTCCTGGCTTCCCGCAAGGCACGTGCGGTGCTCGGGATGACGACCCTCGTCATCGCGATCTTCGTCGCGTCGACGGCGGCGGTGCTCGTCGACCGAGGTCTCGGCTCCCCCGTCGCGGGGAGCGATTCGCCGGAGAGCATCAACATCCTCAGCTGGAACACCCGCGGCGATGCGCCCGGATCTCCTTCGATCGCCGAGCTGGCCGTCGAGGTCGGCGCCGATGTCGTGGTGCTGCCCGAGACGACGGAGGAGCTCGGCGTGGAGATCGCGGCCCAGATGTCCGAGGCGGGTTCCCCGATGTGGGTGCACACGCACACGGTCGACGAGGACTACAAGGCGACCTCCACGACGCTGCTCATCTCCCCTGACCTCGGCGACTACGAGGTCGTGACCGATCGGGGCGACACGAGCACGCTGCCGACCGTCATCGCGGTGCCCGTGGATGGCGACGGGCCGACGATCATCGCGGCGCATCCGGTCTCCCCGACTCCCGGCAACATGAACGCGTGGAACGCCGACCTCGAGTGGCTCGCCCAGCAGTGCTCGAGCAACACGATCATGGCGGGCGACTTCAACTCGACCCTCGATCACCTCTCCGGCCTCGGGGTCGACGATTCGAGCCAGCTCGGTGCCTGCGCTGACGCAGCGCTCGCGACCGGCAATGGGTCCGTCGGCACGTGGACGGCAGGTGTGCCGCCGCTGCTGGGCGCGAACATCGACCGCGTCATGGCGACGAGCGAGTGGAGCGTCACGGGCTTCGAGGTCCTGCTCTCCCGTGACACGGCGGGCAGCGACCACCGTCCCGTCTTCGCGCAGCTGACACCGTCCTCCTCGGGCTGAGCCTGTCCGCTCTCGTGGTTCGGTCCCGCTGACCGCGCCACCCAGTTTTCCGCGCGAGAATGTGGGGGTGACTACTTCCGACCGCGCCAGCACACTGTCCGCCACAGCCTCCCCCGCCGTCGCCCCAGCGACCGATGAGGCTGCCGAGACCGCAGGAGGCGTCGAGCCCGGCGAAGCGCCAGCGAGCGAGAACGAGAACCGCAGCACGACTCCGAAGAGCGACGCCTTCCGCGCGCAGATCATGCGCGGCTGGGCAGACCGAGACGAGCCCCTTCCGAAGGCTCGGGTCTCCGTCCCGACTGCCGCCGGCCACCGCGAGGCGATCTCGGCCCGGCACCGCGGGGCGCGACTCGTCGTGCCTGCGGGAAGCCTCAAGCAGCGCTCCAATGACACCGACTACCGCTTCCGCGCTCACTCGGCCTTCTCGCAGCTGACCGGATGGGGTTCCGACGCGGAGCCCGGGGCCGTCCTGGTCCTCGATCCGGTCGACGACGGCCACGAGGCCACGGTGTACTTCCGGGAGCGTGCCGGCCGCGACAGCGATGAGTTCTACGCGAACTCCGAGATCGGCGAGTTCTGGATCGGGCCGCGCCCGTCGCTCGCGCAGACCGCAGCCCACCTCGACGTCGCCGCCCGCGATCTCAGCGAGTTCTCCGAGCTCGGCCTCGTGACGGACGCCCGCACCCTGGTGCTCCGAGAGGCGGACCCGGACCTGACGGGGCGCGTCGACGAGGCTCGGCGCACCATGTCGCTGCCTGACGCCGAGTTCGACGCCCTGCTCGCAGAGGACGCCCTCCTCGCTCAGGACCTCAGCGAGCTGCGGCTCGTGAAGGACTCCTACGAGGTCGCTCAGATGCGCGAGGCCGTCGCCGCGACCGCGGCCGGGTTCGACGACATCGTCGGCTCCCTGGCGAGGGCAGCTCAGCACCCACGTGGCGAGCGCATCGTCGAAGGCGTCTTCCAGGCGAGAGCCCGCCTCGAGGGCAACGACGTGGGCTACGACACGATCGCCGCCTCGGGCAGCCACGCGTGCATCCTGCACTGGACGAAGAACTCAGGAGCCGTGAACGCGGGCGAGCTGATCCTGGTGGATGCAGGTGTCGAGGTCGACTCGCTCTTCACCGCGGACATCACCCGCACGATCCCCGTCGCGGGTCGCTTCTCCGAAGAGCAGCGCCTGGTCTACGAGATCGTGCTCGAGGCCGCTGACGCGGCGCTGGCGATCGTCCGCCCCGGCATCACCTTCCGCACCATCCACGACACCGCGATGGAGGTCATCGCGGCGCGCACGCAGGAGCTGGGGATGCCGCTGGGCGTCGAGGGCAGCGACCCCGCAGAGCAGCTCTACCGCCGCTACATGGTGCACGGCACGAGCCACCACCTCGGCATCGACGTGCACGACTGCGCGAAGGCGCGGCGTGAGCTCTACCTGGACGGCGTGCTCGAGGCCGGCATGGTCTTCACGATCGAGCCGGGACTCTACCTGCAGCCAGACGACCTGACCGTGCCAGAGCAGCTCAGGGGCATCGGCGTGCGTATCGAGGACGACATCCTCGTGACCGCCGACGGAGCGGAGAACCTCTCGCGCGGCATCCCGCGCACCGTCGACGAGGTCGAGGCCTGGTTCGCGAGTCGCAACTCCGACTAGCTCAGGTCCGAGCCGCCCGGGTCAGGACTGCGCGCTCGGCCCGGAGCGGTCCTCCGCGGCCTGCTTGGCTCGCCGCTCGCGCTCGAGGCGTCGCATCTCCGCCTGCGCCTCCGAGTAGGTGCGACGGGGTGCCGCCGGCTCCTGCGCCTCGGGAGTCGGCGCCGCCTGACCGGCCGGTGCCGGCTCGGCACCGGGGGTGTGCGCGGCGGCGGAAGCCTGCTGAGGCGCCTCAGGGGCGAGCGGCGCGGGACGTGCAGCGACGGCGGGCTCGCCTCGCGCCTGCTGGGCTGGCGTGACGCCGACGGCCCCCTGCGGCGTTCCGACGAGGCCACGCGCCTTCGCCGCGTGTTCACGGGGAACGACGACGTCGAAGTGGGTCGCGACGACCTGCATGACCGACGTGAACTGCCGGCGCTGCGGGTTGAGCGCGTAGCCGATGACGCTCCAGATCACGGAGAAGCCGATCGCGACCGGGAGGATCGCGATGAGCGTCTCGAAGCCGACCCCCGGCGTGATGATGAGCACGAGGAGCCCGACGAAGAGGCCGAGCATCACGCCCGTGCCGACGGCGCCGAGCGCCGCCTTGCCGAACGACATGCGGCCCGTGACGCGCTCGACGGTGCGCAGGTGGCTGCCCAGGATGGAGACGGTCGAGACCGGGAAGTCCTGCTTCGCGAGGCCGTCCACGACGGCGCGAGCAGCCTCGTAGCTGTCGAGGCTGGCGATCACGTCTCCCTCGGGAACCTTGGGGAACCGGCTGCGGGCGCCACGTGTCGTCGTGCCTGGGGTTGTCATGCCCCCATTCTCTCAGCACGTGCCTTGGAATGGCGGCGGACCGGTCACATGTTCGCTGTTGGCTGGCGAGCCGCCCGCGGCGACTACCATTGGCCCGTGAGCGTCTCCAAGGTCTTTACAGCGCGTCTTTCCGCGTGCCCCGTCTTCGACGAAGACGGCGACCGGATCGGCAAGGTCCGCGATGTCATCGTCGAGTACCGCGCGGCACACTCCCCGCGCGTCAACGGGCTCGTCGTCGAGACGAAGAGCAAGCGCCTGATCTTCATCCCCATCCGCCAGGTGGAGTCGATCGGGTCAGGTCAGATCGTCGTGAGCGGCGAGATCGACTCTCGGCCCTTCGTGCAGCACGGGCAGGAGGTGCGTGTCCTCGCGGACCTCGCCGACCGCGCCGTCACGTTCAACGACGGCACGGCATCCGGGACCATCGAGGACGTGCAGATCGAGGAGGACGCGCAGGGGAACTGGAGCGTCGGCCAGCTCTTCGTGCGCCTGCCCCGCAAGAGCAAGCAGCTGTTCGGGACGGGGCCAACCCGTTTCGCGCCATGGGGAGAAGTCACTCCTGAGCTCACGATCGGCGAGCAGCAGGCGGCGACGCAGTTCCTGACCGCGCACTCGGACATGAAGCCGAGCGACTTCGCCACCGCGCTCCTCGACCTGCCGGATGCACGCCTCAAGGAGGTCGTCAGCATGCTGCCGGACGAGCGGCTGGCGGACGTGCTCGAGGAGATGCGCGAGTCCGACCAGGTCACGATCATCGAGTGGCTCGACGAGGAGCACGCGGCCGACGTGCTCGACCGCATGCAGCCAGACGACGCCGCCGACCTCGTCGCGAAGCTCGACGCGGTCAAGAGCGAGGCGCTCCTGCAGCGCATGGACCCGGAGGAGGCCGAAGAGGTTCGCATGCTCCTCGAGTTCGCCCCCGACACCGCCGGCGGCCTGATGACGACGGACCCGGTGATCCTGCCCGGCGACGCGACGGTCGCCGAGGCGCTGGTGCTCATCCGCCGCAAGGACCTCCCCGCGGCGCTCGCGACGAGCGTCTTCGTGACCCTCTCCCCCTACGAGCCGCCAACGGGCCGTTACCTGGGCCTCGTCCACTTCCAACGGCTCCTCAGATATCCCCCGCACGAGCGACTCGACACGATCCTGGACCGCGAGATGGAGCCTGCTCCCACGACGATGCGCGACGCCGAGGTGGCGCGTGTCCTCGCGAGCTACGACCTCGTCGCGCTTCCCGTCATCGACGACGCGCACCGCCTCGTCGGCGTCGTGACCATCGACGACGTCCTCGACCACCTCCTGCCGGAGGACTGGCGTCAGGTCGACGCCGAGGGCGAGGTCGTCCCCAGTCGCGTCTCGCAGCGCGTCGGCACCAAGCGCGTCGTCACCGCCCCAGCCAACTCTCCAGCAGCCCGGAGGACTCATGGCACGTCGTGAAGACGATCTCGAGCGCCCCAAGGTGAAGGGCCTGCATCTCCGACGCCCTCGGCCGAAGCCGCGGCGAGACTCCCGCGACCCGCGCGATTCGCGCGGGGATGACTCGGAGAACCGCGACCACGACCGGAGCGACGCATTCGGCCGGGGAATGGAGGCGTTCGCGCGTGCCATGGGCACGCCGGCCTTCCTCGTGGGCCTCTCGCTCTTCGTCGTGTTCTGGGTGGTGTGGAACTCGATGGCCCCCATCGAGCTGCGCTTCGACTCCGCTGACCTCGGCTTCATCGCCTTGACCCTCATGCTGTCGCTGCAGGCCTCCTACGCTGCCCCCATGCTGCTGCTCGCGCAGAACCGACAGGACGACCGCGACCGGGTGCAGATCGCCCAGGACCGGCAGCGAGCGGAGCGCAACTCCGCCGACCTCGAGTACCTGGCGCGCGAGATCGTGGCCCTCCGAGTGCTCACGAAGGACCTGGCGTCGAAGGACTTCATCCGTGCCGAGCTGCGTGCCCTGCTGGAGGACATCGAGGACCTCGACGACCCAGACGAAGAAGGCTCCGAGACCATCTCGCGCGAGCAGCAGCGGGTGAGCGACTCGGCGAGGCGCCGCGCAGAGGCGATCCGAGACAGGAAGCGCGCAGCCAAGTCGGCAGAAGAGTCGGTGTGAGCGACGTGACGACGGCCGACGGCATCTGGAGCGCGCTCGCTGGCGTCAACGACCCCGAGCTTCGCCGACCGGTCACCGAGCTCGGGATGATCGAGCGCGTCGACGAGCGCCCAGACGGGTCCTTCGAGGTCGAGCTGCGGCTCACGATCGTCGGGTGCCCGGCGGCGCGTCAGATCGAGCGGGAGGTGCGCTCCGCGATCGAGTCGGTCGTCGACGACACCGGATACGATCTCGAGATCGGCGTCATGACGCGCGAGCAGCGGACGGCCCTCACGGAACGGCTGCGGGGCTCCCGCGCTGGCCGCGTGCATCCCTTCGGTCGCGACTCGCTGACGCGCGTCATCGCCGTCACGAGCGGCAAGGGGGGCGTCGGCAAGTCCACGGTCACCGCGAACCTCGCCGCCGCCTTCGCACGGCGCGGACTCAACGTCGGCCTCATCGACGCCGACGTCCACGGCTACTCCATCCCCGGCCTCTTCGGGCTGGGGCACGACGTGGCGCCGACGCGCATCGGGGACATGATCGTGCCCCCTGAGTCGCACGGCGTGAAGCTCATCTCGATCGGCATGTTCCTCGGCGACGATGCTCAGGTCGTCGCGTGGCGCGGCCCGATGCTGCATCGAACGATCGAGCAGTTCCTCACCGACGTCTACTTCGGGGACCTCGACGTGCTGCTGCTCGACCTGCCCCCTGGCACCGGCGATATCGCGATCTCGCTCGGCCAGCTTCTCCCGAGCGCCGAGGTCGTCGTCGTCACGACTCCGCAGGCGGCTGCCGCCGACGTCGCCTGGCGCTCCGGGGCGCTGGCCAGGAAGACCGGACAGCGGGTCGTCGGCGTCATCGAGACGATGTCGCCGTTCGCCTCGCCGGACGGGGGCCGCGTCGCGCTCTTCGGCGAGGGCGGAGGGCTGGCCGTCGCAGAGCGCCTCAGCGCGGAGGGCGACGCGGTCGCCTTGCTCGCCGAGGTGCCGGTGAGCCAGACGCTCCGCGAGTCTGGCGACGCCGGCACTCCCCTGCTGCGGGCCGAGCCGACGGAACCTGCGGGCGAGGCGCTCCAGCGCGCGGCGGACGCCCTGCTCGCTCAGCCTCGTGGACTCAGCGGTCGAAGGCTCCCAGTCTCGCTCGTCTAGGCTCCAGAGCTCGTCCGTCTCCTGGTCGAGTGGCCGGTGCCTCGGCGTCTCGGATGGGACTCAGATCAGGTGGCTTCGGCGTCGAACGGCACGGGACCGACGATCGATGCGGACGGCTGTGCGCTCGAAGCCCAGCTCGGTCGCGAGGCGCTCCCGGGCGCGGCGGCGGCCGCGGCTGCTCCGGCTGCGAGAGTCGCGGCGCTCGCAGCGGCAGACGCAGAAGCGCCATTCACGGGGGCAGGCTGGGGCGCAGCGGGCTCATCCTCGGCGAGAAGCGCGTCGCGGATGATGCGGCGAGGGTCGTACTGGCGAGGATCGAGCTTGCGCCAGTCGACATCGGCGAAATCGTCGCCCATCTCCTCTTTCATGCGCGACTTCGCGTTCGTGGACGCGCCACGAAGCCACTTGACCGCATCAGCGAGACGCTCGGCAGCTTTCGGGAGCTTGTCGGGACCGATGATGAAGGCCGCGATAATGCCGATCAACAGCAACTTCTCAAACGTCAGCCCAAACACCGTCCCATCATAGGGTCTGCGATGCGCCGACACCTCACCCCGGGAGACCAGAACCCGGATGCGGGAATCGGACTCCGGGACCTCGCCCGCCGCTAGTCTTGAAGAATGTCTGAACTGGAGCTCAGCTCGCGCTACATCAACGAGCGAATCGTGGACGATGCCCTCGTCCGGGATGCTCGTCAGCTGACGCTCGAGCTGGGACTGCCGCTCCCCTCTGCCGCAACCGCGGCTCACCTGACGTTCCTCGCGGCCGCGACGGGAGCCGCCACGATCATCGAGATCGGGACCGGGGCGGGGGTGCTCACGCACGCGGTCTGGCGCGGGGCGCCGAGCTCGACGATCACCTGCATCGACGCCGAGCCCGAGTACCTCGGGCACGCGCGGCGTCTGCTGATCTCGGCGGGGGCGCGGGGCGCGAGCCTCCGCTTCATCACGGGTCACCCACAGGACGTGCTGCCTCGGATGACCGAGGGCGGCTACGACCTGGTCGTCATCGGAGGCGACATCGCGCACATCGGCGCGCATCTGCAACATGGGCTGCGCCTCATCCGCCCCGGCGGCACGATCGTCGCCCTCGGCGCGCTCAACGGCGGGAAGGTCGCTTCACCGGCCCGACGCGACGCGCTGACGAGTGGCCTGCGCGCTCTCTACTCCGAGTTCGATCTCCAGGAGGATCTGCGCCTGGCTCTGCTGCCGCTCGACGGTGGCATCCTCCAGCTCACGAAGCTGCGCTGAGCGCGGCACGCTGCACGCCAAGGCGCTGGATGCAGACACGAGAAACGAAGAAGAAGGGCGCCGACCATGGTGGTCGACGCCCTTCTCTCCGTGCGAATCGGCTATTCGCCGACGACTGCGCTCAGCGCGTCGCGAAGCTCGCGGGCCTCGTCGTCGTTGACGGACACCACGAGGCGCCCGCCACCCTCTAGGGGTACACGAACGATGATCAGCCGTGTTTCGCGGATGGCTTCCATAGGTCCGTCACCAGTACGCGGTTTCATCGCGGCCATAATTGCGCCTCCAAGATTTGTGCAGTGTCTCCCTAGTATCCCAAATTCGCGGACCGAGTGTGCATTCGGCCCTCCGGAATGCGCAAAGTCGTGGATCAAATTCGGTCCGACTTGCGAGGAAACGGCGAGGGGAACGGCCAGAACCGAGGTGTAGCGTCGAATTTCGTTGGCGTCGATGGCGCCTTCTGTCCTGGCCAGATGATCGAAAGGACCTCACGTGGCTGAATACACGCTTCCCGACCTCCCCTACGACTACGCGGCACTCGAGCCCCACATCTCGGCACGCATCATGGAGCTGCATCACGACAAGCACCACGCGACCTACGTGAAGGGCGCCAACACGGCACTCGAGCAGATCGCCGAGGCGCGCGACAGCGGCAACCTCGCGAACATCAACAAGCTCGAGAAGGACCTCGCCTTCAACCTGGGCGGACACGTCAACCACAGCGTCTTCTGGACCAACCTCTCGCCGGAAGGAGGGGAGCCCGCTGGTGGCATCAAGGATGCGATCGACGAGCAGTTCGGCGGTCTCGAGAAGTTCCAGGCGCAGTTCACCGCCGTGGCGCTCGGCGTGCAGGGCTCCGGCTGGGCCGTGCTCGGCTACGACCAGACGGGTGGCAACCTCACCACGTTCCAGCTCTTCGACCAGCAGGGCAACATCCCGTTCGGGGTCACCCCGCTGCTGCAGCTCGATGTGTGGGAGCACGCCTACTACCTCGACTACCAGAACGTTCGGGCCGACTACATCAAGGCCTTCTGGAACATCGTGAACTGGGAGAACGTGGGCCAGCGCCTCGACGCGGCACGCGGCTGACGCGACCCCAGCGCTCAGCACAGACGGCGATCGCCGCATCCGATGACGGATGCGGCGATCGCTGCGTGTGGGGGCCGGACCGGCTACGCGGGGGTCCAGTCGCCCTCCACGGTGTACCAGCAGACGTAGAGCCACAGGAGCTGCCCGACGAGCATGAGCACGACGACACTCACCCGGTAGAGCGGTGATTTGGGGATCGCGACGGCGCCGAGGATCGGGAACATCGGCATGAGCAGCCGGAACGTGCTCGACTGGGGGAAGAACACGGCGAAGAGGTATGTGAAGTAGCTGAAGAGCCAGATGCGGATCTCGATGCCGAGCCTGCGCATGATCGGAAGCGCGATGGCGCCGACCACGACGATGACGAAGAGCACCACGATGATCGCCCCGATCGGCTGGCCGAACCAGAACGTCGAGCCGTGGAACCACCCCGTGAACGGCTCCAGCTCGATGGGCCCCGTGTAGTGGATGCGCCAGGCGAGCTCCGTGTCGATGTACGCGGATGGGACTCCGGTCACGGCCCAGGCGATGAGCAGCCAGCCGAAGCCCGCGACCGCGGAGAGCAGCCCGGCGGCCATGACCTTGATGACCTCAGGGCGTGGGAACGCCTCGCGACCCTTGGCGTGCATCCACCAGCGTGCGAGGAAGTAGAGCCCCAGCGTCATGGCCCATGCGAGCCCAGTCGGGCGTGTGAACGAGGCGAGCACGATGACGGGAAGCATGACCAGCCACTGGCGCTTGATGAGCAGGTACAGCAGCAGCGCGACGAAGAAGCTCTGCGCGCTCTCCGCATAGCCGAGCTGGAGCAGGGGGCTCGTCGGAGCGATGCAGAAGAGCAGCGTCGCGAACGCGGTGGTGCTCTTGTCGACCACGAGCGCGAGGGTGCGGTTGAAGACCCAGGCCGCCGCGAACCCGAACGCCGTCGCGACGAGCACGGACGCCACTTCCCACGGCAGCGTCGTCGCCACCATGAGCCCACGGACCAGGACCGGGTAGAGCGGCATGAAGGCCCACGCGTTCTCGGTGACCTGCCCCTCGTCGTTTCGGGGCAGCTCGCTCGAATAGCCGAACGGCCCACCGGTTCCGATGCGCTCGAACCAGGCCGAGTCCCACAGGTTCGAGAAGGTCCACAGGTCGGGTTTCGCCGGCGACTGCCATGTCTCCTGCTGCTGGGATGCGAAGGCCAGCAGGAAGACGGTCGTCACGACCCGCGTTCCGAAGAAGATGATGGCGACCTGCGCCAGGGCCGGGAGACGGCTCCAGTAGTACGAGAAGTACGTCGGCCTGGTGTCCGCGGCGATCGTGAACTCCTCGCGGCCCGTCCTCGCTAGCGTGAGGTCAGCCATGTCCGCAGCCCCTCCTCGACTCGCGTGATCTCGGAGAGGAGCACACGTTCGTCGTCGGCGTGCGCCTTGAGCGGGTCGCCAGGGCCGTAGTTCACCGCTGGGATGCCGAGCGCCGAGAACCTGGCCACGTCCGTCCACCCGTACTTGGGCTTCGCCTCGGCGCCGACCGCTTCGAGGAATCCGCGCGCCAGAGGGGCGTCGAGTCCCGGCCTGGCTGCGGGAGAGCGGTCGACGAAGTCGAGCTCGAAGTCACCGAACCACGCTCTCAGCTTCGCCTCGGCTTCATCGAGTGTCTTGTCCGGGGCGAAGCGGTAGTTGACGTGCACGACGCACTCGTCGGGGATCACGTTGCCGGCGACCCCGCCAGAGATGCGGACGGCATTGAGTCCTTCCCGGTACTCGAGGCCCTCGACGGGCACTGTCGCCGGCTCGAACGCCGCGAGCCGCTCGAGGATGGGCGCCGCCTTGTGGATGGCGTTCTCCCCCACCCACGCGCGTGCCGAGTGGGCGCGCTTCCCCCTGGTCCGGATGTCGACGCGGATGGTGCCGTTGCAGCCGCCCTCGACCTCGCCCTTGGTGGGTTCGCCCAGGATCGCGAAGTCGGCGGCCAGGAGCTCCGGCCGGGCATCCGCGAGCAACCCCAGCCCGTTCAGATCGGACGCGACCTCCTCGTTGTCGTACCAGATCCAGGTCACGTCGACGGCGGGCTCCACGAGCTCGGCTGCGAGCCTCAGCTGCACGGCGACGCCAGCCTTCATGTCGACCGTGCCACGCCCCCAGAGGTACTCCCCAGACGGCGTATCCGGCACATCTGCCGCGGCCTGCTCGGGAGAGAGGACCTCGAGCCGCGTCGGGAGGTTCTCGTTGATCGGCACGGTGTCGATGTGCCCCGCGATCGCGACCCGCTGAGCGCGCCCGAGCGAGGTGCGCGCCACGATGGTGTTGCCGAGCCGCTGCACCTCGAGATGCGCGAACGGCGCCAGCGCGGCCTCGATGGCGTCGGCGATCGTCGCCTCGTCTCCGGAGACAGAGGGAATGTCACACAGCAGGCGCGTGAGCTCGGTGGAGGGTCGCGTCAGGTCGAGGGCGTCGCCACTCGCGAAGGAAGACATGGGTTCAAGCCTAAGTGCTCGGCAAGAGCACAGCGCGGTGCCCGCGCGGGCCCTTCCCTGGGTAGCCTGGAGCGCATGACCAACGATGCACCCACCTCCCACGACCAGCGGACAGCTTGGGGCGACGGCCTCGCCACGATCACGAACGACGGACAGGTGCTCGATGCCTGGTTCCCGACCCCCGCGCTCGGCCCACTGCCAGAGGGCCGCGACCCGCACATCTCTCCCGCCAGCTTCGCGGCGCTCTCCTACGACGACGAGCGTCGCCAGGTGCAGGTCAGCCCGGTCACCGTGACGGTGCGGCTCGATGAGCCCGTCGAGAGCGTCGTCGACGCCTACCTCCGCCTGCACCTCCTGAGCCACCTCATCGTCGAGCCGAACAGCATCAACCTCGATGGCATCTTCGGCCACCTGCCGACCAACGCCTGGACCAACGTCGGCCCCATGCGACCCGACCTCGCCGCCTCGTCGCGCGCGATCCTCCAGCGCGAGGGCATCCAGGTCTACGCGATCGACAAGTTCCCACGCCTCCTCGACTACGTGATGCCGGCGGACGTGCGCATCGCCGACGGCGGACGGGTCCGTCTCGGCGCGCACCTGGCACCAGGCACGGTTGTCATGCACGAGGGCTTCGTGAATTTCAACGCCGGCACCCTCGGCCGCTCGATGGTGGAAGGGCGCGTCTCGCAGGGCGTGGTCCTCGGAGCAGGCAGCGACATCGGCGGCGGAGCGTCCATCATGGGCACGCTCTCCGGTGGCGGCAAGGAGCGCATCCGCATCGGCGAGCGCGCCCTGCTCGGCGCGAACTCCGGGATCGGCATCTCGCTGGGCGACGACTCGATCGTCGAGGCCGGCCTCTACGTGACCGCCGGAACCAAGGTCTCGCTCATCGGCCAGAGCGACCCCGATGGCCAGATCGGCGAGCCGCAGTCGGTCAAGGCGTCGGCGCTCTCCGGTGTGCCGAACCTGCTGTTCCGACGGAACTCGGTCAATGGCGCGGTCGAGGCCCTGGCGCGGACCGGGGCTGGCATCCAGCTCAACGACGCCCTGCACGCCTGACCCCAACGCCTTCGGGCTGGCCCTGTGGTCAGCAGCCCGGAGACAGAACAACACTCCCCGCTGGCCACCTGTCGTGCGGCTCGAGCGGGGAGTGTCTTGTTCGATCAGCGTAGAACGCGTGCCGTCGCAGCGGAACCCCTCACAGGGGATTCCAGGCTGCGGCGGCACGCGTCACCTGCGCGGGTCTGACGTCAGAGCAGCTGGAAGCCGCGGTTCTCCGGGTAGTGGCGCTCGGCCTCACCCGTGTAGAGCTGCTGCGGGCGCCCGATCTTGGTCTTGGCATCCGCGTTCGCCTCACGCCAGTGCGCGAGCCAGCCGGGGAGGCGCCCGATGGCGAACAGCACCGTGAACATGCGCGTCGGGAAGCCCATCGCCTTGTAGATGAGGCCCGTGTAGAAGTCGACGTTCGGGTACAGGCTTCGCTCTTTGAAGTAGTCGTCGTTCAAGGCGACCTGCTCGAGCTGCGTCGCGAGCTCCAGAAGCGGGTCGTTGACGCCGAGCGCGGCGAGCACCTCGTCCGCGGACTCCTTGACGAGCTTCGCACGGGGGTCGTAGCTCTTGTACACCCGGTGGCCGAAGCCCATGAGGCGCACGCCGTCTTCCTTGTTCTTGACCCGCTCGACGAAGCGGTCGACGCCCTCGCCGGATTCCTGGATCTGCGCGAGCATCTTGAGGACGGCCTCGTTGGCGCCACCGTGCAGCGGGCCGTTGAGGGCGCTGATGCCAGCGGAGATCGAGGAGTACATGTTCGCCTCGGTTGAGCCGACGAGACGCACCGTCGAGGTCGACGCGTTCTGCTCGTGGTCGGCGTGCAGGATGAGGAGGCGCTCGAGCGCCTTCGAGAGCACGGGGTTGACCTCGTAGGGCTCCGCGAGGTTGCCGAAGTTGAGCTTCAGGAAGTTGTCGACGAAGTCGAGCGAGTTGTCCGGGTACAGGAACGCCTGGCCGATGCTCTTCTTGTGCGCGTAGGCGGCGATGACCGGGATCTTCGCGAGGAGGCGGATGGTCGACTGCTCGACCATCTCGGGGTTGTGGACGTCGAGGGAATCCTCGTAGTACGTCGAGAGCGCGTTGACGGCGCTCGACAGCACGGACATCGGGTGCGCGTGCGGCGGCAGTGCCGTGAAGAAGCGCTTGAGGTCCTCGTGGAGGAGCGTGTGGTGGCGGATGCGGTCGGTGAAGTTCTCGTACTCCGACTCGGTCGGCAGCTGGCCGTAGAGCAGCAGGTACGCGACCTCGAGGAAGCTCGACTTGGAGGCGAGCTCCTCGATCGGATACCCGCGGTAGCGGAGGATGCCGTTGGCACCATCGATGTACGTGATCGCCGACTTTGTCGACGAGGTGTTGACGAAGCCCTGGTCGAGCGTGGTGTACCCGGTCTGCTTCATGAACGTCGAGATGTCGACCGCGTCAGCGCCTTCGGTAGCGCGCAGAACGGGGAACTCAGCTGTCCTGTCGCCGATCCTGAAGGTGGCTGAGTCCGCCTCATTCCGGTGGGCCTCAGCCTGCTTGTGCTGTTCAGTCACAGATCCTCCTCGAGCGGGTGGGGGATGCTCCCCGGCGAGCACGCAGAACGCGCAGTGTTCTCATAGCCTAATCGGTCGACGAGGTGACTATGCGAATCCACAATGAAACTCGCGATGTGCTGTTCGATACCTACTGAGCTTGCACGGAATGGTCAGGACTGGCCGCGATGAGGCGCCGCGCGGCCTCGTCGATGTGCGCATCCGTGGCCGTGAGGGAGACTCGGACGTGCCGCCCGCCGGCCTCGCCGTAGAAGACCCCGGGCCCCGCGATGATGCCGAGCTCTGCGAGCTCCTCGATCGTTGCCCAGGAGTCGTCGCCCTTGGTGCCCCACAGGTAGAGGCCCGCCTCGCTGTGCTCGATGCGCAGCCCCCACGCCTGGAGCGCGGGAAGGAGCACCTCTCGGCGACGGAGGTAGCGGTTGTACTGCTCGACGGCATGCTCGTCGTCGCCGAGCGCAGCCACGACGGCCGCCTGCACCGGGGCCGGGACGATGAGCCCCGCGTGCTTGCGTGCCGTGAGCAGGCGCGAGATGAGCTGCGCGTCACCCGCGACGTAGGCCGCCCGGTAGCCCGCCAGATTCGACCGCTTCGAGAGGGACGAGCACGCGAGGATGTTGCTGAGATCTCCACCCGTGACCCGCTCGTCGAGGATGCTCGGGATGCGCTCCCCCGACCAGTCCCCCCAGCCGAGTTCCGCGTAGCACTCGTCGTTGACGATGACGGCGCCCAGCTCGCGAGCACGGGCGACGGCTGCCGCGAGCTCCTCGACGCCGAGCACTCGGCCGTCGGGGTTGCCTGGGCTGTTGAGCCAGATGAGCTTCGTCGATTCCGGCCAGGCCGCGGGGTCGTCGCCCGCGAAGCCCTCGGCTCCGGCGAAGACCGCGCCGATCTCGTACGTCGGGTAGGCCCGGGCAGGGTAGACGACCGTGTCGCCCTCGCCGAGTCGCAGGAAGAAGGCCGTCGTCGCGACGAACTCCTTCGAGCCGACCGTGAGCATCGTGTTCGAGCGCAGCAGGCCGCTCACGCCACGGCACCGCGCGAACCAGGCGACGACGGCGTCCCTGGCTTCCGGTGTGCCGATCGTGGTCGGGTAGGAGTGCGCGTCTGCGTGCTCCCGCAGCGCCGCGCGAACGATCTCAGGCGTCGGGTCGACGGGAGAGCCGATCGAGAGGTCGAGGGCACCATCCGGGTGCGCGTTCGCCTGGTCGATGTAGGGCGTCAGCTGGTCCCAGGGGTAGTCGGGCAGCTCGCCGAGCGTCACGCGCCCTCTCCCTGCGGTTCGAGCGCCGCGATGACCGGGTGGTCGTGGTGGATGACGCCGACCTTCGCCGCTCCCCCTGGCGAGCCGATCTCGGAGAAGAAGTCGACGTTCGCGGTGTAGTACTCGCTCCACTCCTCGGGCAGGTCGTCCTCGTAGTAGATGGCCTCGACGGGGCAGACGGGTTCGCAGGCACCGCAGTCGACGCATTCGTCGGGGTGGATGTAGAGCATCCGATCGCCCTCGTAGATGCAGTCGACGGGGCACTCATCGATGCAGGCCCGGTCCTTCACGTCGACACAGGGAAGGGCGATGACGTAGGTCACTGAGGTGACTCCTCCTAGCTCGGTTGCGATCTCTCATCGTACTCGCCGCCGCCGGTCGCCGTTCGCGATCGGCGGCTCGGCAGGGCGGGCCAGAACGCGCAGCCCGCCGCGACGAGGGACGCAAGGGCGAGCCAGGCGAGGCCGACCACGTCACCGACCACGACGACGCTCGAGCCCGGATTCCAGACGCCGAGGCCGACGACCGCGGCGATGACCCCGACAGCGAACCCGGTGCTCATCCACCGATCGACGAGGTACAGGCGCAGGCCGATGCCGAGGCACAGGATGCAGGCGAGGCCGAGCACGATGCCCACCCAGAGCGTCGTCTCGAAGAGCTCGACGCGGCCACGGTGGAGGAACGTGGTCACGGTGCCGACGATGAGGCCGAAAAGCGCGTAGAGCAGCGCCCCGAGGATGCGTTCCCCGGTTCGCTGCTCTGCGGCAGGCTGTTCGATGACTTCCGTCATACGACCTTACTGTTCACGTGTTGCCGTGCGAGGGCGCACGCGCAACTACTGCTTCTTGGCGCGCGAGGTGGCACGCGCACGCGCGTTGCCGTCGAGGAGCAGCTTGCGGATGCGGATCTTCTCGGGCGTGACCTCGACGCACTCGTCCTCGCGGGCGAACTCGAGGCACTCCTCGAGCGTGAGCTGGCGAGAAGGCGTCATCGACTCGAACGTGTCCGCGTTGGCGGAACGCATGTTCGTGAGCTTCTTCTCCTTGGTCACGTTGACGTCCATGTCGTCGGCGCGCGAGTTCTCGCCGATGACCATGCCCTCGTAGACCTCTTCGGTCGGCTGCACGAAGAACGACATGCGCTCCTGAAGTGCGATCATCGCGAACGGCGTCGCGACTCCGGCGCGGTCGGCGACGATCGAGCCCGACGTGCGGGTCGTGATCTGGCCGGCCCAGGGCTCGTAGCCGTGCGAGATGGCGTTCGCGATGCCGGTTCCACGCGTGCTCGTCATGAACTCGCTGCGGAAGCCGATGAGGCCTCGCGACGGGATGACGAATTCCATGCGAACCCAGCCCGTGCCGTGGTTCGACATCGACTCCATGCGGCCCTTGCGCGCGGCGAGCAGCTGCGTGATGGCACCGAGGTGCTCCTCCGGCGAGTCGATCGTGAGGTGCTCGAACGGCTCGTGCGTCTTGCCGTCGACGATCTTCGTGACCACCTGCGGCTTGCCGGCCGTGAGCTCGAAGCCCTCGCGGCGCATGTTCTCGATGAGGACCGAGAGCGCGAGCTCGCCACGGCCCTGGACTTCCCAGGCGTCCGGGCGTCCGATGTCGAGGACGCGGATCGAGACGTTGCCGATGAGCTCGCGGTCGAGGCGGTCCTTGACCATGCGCGAGGTGAGCTTGTGGCCCTTGACCTTGCCCATGATGGGCGAGGTGTTCGTGCCGATCGTCATCGAGATGGCGGGCTCGTCGACCGTGATGCCGGGAAGCGGACGGATGTCCTCCGGGTCGGCGATCGTCTCGCCGATCATGATCTCGGGGATGCCGGCGACGGCGACGATGTCACCGGGGCCAGCGGAGTCGGTGGGGACGCGGTCGAGCGCCTTCGTCTCGAGGAGCTCCGTGATGCGCACGTTGTGCACCGAGCCGTCGTTCTTCACCCAGGCCACGTTCTGGCCCTTCTTGAGCGTGCCGTTGAAGACGCGCAGCAGAGCGAGACGGCCGAGGAACGGGGAGCTGTCCAGGTTCGTCACGTGCGCCTGCAGCGGCGCCTCCGGGTCGAAGGCCGGCGGCTGGATGTGCTTGAGGATCGTCTCGAAGAGCGGTTCGAGGTCGTCGTTGTCCGGCAGCTCGCCGTCGGCGGGCTGGTTGTGCGAAGCGGCACCAGCGCGGCCCGAGGCGTAGAGGACGGGCAGGTCGAGGAGCGCGTCGATGTCGAGATCGGGCGCCTCATCGGCCATGTCGGAGGCGAGACCGAGAAGCAGGTCCTGGCTCTCGGCGACGACCTCGTCGATGCGCGCGTCCGGACGGTCGGTCTTGTTGACGCACAGGATGACCGGGAGGTTCGCGGCGAGCGCCTTGCGGAGCACGAAGCGAGTCTGCGGGAGGGGTCCCTCGGAGGCGTCGACGAGGAGGACGACACCGTCGACCATGGACAGGCCGCGCTCGACCTCGCCACCGAAGTCGGCGTGGCCAGGGGTGTCGATCACGTTGATCGTGATCGGGCCATCCGTGGCGTGCTTCCCCTTGTAGGAGATCGCCGTGTTCTTGGCGAGGATGGTGATGCCCTTTTCACGCTCGAGGTCGTTCGAGTCCATGACTCGGGCTTCGGTCGAGTTGCTGTCGTGCTCGCCAAACGAGCCCGTCTGCTTCAGCATGGCGTCGACGAGGGTCGTCTTGCCGTGGTCGACGTGCGCCACGATGGCGACGTTACGGAGTTCAGAACGGTGGGCGACAGGCACAGCAGTCATTCAAGGGTGCTTTCATTTGAGAAAAGGGCAGTTCATCCTACGTCACGGAGGACACGCCTCCCGACCAGCGTGAGATCGCCCCCACGCTGGCCGAAGTTTCTATCGAGTCACTGGCCGGATTCCCGCTCCTCCGCCTCGGCGCGCAGGATGTCCTCCTGCTGCGCCGAAGGAGCATCCGAGGCCACGATGTCGTCGCCGAGGACCTCGGCCGTGACCGCGCCCTCGGTTGCGCGCTTGAGCGCGGCCCGCTCGGCTCGGCGGATCGCCTGCTCGTCAGGGTCCGGCACCGGCACGGCGGCGACGAGGCGCTGCGTGTACGGGTCTTGCGGAGCACGGAGGATCTGGTCCGTCGGCCCCTGCTCCACGATCTTGCCGTGGTTCATGACGATGACCCGGTTCGCCAGCTGGTCGACGACGGCCAGGTCGTGCGTCACGAACAGCACGGCGAACTGCAGCCGCTGCTGGATCTCGACGAGCAGCTCGAGCACGCGCTTCTGCACCGACACGTCCAGGGCGGAGGTGGGCTCATCGGCCACGAGGAGCTTCGGCTCGAGCGCCAGGGCGCGGGCGATGCCGATGCGCTGACGCTGTCCACCGGACAGCTCGTTCGGGTAGCGGTTGCGGAACGAGCGGGGAAGCTCGACCTGGTCGAGCAGCTCGCCGACTCTGGCCTCGATCTCCGCCTTCGTCAGCTTCTTCTCGAGGATGAGCGGCTCCGCGATCGACTGCCCGACGGGCCACCTCGGGTTGAGCGACGAGCCCGGGTCCTGGAAGACGATGCCGATATCGCGGCGCACCTTCGCGAGGTCGTGCCTCGAGACCCCGTTCAGCTCGACGCCGTTGAGCTTCATCGAGCCGGCGGCGACCGGCAGCAGCCCGACGACCGCGCGAGCAACCGTGGTCTTCCCCGATCCCGACTCTCCGACGACGCTCACGATCTCGCCCGGGTAGATCTCGAAGGTCGCGTCCTCGACGGCCTTGAACGCGGGGACGCGGCCCTGCTTCGGGTACTCGATGTCGGCGTTCTGCACGACGAGCGCCGGCTCGCCCGTGAACTCGCGCGCATCCAGCCCGCTCGCCGCTCCGGTGCCCAGGTGCGGAACCGCGTCGAGCAGCGTCTTGGTGTAGGCGTGCTGCGGGTTCTTGAAGATCTCTCGCACGGTGCCGCGCTCGACGATCTCGCCGCCCTTCATCACGATGACGTTGTCGGCGATGTCGGCGACCACGCCCATGTCGTGCGTGATGATGACGATCGCCGAGTTGAGGCGCTCGTGCAGCGACCGCATGAGCTCGAGGATCTCGGCCTGGATCGTCACGTCGAGGGCCGTCGTCGGCTCGTCGGCGATGAGGAGGTCCGGGTCGCAGCTGAGCGACTGCGCGATCATGGCGCGCTGCCGCTGCCCGCCGGAGAGCTGGTGCGGGTACGAGTCGAACGCCTTCGCCGGGTTGGGCATCTCGACGAGACGAAGGAGCTCGAGCGCGCGCTCCCTGGCGGCGTTCGGCGTCATCGTGGGGTTGTGGATGCGCAGCGCCTCGGAGATCTGGAACCCGATCGTCAGCACCGGGTTGAGCGCCGTCATGGGCTCCTGGAAGATCACCGCGATGTCGTTGCCTCGAGCGCGGCGCAGCGTCGACTGCGGCGCCCCGATGAGCTCGGTGCCGTTGAGCTTCGCGCTGCCGGAGGTGCGCCCGTTCTTCGGGAGGAGGTCGAGGAGCGTCATGGACGACACGGACTTGCCGGAACCCGACTCGCCGACGATGGCGAGCACCTCGCCCGGCCGGACCACGTAGTTGATGTCCTTCGCGGCGGTGACCCAGTCGCCGCCGACCCAGAACTCGACGCTCAGATCCTGGACCTCGAGGATCGGCGTCGTGTCGTCTTTGCGTGAAGTCGTGCTCATGAGCGTGCCTCCCGGTGGGCTGCGGTTGCAGCGCGTGCTGTCTGGGGTGTGGGCCGTGCGGCCTCTGCGAGAATGGGCGGGTGTCCGAGCGAACCGTTCTCCGCCCCCGTATGGGTCTTGTCGTCTACGGCGTCATCGCCGCGATGGCGCTCGTCGCCGTCATCTCCGTGATGATCACTCCGGGAGCCGAGCGGCACCTGCTCTCGGTGCTGCCGCTGCCCATCCTGGCCCTCGGCCTCGGATGGATCACCCTGGTGAGCCCGAGCGTCGTCTTCACGGACGATGCGCTCGAGGTGAACAACCCGCTCAAGAAGACGGTCGTGCCCTACGGGCAGATCGAGCTCGTCGAGACGACGCGCGGCTTCACCGTCACGACGCCGGAGGGCAAGGTCAGCGCGTGGGCTGCTCCCCCGCCCGACCGACTCAGCGCTGAGCGCATGGACCCGCGCGATCCGCTCCTGTGGAAGGACCCGCGCCGGCTCACGGACGAGTCCCAGAGCATCCGCACGAGCGCGGCCCCCGGAACCTACTCCGGCGACGCTGCCGTGAACCTCACGCATCGCCGGGCTCAGCAGCAGCGAGACGCTGGAACGCCGATCGGTCCGGTCGTGCGCACCCAGAACGTGCTGAACACGGTGGTGCTCATCACGACGGTGCTCGTGGTCGGCGCGCTCATCGCCATCTAGCCCGGCGAGGACCAGGCGAGGGGCGCGCTCTGCGAGGAGGTGCGTCACGCATCCGCCTTGCTTGCGTCACCCGTGCTCGTGTCGCCCTTGGTGGGGCGGCCGTCGCGCGACGTGAGCGTGCGCCACATGCGCGACCAGGTGCCGTTGCCGGGGATCTTGCGCTGGCGCGGGTCGAACGCGTCGCGCAGTCCGTCGCCGATGAAGTTGATGCACAGCGCGATGGCGACGATGAAGGCGCCCGGGAACCAGAACAGCCACGGGCGAGTGGCGAACGCACCCTGGTATTCCTGCACGATCTGGCCGAGCGAGACGTCTGGCGGCTGGATGCCGAACCCCAGGAACGACAGGTTGGCCTCGAGGATGATCGCCGCGCTCATGAGCAGGGTCGTGGAGACGATGACCACGCCGAGGGCGTTCGGCAGGATGTGGCGGAAGATGATGCGGCGTCCCGATGCACCGGCGACCCGCGCGGCGTCGACGAACTCGCGCTCTCGGAGCGTGAGGAACTCTCCGCGCACGAGGCGGGCGAGCGACATCCAGCCGACGAGACCCAGCACGACGGCGAGCGAGACGGCACCGTAGGCCCGGAGGACCTCGTTCTGGCCGGCGAGCTGGCCGAGGACGGCCGCGAAGACGAGCGTCGGGATGACGAGGAAGAGGTCGGTGACGCGCATGAGCACGTTGTCGACCCATCCGCGGTAGTAGCCCGCGATGCCGCCGACGATGATGCCGATGACCGCGGCGAGGATGCCGTAGATGAACATGACCGTGAGCGACTGCTGCGTTCCGCGCATGACGCGGGCGAAGATGTCGCGGCCGATCTCGTCTTGACCGAACGGGTGCGAGCCCCAGTCGAACAGGCTCACGAAGGTCGGGTTGCCGCCGTTCTCGATGGGGGCGATGGAGTTCCAGTCGTAGGCCCACCAGCCGGGGACCTGGATCTGCGTGAACCTGCCCTCGGAGAAGTCCCACCACGGCACGACGATGCCGACGGAGGTGAAGACGAGCAGCACGATGACCAGGAGGACGGCGGTCGAGACCATCGCTCCCGTGTGGCGCACGAACCGGCGCCAGACGATCTGGCCCTGGCTCAGGCCGATGGTCTCTCGCTGCTCGATGGTCAGCTCGTCCCCGGGGCCGTGCGGCTGGGGTGAGGTGATCTCAGTGAAGTTCGGAGTCGTCATAGCTCAGCCCTCTCTCAGCTCAGGCGGATTCGCGGGTCGAGGACGGAGTACAGGATGTCGGCGATCAGGTTGAAGATCACCGTGAGGGCGGCGGTCACGAGGACGTAGCCCATGAGCGGGTTGAGGTCGACGTTGCGCAGCGACTCCGAGAAGATCGAGCCCATCGCCCTCCAGCCGAAGATCTGCTCGGTCACGATCGCGCCGGAGATGATGGCTCCGACGTCGGCCGCGACGATCGTGGTGATCGGGATGAGCGAGTTGCGCAGTGCGTGGCGCATGACCACCGTGCGCTCCGGCAGGCCCTTCGCGCGAGCGGTCCGGACGTAGTCCTGGTTCATGATCTCGAGCAGGCTCGAGCGGGAGTACCGGCTGTAGCTCGCGATGGAGATGACCATGATCGCGATGGTCGGCAGCAGCAGGTGCGTGAAGCCGTCGAGCATCTGCAGCCAGATGGACGGGTCGGAGCCGAGCTGCGGGCTGGATGCGCCGACCGTCGCGATCGGTCGCCCGCCGGTCTGGTCGTAGTAGCCGGACCAGGTCTGCATGACGCGGTCGATGACGAGCAGCAGCGAGACGACGAAGCCGACGATCGCCGCATTGCCTGCGACGTTGCGCTTGTCGAGGCCGCCGAAGAACTTGCCGGCGAAGTAGGCGATGGCGGTGAAGGCGACGATGAGGACGATCGGGAACCAGGCGCCGATCTCGTTCGTCATCGCGAACTGCAGCGGGTACCAGAGCGCTCCCCCGACGACCGCGACCGCACCGGTGACGATGAGGTTGCGGCGGTGCGAGAGGCCGACGGTCAGCGCCGCGGTGATGAGCACCGTCGCGAGCCCGAGGAAGATGATCAGCACCGTGCCGAGGCCCGGGTTCCGGAACCAGTCGAGCAGTTCCATCCCGAACAGGATCGCGATGCTGCCGGCGGTGCCGGCGCCGAACACGATGGCTCGCGTCTTTGCGGGCCCCCCGATGATCGACATGAAGATGAAGCCGATGACCACGCCGATGAGCAGCAGCATCGGTATCGGTATCTGCGGGGCCTGCAGGAAGTCGTTGAAGCCGATGGCCATGTACTGCTTCAGCAGCACGGCGACGAAGAAGATCGGCAGCGAGTACGTGAGGAACGACAGGAACGTCACCGTGTAGTCGTAGCCCGAGTACTGGCGCAGAGCGGTCGTCACGCCGACGGCGACGCCGATCACGACGGCGATGAGCGTCGCGGCGGTGACGAGCTGCAGGGTCTGGCCGACCGCCGAGGCGATGAGCGGTCCAACGTCCTGGCCGACGATGTTGACGCCCATGGAGAAGTTGTTGCCGAGGAAGCCGAACAGTCCGTTCGGGTCGTCGAAGGTCGGGATGAAGAACCCGAGGATGCCGCCGAGCCAGAGGAAGAAGCGGGCTGGGGCGGGCACATCCAGTTGCAGGAGCTCCACGCGCGCGGCGATGAGCTGCTCCTTGTTGGGAGCCGTGGACTCCAAGATGTCCGCGAGCGGGTCCTTCGAGATCGCGACGAGGTTGTACACGATGAAGAGCGCGCCAAGCAGGATGAAGATCGACACGAAGAGGCGTCGGAGGGTGAATCTCAGCACAGAGGTGTCCTGTTCTGGAGGAGGCATTCGGCCGGGGTGTGGCCGCGAACAGACGAGGCGGGAGTCCCGCAGTCGAGAAGACTACGGTACTCCCGCCGTCGCTTGGTCTGACCGCGCGGCGGTCAGCGCGTCGAGAGCTCGACGCTGGTGTGACTACTCAGCGGCTTCCACGGGTGCCCACTCCCAGGCGTTCCAGAAGTACTGCGGGGAGAGGAATCCGGGCTTGACGTTCGCAACCTGGTCGCTCCAGGCGACCACGCCGGGGAACTGGAAGATCGGCACGGACCAGGACTTGTCCATGATGATCTTCTCGGCGTCGACGAGCTTGCCCTGAGCCTCAGCCGGGTCGAGGGTGACCTCGACGTCCTTGAGGATCTGGTCCAGCTCGGGGTCGCTCCAGCCGTAGTAGTTGTTGATGCCGCCCGTGATGTAGTTCGGGGACGGCTCGCCGACACCGAGACCCTCGGACTGCCATCCGAAGAGGGCCGCGTCGTAGGCGTCGGTCTGCGTCGTGAGCACGGTGGACCAGTCCTCGGCGCTCGCGTCGACGATCGTGAAGCCGGCCTTCTCAGCCGAGGCCTTGATGAGCTGCAGCTCCTGCTGGCGGCGCGGGTTCGACGATGCCGTCATGAAGCGGACGGACGGGTTGGCAACGCCTGCCTGCGCGAGGAGGCCCTTGGCCTCTTCGATTGCCGCGTCGTCGCCCGAGTAGCGGTCGACGCCGCTGGCGGCGACGGATTCCTCGTAGCCGTCGGCTCCGGGGAGGAACACGAGCGAGTCGCGGGTGGTCGCATCCGGTGCGATCGGCGTGATGAGCTTCTCGACGATCTCCTGGCGCGGGATCGTGAGCAGGAAGGCCTCGCGGATCTGCTGGGCCTTGGCCTCGTCGCCGCCGTAGGTTGCGGGGTCGAAGACGCCGCCGTTGGCGACCTGGAGGTCGACGTGCTCGTAGGTGCCCTCGAGCGAGGACTCCCACTCGATGCCCTCGGTGGCCTCGAGCTGCTGCAGGAGGTCGGTCGTCGGCTGGCCGGAGACGATCTGGACTTCACCGTTCTGGAGCGCCTGCACCTGTGCCTGCGGGTCCGGGATGAAGCGGATCGTGATGGTCTCGTAGTGCGGCAGCGGGCCCCACGTGTAGTCCTCGCGGGCCGTGAGCGTCACGTACTGGTTCTCGACGAGATCCGTGATCGTGTACGGGCCGTTGGAGAGCGTCTTCTGCGGCTCCTCGGGCATCGAGGTGTAGTCGTAGCCCGTGCGGTACTCGGACGCGACCTTGCCGAGGAAAGCGGTGTCGTTGTCGTTGACGGCCGTGATGAAGGCATCCTTGGCGGCCTGCGCGTCGTCGTACTCACCCGGGTAGGCGAGCTGGACGGTGCCGTGCGCCGAGATCGCCGTCGTGTCCGGCGCGAACATGGTCTTCCAGTCGGCGTACGGCTGGTCGTAGACGACCGTGAACGACTTGTTGTCGTCGGCCAGCGTCGGAACTGCCGAGGCGAGGTCGAGCTGGAGGCCGGGAGCCGGGTCGGTTCCCCAGTAGACGCCAGCGTCTGCGGCCGCGTCGATCGCGTCCTGGTTGGTGACGTTGCCCTCGTCGTCGTACTCGGCCTCTGGGACCTCGCCGGCGGAGCGGTGCGTCGTGTTGGCAGCCCAGGTGAGGAGCAGGTCGGCGCCGTCGAACGGCGTCCCGTCGCTCCAGGTCACCGCGTCGTTGACCGTGTACTTGATGGTGAGCGGGTCGCTCGAGACCTCCTCGACCGTGCCGAACTCGGTGTTCTCCACGAGCTCAGGGGTCGGGTCGTAGTCGATGAAGCCGTCCGACGTGACGTGGACGATGTTGGCGTTCGCCGCGGCGTTGTTGGCCGAGGTGTTGACGTTGAACGCGAAGAACGGGTCGTTCCAGGCAACCGTGATGGCGGAGCCACCGACGATCTCCGGATCGCGGTTCGGGGCGGAGCAGCCAGCGAGCACCAACGCGCTTGTGGCGACGATGGCTCCCGTGGCGATAACTCGTGATGTCCTCATAGGACCTCCTTGGGGAAAACATGGGGCTGTGAGCGTCGAAGATCCACGGACTCTGTGAATTCTCGACAAATACCCGTTGAACCTACGCCCCTGCGCGCGCGCCCTCTTGCCAATTCAGAAGATTGTTACGCACACGAAACGGGTCTTGTTCATCTCACACAAGCCCGTCAGCGTTCGTAGACTGCCGACATGTCACATTCGCGCATTGACGTCACGGTCAGTGAAGGTGCGCCCTTCCTGGACCGTTCCGCGCGCATCCGCACGCGCTGGGAGATCTGGCTCGTCCTCGCGTTGGCGATCCTCCCGTCCAGCCTCTACGCCATCATCTCGCTCGCCGAGCGGGCCACCCGCGACACGGCCCTCGCCGACCAGACCACCACGCTGAACGCCTCCCGCGACGCCAGGCCGCTCTTCGACGCGCTCCTGCAGCTCATGAGCGTCGCCACCGACCTCGTCCCCGTGGCGCTCGTGATCTGGCTGCTCTGGACCCCCACGGTCTCCGGCTTCCGGAGGCTCGGTCTGGATGCACGCCAGCCGGTCCGCGACGTGGGCCATGGTCTCCTGCTCGCCGCCTGCATCGGCGTCCCCGGAATCTTGTTCTACCTGGCGACGCGGGCCCTCGGCCTCACGCTCTCGGTCGAGGCGAGCGCCCAGGAGATCACCTGGTGGACCGTGATCCTGCTGCTGCTCGCCGCGCTGCGAGCGGCACTGCTCGAGGAGGTCGTCGTCGTCGGCTATCTCGTGACGAGAGTGCGTGAACTCGGGTGGGCGACGTGGCAGATCATCGTCGCCTCGTCGCTGCTGCGCGGTTCCTACCACCTGTACCAGGGGCCGGGAATGGCCATCGGGAACGTCGCCATGGGCGCGCTGTTCTCGTGGTGGTTCCTGCGCAGAGGGCGCGTGGGCGGGCTCGTGGTCGCCCATTTCATCCTCGATGCCGTCTCGTTCCTCGGCTACCCCTTGGCGGCGGCACTCCTCCCCCAGCTCTTCACCTGAGCCCGCGGTTGGAGCGATTCGCAGGCATCCCCTGCGTCCCCTCGTCAGAGCGCGAGGGGCGTCACTGCATGAGGTTGACGTAGCGGAACGTCTGCTCGCCGTACTCCCAGACGACGTCGAACTTCTTCTTGGGCACGTCGAAGACGAGGTAGCCGGACTCCGTGCCGACCCCGTACTCGCGCTGCTCCACCGAGCCGTCCATGCAGTCCTCGGCGATGGAACCGCCGAGACGCGACTCGGAGTTCTGCTCGAGGAGCTGCAGGTCGTTCAACCCGAAGACGGGCCCGTAGCCCCCGCCGTCATGCTCTGCCCCCAACGCGCCGTAGCCTTCGACCTGCAGCTGGATGGCTACGTAGCTCCCCTTCGCCTTCGGCGCGTCCGCAGCGAGGCATTTCACGCCGAAGGAGACCCCCGTCACCGTGAAGCGGCCGACGGGCTCTCCGCTCGCGCCGAGGACGGTCGCCCACTGCCCACGGGTGAAGCGCAGCTCGCCGTCGACCGGCCTGGGGTTCTCGTTCTCGGCCACGCGCGGCGCCGCCACGACCTGCACGTTCACGGGGCTCGAAGTGGCCGTGGGAACCGGCGTCGCCCCCGGGGTGGCGATCACGTCGACCGCCTCAGCCGGGCCGGGAGAGGGCTCGGGCCACGCCGGCGAGCAGGCGGAGAGCAGCAGCAGGATGCCGAGCGCCCCGACCAGGAGGACGCCCCGACCCCGCCGGGACCGCCAGCGGTCGACGCGCCTCATGGACATCACTCAGATCTGGCCGAGGAGGCCGCGATCCTCGCCGCCAGCGGCGAGGCGAGCAGCTCCTCGAGCAGCACCAGACGACCACTCGCATCCGTCATCGGGACACGCCAGTTCGGGTACTCGTCGGCCGTGCCCGGCTGGTTCACGCCGCGGCGGTCACCGGCAAGATCGGAGACCCCGACCCCGAAGAGCTGCGCCGAGGAGGCCGCCAGGTACTCGTGGAGCGCGACGACGAGATCCGCGTTGGAGGGCTCCTCCCCCACCAGACCCGCCGACCGGAGGCGGTCCACGACCTTCGAGATCGTCTCGGTCTCCTCGGCCCTCGCCTCTTCGACGGAGCCCTCGAGGAGGCCGAGGCGCTCGCGAACGTCAAGGTGCTCGAGGGCCAGGAACCCGGCCGTCGGCGGTAGATCATGTGTCGTCACCGTCGCCAGGCAGGCGCGCCGGTAGTCCTCGGCGGCGAGTGGGACACCGTCCTCTTCCCATTCGAACCAGAGCACCGAGGCGCCGAGCATGCCCCGCTCGGCCAGTGCATCCCGAGCCTCGGGCGGCACCGTGCCGAGGTCCTCGCCGATCACGACGGCGCCGGCGCGCTCGGCCTCGAGCGCGAGGATGCCGAGCATGGCCTCCGCGTCGGTGCGCACGAAGCAGCCGTCCTTCGCGGTGTTCCCCTCCGGGATCCACCAGAGGCGGAAGAAGCCAAGGATGTGGTCGATGCGGACGGCGCCCGCGTTGCGGAAGACGGCGCGGAGCATGTCCCGGTACGGCGCGTAGCCGAGCTCGGCGAGCATGTCGGGGCGCCACGGCGGCTGGGACCAGTTCTGACCGAACTGGTTGTACTGGTCGGCAGGTACCCCGACCGTCACGCCACGGGCCATCGCCGCACCGAACGACCAGGCGTCAGCGCCACCGGCATGCACGCCGACGGGGAGGTCATGCACGACTCCCAGCGACATCCCGGCGGCCCTGGCCTCGGACTGCACCCTCCTCGCCTGCACCTCGAGGAGGCACTGGAGCCACACATGGAACTCGGTGTCCTCGGCGTGCGCGATGGCGAACGGGAGCACCTCGGCTCCGTTGGCCGTCGCCAGCTCGCGCGGCCACTCGCGGGAGTCGCGGCCGTGCACGCTCGAGATGGCGCAGAAGACGCCGAACCGCTCGAGTGGCTCACCCGAGGCTCGTCGGAAGTCCTCGAATTCGTCGTCGACCACGTTCGCCGACCGCCAGGCCTCGAAGAGCGCGCGCAGAGCGGGTTCCTTCAGCGCCCAGGCCTCGTCGCGGTCGATCGTGTCGATGCCGTTCCCGACGATGGCCGCGGCTGCGAGCCCCGAGAGGAGCTCGATCGTCGAGGCTGGGAGCGGCGTGCGCTCCGCGACGAAGACGGCAGCCCAGTCGATGTTGAGGATGAGGGGGTCGACGAACTGCCTCGAGGTCGGCAGGTACGGGGACGGCTCGAGTGGTGAGACCGGAGGGTTCGCGTTCAACGGGTTGACGAGCACGAAGTCGGCATCGCGCTCAGCTCCCCAGGCGGTCAGCACCGAGAGATCGCGGAGGTCGCCGATGCCCCAGGACGTGGAGGAGCGCAGCTGGTACAGCTGCGTGAACAGTCCCCAGGAGCGCTGCTCGGGCCATGGCGTGGTCGTCGGCACGACGATGAGCGTGCCCGAGTCCGCCTCCTCCACGGCGGCTGCTCCCTCGCCGACGCTGGCGGCGATCGAGTGCCAGCCCGTCGGCAGGTCGGTCGGCACGGCGAACGTGGCTCGCCCGACGAGCGCGCCGTCGATGCTGCGCGGGTCGACCCAGTTGTCGAGCTGCTCGAGCTGGCGGACGGTGCCATCCTCGAGCCGAACCTCTGCGGTGACGGCGCTGCCGTGCGGCACGTGGATGAAGACGCTCGCGGAACTCCCCGCGCGCACGGTCGTGCAGGCGGGCACCGTGCGCCGCCACGGACGCTCCTCGAAGGCGACGGTCGATGCGGCCACCTCGTCATCGGTGTCCGCCGACAGCCCGAGCGCATCGAGCACCGCCGCCAACGTCTCCGGCGACACCTGCTGCTTCTCGCCCCGCCAGCCCCAGTACTCGACTTCCAGGCCGGCGTTCGACGCGAGGTCGCGGATCGCCTCGATGTTGGTGATGCTCACGAGTATTCGACCTCAGTTTCGGTGACGGTGACGGTGCGCGGGGCGAGGGCCTGGTTGGCTGGTCCGGAGACGGGCTCGCCGGTCCTCGTGTCGTAGTGGCTCGAATGGCATGGACAGATGATGTGCTCCGCGGTGACCTGCGAGACCGGGCAGCCCTGATGCGTGCAGATCGAGCTGAAGGCGAAGAACTCGCCAGCCGCCGGCTGCGTGATGACGGTCTCGGTGGCTGCGACGATGGCCCCACCGCCCACGGGCACCTCGGTGAGCGGGATGGATCCGCTCGCCGCCGTATCGGCTTCTGCAGCGGAACCGCCGGCGCCTTCGCTGTCTGGCCCGCCACAGGCAGCGAGCAGCGCCGCCGTCGCGATTCCTCCGCCGACCGCCGCGCTTCCCCGTATGACCCCGCGTCGTGAAGGATCCTGTCGTTCGCTCACGGCTCCAGGCTAGTCGGCGACCGCCTCGGTCGAGCTGCGGCGCGCGCGGTCCGCGCACGGAGCACGGGCTTCGCGCAGCGCTACTCCTCGAGTTCGGTGCCCATGAGCTCGGGAAGGGTGAATGCCGCCGCGGCCGCGAGGAGGAAGGCCGCCGAGAACACGCTGAAGACGAGCACGCCTCCGCCGGCGGCCAGCATGACGGGGACAAGCAGCGGCGCGATGATCGACGCGATCCTGCCGAAGCCGGCCGCCGCCCCCGTTCCGGATGCCCGCAGTCTCGTCGGGTAGAGCTCGGGTCCGATCGCGTACAGGGCACCCCAGGCGCCGAGGTTGAAGAACGACAGGCACATTCCTGCGGCCAGGATGGTGCCTTCCGTGGTCGCGAAGCCGAACCAGAAGGCGGCCCCCGCCGAGCCGAGCAGGAAGATCGCGAGTGTCGCCCTCCTGCCGATCCGCTCGATGAGGAAGGCGGCTACGACGTAGCCGGGCAGCTGCGCGAGCGTGATGATCAACGTGAACTCGAACGATTTCACGAGCGTGAACCCCTGGCCGACCAGCAGGCTCGGGATCCAGATGAACGCGCCGTAGTAGCTGAGGTTGATGCAGAACCACACCGCCCAGAGCGCGGCCGTCCTGCGGCGCAGCGCGGGAGCCCACAGGTCACGCCACCGCGCCGGCCGCGCGCCGGACGCCGCACTCGCGCGCTCAGCGGCCTGCGCGCGGTCCGTGGCCTCGACGGCCGACGCTTGCGGCGCATCCACCCCCGCCGACTCCTCGAACTGCCGAACGGCGCGTTCGGCCTCCCCGTATCTGCCCTTGCTCTCCAGGAAGCGCACCGACTCCGGCAGCCCGAAGCGCACGACGACCGCGTAGATCGCGGGCAGCAGACCCGTCAGCAGCGCCCAGCGCCAGCCGTCGTCGGACAGCGGGATGATGAAGGCGCCGATGAGCGCGGCGCCGATCCAGCCCACGGCCCAGAAGGCCTCGAGCAGCACGACGACTCGGCCGCGGATGCGCTTCGGCGCATACTCGCTCACGAGAGTGGACGCGACGGGGAGCTCAGCCCCGAGCCCGAGGCCGACGACGAAGCGGAGCACGATGAGCGCCGCCACCGACGCCGCGAGCGCCGAGGCTCCCGTCGCGAGGCCGTAGATGAGCAGCGTGGCGGCGAAGACCTGACGCCGGCCGAGCTTGTCGGCCAGCAGACCGCCGAGGCTCGCCCCGATCGCCATCCCGACGAAACCGATGGACGCGATGAACGAGAGCGTCGTCGCGTCGAGACTCCACTGCACCGCGAGCGCGGCCATCACGAACGAGATGAGACTCACGTCCATGGCGTCGAGCGCCCAGCCGATGCCGGAGCCGAAGAGCAGCTTCCGGTGCCTGCCAGTGAACGGGAGCCGGTCGAGGCGCTGGTTGCGCGTGAGGGGTACCTGCGGTGCTGCGGCGGCGGGGCTGTCCGCCGGGCGAGGCTCGGTCATGTGCGTATCCAAGGGTGCGGGAGTGGACTGGACGCCTAACCGTGCCAGACGGGAAACGGCTCCACCAGTCCCCGTGCCGCAATCGGCAATGGAGCCAGGTGGAGCCGAGGTGCCGAGAGGTCACGCTCGGCGTTCCCCTGTGGGGGTTGGCGTCGGGTGGCTACGCCTCGGGCGCGGCCATGTGGAAGACCTCCCACAGGTGGCCGTCGAGGTCATCGAAGGCGGCGCCGTACATGCCGAACTCGTTGGCTTCCGCGGGACGGTGGATCTTCGCACCACCCGCCTCGGCCTTCGCCGTGATCTCGTCGACCTCCGCGTCGCTGCCGAGGAGCAGGGCTGTTGTGCTCTCGTGACGGTTGCCACCGAGGATCGCCTCTGCCCCCTCGGGGAGGAAGCCCTGGAAGCGCTCCGTCTGCAGCAGCATGATCGCCACCTGCTCGCTCACGACGATGCAGCTCGTGCTGTCGTCGGAGAACATCGGATTCACGGTGAAGCCGAGGCCGACGTAGAAGTCGGTCGCCGCCTTGACATCGGCGACGGGGAAGTTCGGGAAGACCATGGACGCGCCCATGAGCGGCTCCTTTGCACGTGGATCATGTGATGACGGGATCTTGAGATGACGCGGTCCTCGTCGTCTCATGATCCTAGGAGGAAAATGCGGGATTCGGGCATTGCGGTGGCCGGCTTCTCCGCTCAGCGGTCCGCGTCTGCCGCTGCTGCTGACGGACGCAGGATCTCGGCCGCGGTCGCCAGGTGCTCGGCCCGCTTCTCCGGCTCCATCCGGTCGAGGAGCGCGACGGTCATCTGGGTGCGCGGGTTCCGCGCGAACACCGCACGATGGTCGTCCACGAAGGCCCAGTAGAGGGCGTCCCACCGAGCGGTCCAGTCGCCAGCGGGCAGGTCGGACATCTTGCGCAGGTAGTTGCTGCCGGAGACGTACGGCTTGGTCGTGATGTCCGCGCCCGCCGCGAACTGGCTCATCGCGTAGACGTTCGGCACCATCACCCAGTCGTACGCGTCGACGAACAGCTCCATGAACCAGCGGTAGACCTCGTCGGGGTGGATGCGCAGCAGCGACATGGCGTTGCCGAGCACCATGAGCCGCTCGATGTGGTGGGCGTAGCCGGTCTCGAGGACACGGGAGATGACGAGGTCGACCGGCTCGAGTCCTGTCGTGCCCTGCCACCAGCCGGGGGCCAGGCGCCCGTGATGCTCCAGGGCATTCGAGGTCCGCAGCTCTCGACCGCGAACCTGGTAGGTGGCCCGCATGTACTCGCGCCACCCGATGACCTGGCGGACGAAGCCCTCGAGGGAGGCGAGGGGTGTCTCCGTGTCGGCCGCATCGAGCGCGGCTTGGACGACTTGCCTCGGGTCCAGCAGGCCGATGTTCAGTGCCGGGGTCAGGAGCCCGTGGTTGAGGAAGGGATGCTCGCTCGAGATCGCATCCTCGTAGGGCCCGAAGTCGCGAAGCCGCTCCCGGACGAACTCCGCCAGGTGACGTTGGGCCTCGTCGGCGTCCGTCGGCCACACGAACGTCGTCGGGTCGCCAGGGGCATCGGGGAACTCGCTGCCGACCCACGCGATGGCCTCCTCGACGTCGGCGTTCCTAGGCTCGGCGCTGCCTGCCGCCGGCTCGTCCCCCAGGAGCGCGTCGAGGTCGAACGTCCCCTCCCGCTGCAGCACGGGATGCCCCTCGAAGCGCGCGACCTTCGGTGGCACATACCCGCGGGGCAGCTTCTTGCGGTTCTCGGCATCGAACGACCACCGCCCGCCGAGGGGCTCACCGTCCTCGTCGAGCAGGAGACCGAGTCGCCGTCGCTGCCAGATGTAGAAGGCGTGCATGCGAGCATCGTTGCCCGAGAACCACGTGTCGATTTCGGCTCGCCCAGTGAGGAAGTTGGGCGACTCGAGCTCGTCGTCGCCGCTCCATGTGTAGCCACCAGCTTCGAGCGCGCCGAGGAGGTCGCGCTCGAGCCAGTCGTCGACCACGTCGAACCACGTGACCCGGCGAGGCGCCTCGCGGCGGATGAGCTCGGCCAGCTGCCGCTTGGAAGGCAGCTCCTTGCTGCTCTCGAGGTACTCGACGGCGAAGCCGTGCCCGGTGAGCCTCTTCGCGAACCGCGCAAGGGAGGCCCGGTGGAGGACCAGCTTGTGCGAGTGGAATCGGTACTGGCGGAAGAGGAGCTCGTGCTCGATCAGCACGAAGCGGGTGCCGACCGGCGCTGCGAGGTGCTCCTCGAAGAGCTGGTTCGGGAACACCAGGCGCAGACTGCCGCCCTTCCTGGCCGGCTCAGGCAAGGGACTCGGCGACTGCCGCTGCCGCTCGCTGGCCGGCGACGAGCGCCCCTTGGATCGACCCCGTCTCGCGGTGGTCCCCGGTCACGACGACCCGCTCCCCCAGGAGCTGTGGCCCGCGATCCCGCAGGGGTGGCAGCTGGACCGGGAGCGTGTGCGGGATGACGTGGTGCGTGATCACCTCCCAATCCGCGGTGGAGGTCTTGTACAGGCGTGCGAGATCGCGGCGCACCTCCGCCTCGCTCGCCAGCCCGTCCAGGCGATCGAGCAGAGTCGTCGCCTGCACGAGGTGCGCTCCTGCTGGGGCGTAGGAGGGCGCGACCTCCGAGATGACTGCGGTGTTCCAGATGGGCCCAGCCGGTCCCCCGCCAGCACGCGAGGCGTCGAGCAGCAGGAAGGGGCCGGTTCGCGGCGTACCCGTCGCCCGGAACCACCAGGTCGTCAGCCCATGGGTCTCCGGCGCCTCCTGGCCTGTCACCGCGGGCAGTTCGTCGGGTGCCACCGCGACGATCGCTGCGCGAGCCAGGATGGTGCCGCGGTCCGTGGTCACCCTTACCCCGCCAGACGTCTCCTCGACGTCGCGCGCAACGGTGCCGAGCCGCACGGGTTCGTGGAGCCCCGCGGCCATCTGTGCCGGCAGCGCGCGCATGCCGTCTTTGGGGAGTCCCGGCGCGCCAAGGGCGAAGGAGCGAACGAGCTGCTTGACGTAGGCGGCAGACGAGGTGCCGCTGCTGTCGGCGAGGACGCCGGCGAGGAAGGTGTCGAGCAGGTCGGTGCGGAGGCGGCCGGTGAGCCCTGCATCGTCGAACGAGGCGCCGAGCTCCTGGTCGGTGCCCGCCTGTTCCGAGTCGGGTCTCAGCAGCGTCGGGCCGAGCCACCGGGCAAGCGCGACGAGATCGGAGAGCGGGGTGTGCGCGCTCAGCAGGGTGGGCAGCGCGTGCTGAGGGTGGCGGATCGGATGCGCGAGCGTCGTCGCCTTCTCGCCCGATCGCACGATCGCCCCGACGCCGAAGCTCTGCAGCTCGAGCGCCCCCAGGTCGACGCACTCCCTGAGTGCCGGGTAGGCGGGGTTGAGCACCTGGAAGCCCCGGTCGCAGAGGAACCCGTCGATGGCCTCGGTGCGGACTCGTCCGCCGACCTCGTCGTGCGTCTCCAGGACGACCACGCTCTGTCCACGAGACTCGAGGCTCTGCGCTGCCCGAAGGCCGGCGAGTCCGGCTCCGATGATGACGACGTCCGTGTCCATAAAACTCCGTTCGATGGCGTAGTGCGTCATTGTCCGTGAGCAACCCGGGCCGCCCCTGAGCGCTTCGGGCACTTTGAGCGATGAGGGCGCTTCGGGTTCCGTCAGGACTTCTGGCGCATGCTGGACGAGAATGGCGGCATGGATGGAGCTGACACGCACGCGGAACGCCTGGAGGCCCTGCGGTTGCTCGCTGCAGGGCGTGTCGAGAGCAGCGCGGCCGCCCTCGAGACGCTGGTGCATGATCGTGCGTCGCTCAACGATGACGACGAGCACGACCCAGATGGGGCGCCCCTCTCGGCGGAGTGGTCGAGGCTCGCAGGCCAGTCCGACGCCGCGAAGTCGGAGCTCCGGCAGATCGAAGCAGCACTGCTGCGCATCGAGGCGGGCACCTACGGTGTCTGCGTGACGTGCGGCAGGCGGATTCCGGACCAGCGACTGCGCGTGCGCCCGTTCGCCGAGCAGTGCGTGGCCTGCGCGGAGCGGTCGCTCCCGCGTCGCTGACCGAGGTCAGTAGGCGCTTCCGCGCTCCGTCCACCAGAGCCTGCAGGGCTGCGTCGACCCGCGACGAACGCCCAGGCAGGCTGGCAGGACCTGGGGCTCGCCCTCGCCGGCATCAGCGGCGTTCAGGAAGATCTCGCAGTCGCAGTAGGCGCCCATGCAGCCGAGTCGCTCGAGGAGCGCGGTTGCCCGCGGCGCCTGGCGCTCCTGGTACCACTTCGAGAACCGATGCGTTCCATCGCATCCGAACTCGTCGAGCTGGTCGGCGACGTAGCAGAGCACGCACTCCCCTGATCTCGGCGCAAGGAGCTCACCGGCGAGGCTCCGCACGAAGGACTCGGCTTCTCTGTCGATTCGTTGATCTGTCATGCCGACATCTTGGACCGGACCACCGACATTCTGACGGGCCACTCGCGGGGGTGGTGTGCGGGACGGCGCTCAGGACTCCCGAGACGAGAGGACGCAGAATTCGTTGCCCTCTGGGTCGCGCAGCACGACCCACGTGGTGTCCTCCCCCTGCCCCACGTCAGCTCGGCTGGCCCCGCGGGCGAGCAGCGCGTCGACGTGCGCCACCTGGCTCTCGTGCAACGGGGCGGCGAGGTCGATGTGCAGCCGGTTCTTAACCGTCCGCTCGTCCGCAACCGGCACGAAGACGAGTCCCGGCCCGACCTGCTCGAACGGCACCCCCGGGTTCTCCTCGTCGAGCCACTTGGGGATGACCGCGGCCTCGTTCTCGTCCTCGAAGCTCACCTGCCAGTCGAGCGTCTCCGCCCACCAGGCCGCAAGCGCACGGTGGTCGTGCGCGTCGACGACGGTCGAATACCAGCGAAGTCCCATGCGTGCCTCCTCAGACCGGCCCATCACGATCAGCCCATCCTGCTGGCCGGAGCTGGGTGCGAGCGGGATGCCATGGGGCCTCGATGGCGGGTCCAAGCAGTTTCAGAGAAGCGCGCAGCCCCGATGGGTCGTACGTTTGGTCCTGAACCACCGGTCAGGAACACGGAGAAGGAGCGCGCAATGGCGGAGAAGACGGCTGGACTGTCGAAGGACGAGCGGGACGCGGTCAAGCAGCGCGCCGCAGAGCTGCGCGCTGAGCAGAAGGCCGGGAAGAACCGCGCCGCGGGCGACGGTGCCATCCAGAAGGCCATCTCAGAGATGACGGACGAGGATCGAGTGCTCGCCGAGGGCGTCGATCGCATCGTGAAGGAGGTCGCCCCGCAGCTCATGCCGAAGACCTGGTACGGGTTCCCCGCCTACACGGACGCCGACGGCAAGGTCGTCGTGTTCTTCAAGGCGGCCTCGAAGTTCACGACGAGGTACGCGACGCTCGGGTTCGAGGAGGCAGCGCAGCTCGACGACGGCGACCTCTGGGTGACGTCGTTCGCGCTCATCAGCCTCACCCCCGAGACCGAGAAGACCATCGCGGACCACGTCCGCAAGGCCGCCGGCTGAACTGAGCCCCTCGAGGAGAGATGACGGGCAGACCCCTGCCGGCCCGGTGCGGTCAGCGCTTGGCCGACCTCCGGTAGCGGATGTGCGTCGACAGGGGCGAGTGCAGCACCTCGACGGGTTCGTAGTCGAACACCTCGACGCCGTCGAACATCCGCTCGCCGGAGCCGAGCAGCACTGGCGCGACGTCGAGCGTGAGCTCGTCGACAACCCCCGCGTTGAGCGCCTGTCGAACGGTGGAAGCGCCGCCGGCGATGTCGACGCCCTTGCCTCCAGCGGCCTCGACGGCCCTGGCGTAGGCCGCGTCGAAGCCGCCCGTGACGAAGTGGAAGCTCGTGCCGCCCTGCATCTCGATGGGGTCGCGTGCGTGGTGCGTGAGCACGAAGACCGGCGCGTGGTACGGCGGCTCGTCACCCCACCACCCGCGCCAATCCTCATCCCACTCGCCGCGAACGGGACCGAACATGTTCCGGCCCATGACATAGGCGCCGCGGGGACGCATGAGCCAGCCGGTCGCGACCTCGTCGGCGTCGGTCGCCCTCGGGTCGCCGATGTGCCAGCCGTGCAGCTCGTGCCCTCGTCGGCCGAGCGGATGCTCCGCGCTCTGCTCGGGGCCCGCGACGAAGCCGTCCAGGGAGATGGACATGTGGCAGGTGGTGTCGGACATCGGGAGTCCTTCCGTCGACGCGAGATCGGCCCGTGACCGCGACCCTACTCCCGGTCTCGTCGCCCTGTCACGCCCCGGAGCCCGCCGCGGCGATCAGCGTGTGCAGCGTGCTGCTGAGCAGCTCACCGTGCCGCTCGTCGAGCGTCTCGCCGGCCCTCAGGAGGCCGATGACGTACAGTCCGCTGATCGCTTCGGCACGCACGCGCTCGTCACGCACCTGCCCGAGCGAGCGCACCGCGTCGCTCGACACGTTCATGACGAGCCTCGGCCGCGTGGGTGGCGCCGTCGGTGCGCTGAGGAGGTCCGCCCAAGGGTCCGCATCCGCGTCGGCATCGGCCGGCTGACCCCGGTTCTGCTCGCTCGATGCGGCGACGAACAGGGACGGAGTGGATGCAGGGGCGAACTCCCGCAGGTCGAGATCGACCCCGAGCCGGTCGAGGATGATGCGCGCCTGCGGTCCGAATCCTCGAGCCGCAGCGTCGTCGTCACGCGGCTCCGGGAGCTCGTCGAGGAACGAGTGGGGCTCGAACGCCCGAACGCGCGCCGCGTGCCCACGACGCTCGCGCACCTTGCGCAGGATCTCGCTCCCGTACACGTAGGAGCCGTTCACCAGCAGCGCCTTCCTCGCGCGAAGCAGCGGCGCGAACGCCGTGAAGTCGGTCATCGAGGCGGTGTACTGCACGTCGTCCGAGATGCGCAGGATCTGGGCGAGGGTCATCGTGCCCTCGCTGGTCTCCCATGGCACGTGGCCGATCACGAGGTCGAGCATGTCGTCGTCCCCCGCCGCCATCGCGAGGATGCCCTTCGCGTGCACGTCCATGAATCGGTCGAAGCCGACCGGATCGCGCAGCGCGAAGTGCTCGATGCCCTGCCGGAGCTGCGTGCCGATCTGGGCCTTCACCTCGCCGATCGCGGACGAGTCCTGGAGGGACTCGCGGGATGCGGTCAGGGGCAGGTCGCCGCCCTCGACGGCGAGCCGCACGAAGTAGGCCCAGTTCGGAGCGAGCTGCACGTTGTCGTCGGCGACGAACATGCCGCGCGAGTAGACCGTGTCGCCGTGTCGGTTCCCGACCCGCCCCGGGCTGTCCGAGATGAAGGCGACGCCGACCACACCCGCGGTCGGGACGTCGACGGGGAGCACCGCGAGGGGCATGAACCCGAGCTCACGGCGACACCACTCGGCCGCCTCGAAGTCGGAGGTCCGCCACGGTGGCGTCCCGGTGCTGACGAGCTCTGGCGGCTGCCGGAGACTCGTGCGCAGCGAGATCGGGAGCTCAAGCAGGCTGGCGAAGCGCTCGGCGAGCAGACGCACCCGCACCGGGTCGACCCATTCTCGGTCGTCGGCGCGAGCCTGAACGCGCACCTCGGTGCCCGCATCCGGCAACGGAGTCTCCGCGGGTGTGATCGTGAACGTGCCGTCCGAGCTCCCAACCCAGCTCATCGTCGGCGCGTCCGCCGAGCGCGCGCTGCGCGAGCGCACCTCGATGCGATCCGCGATGAGGAAGCAGGAGAGCAGGCCGATGCCGAACTGGCCGAGGTACTGTCGGCGCACTCTGGTGAAGTCGCTGCGCTTGCTCGACGCGCCGATGGTGGCGAGCACCGACCGCATCTCCTCCTCGGTCAGCCCGATGCCATGGTCGCGGACCAGCACGGCCCCACCGTCCTCGACCTCGACCGCGATCTCCTGGGGCGCGGTCGGATCGAGCTCGCTTCTGGCTACGACCGCGTCCCTGGCGTTCTGGATGAGCTCGCGGAGGTACACGCGCGGACTCGAGTACAGGTGATGGGACAGGATGTCGACGATGCCGCGCAGGTCGACGCGGAAGCTCTCCCCGCTCATGCGGACGCCCCGAAGGAAGCGTCGCCCGCGAACCATCTCTCGCGCACCCAGGTGCTCCAGCGGTCATCGCCGTTTCGGGCATCCAGCCGGCGGGTGATGTCGGCGGCGAGCGCACGGAGGTCCGGCCCTCGAGGGTCGTCGGGGGCCGTGGCGAGCAGGGCGCTGCCGCACGCGGCGAAGATCATCAGGTCGCTCGGCGACTCGTCGACGTCCGCCAGCAGCGCGTCGATGAGCGGCCCAAGCTCGACGCCGGGTGCGGCTATCCCCTCGAGCAGCACCCATCCGGGCAGCGGACCGAACGCGTCCACGTCGCCGTCGACACTCTCGAGGATGCGGGCCAGCTCGGCCGAGGCTTCGGCTCTGTTCCCTGACCGAGCGTCCAGCCAGCACAGCCAGGCGGTCGCGGCGCGCACCTGCTCAGCGTCGCCGTCCGCGAGGATCCTTCTCGCGGTTGCCGCCGCGAACGCAGGCGCCGCGAACGCGGTGAGGCGGACGACTTCGAGGTCGACCGTGACCCGATCGAGCATGCGGCTCTCCGCTTCCAGCTGGGGTCCGAGTTGCTCGAGGGCGGCGCGCAGCGACGCCGTGTCGCCGCGGTGAGCCGCCACCTCCGCGCGTGCGAGGGTCAGATGGGCGGTGGGTCCCCCGGTGACCGCTCGGAGGCGCACCTCCGCCTCGATGAGCTCCTCGATCTCCGGCCACGTGACGTCGGGCGCGGCGACCGCCTGGTCGACGGTCACGGCGAAGAAGCGCTCGCCGATGGCCGCGATGGAGTCCTCGATCGCGTCCGAGTCGTTCCGAAGCTCCACCTGGGCCGCGCGGAAGTCGCGCACGAGCGTGGCGATGTCGCCCTGCTGACCGGCGCGCAGGCCATGCAGCAGCGGCACGCAGTACCGAGTGGTGGCGCACTTCAGCTGCTCCGAGCGCGCGGAGAGCGAGGCCGCGAGGGCGTCGGCGTCCTCGGAGGTCTCGGCCGAGAGAAGGTCCATCGTGGCGCCGAGGTGCGCGACGTAGCGGTGCTTGATGGAGATGGGCGGCTCGTCCATGCTGACCGAGGCGGTGCGCGGCAGCCAGCCGGACGCGAGGATCGTCTCCGCTCGTTCTTCCACGTCACCCCAGACGTCCTCGTCATCGAGCACCTCCGGTCGCGTGGGTGCGGGCAGGCCGGCCCACCAGAACTCGTCGAGTTCCCGCGAGTGCACGTCGGTTCCGCCGCGCCGGTCGAGCGAGGCCGCAGCCTCCTCGGCGAGCGCTCGCAGCAGTGCGCCCTCGTCCCCGGCCGGATCGGCGAGGATGCGGTTGCGCGCCGTGGCGGCGGTGGCCTCCCAGTCGCTCCCGTCGAGGTGCAGGTTGCGGAGGGTGTGGTCGACGGCCTCGAGCGCGGCCTCCGGACGCTCCTCGAGGACTGGGATGAGGAACTCCGCGACCCCGTCTCGCGCGAGTCGGGAGGCCCCGATCCCGGCGAGGAGCTGGTCGGCGATGAGGTTCGCATCGCTTCGACGGCCGGCGCGCACGTAGAAGGAGGCGAGCAGGATGAGGAGTGGCGTGGCGTTCTCCGCGTCGGAACGCGTGGCGTCGAACTGACCCGGGTCGATCTCGAGCATCCGCAGCCGCTGCTCGAGCGTCTCCGTCGCGCGCGGCAGATCGAAGCGCGCGACGAGCGGCAGCTCCATCTGGATGACGCCGGAGTCGTCCGGCCGCCACTCGACGCTGTTCTCGGATCGCCACCGTTGGATCCAGTCGAACGTCGCGTCGGCGTCTCCCCTGGCCGCGGAGACCACGGCGCGCGCCACGTAGACGCCCACGATGTCGGCACCGCGCTGTCGTATCTGCTGCTCGACGAGGTCGATGGCGCGGGCGATCTGCTCAAGCGACACCGCCGGGTCGTCGACGAGCGTCATGCTCGCGGTCGCGATGGAATTGAGCATGCGCCCGACGTTCTCGGGCGCGATGAGGTCGCCGTGGCGGTGGATGACCTGCATGAGCCGCACGTACGCATCGAGCGCTCGGACCGCGAGTCCCGCCTTGACGAGAGTCGTGTACTGGCCGAAGCGGGCGCTCGCGATGAGGTGGGGGAACTCGGCGCGCTCACAGTCCTCGATGAACTCGTCCCAGACCTCGAGCTTGCCCTCGTCCTCGGGAAGGTCCCAGATCGCGGAGCTGCGTTCGAAGAGAGCTTGGATGCGCTCGTGCTGCTCGGCGTCGAGCGTGGCGATCTCTGAGTACGCGATCATCTGGGCCTCCAAGCTGCGGTCTGCTTCCCGAGGTCACCGCACGCTTGGACGCTGGGGAAGGTGGCTGCCGGTCACCCTAGCGAATGCGCCTGCCCGAAATGGGCGTACTGTCAGGGCAGGAGCTGACTCTGGTTCCCCAATGATGGGATCCCATGTCGTCCGCTGTCGCCTCCACCCGTGCTCCGCTGCTCTCGCTCGGTGTCCTCGCCGACTCCTCGATGGAGAACGAACGCCGGCTCCCCCTCCACCCGCATCACCTCGATCGGATCGACGCGGACGTGCGGGCTCGCATGATCGTGGAGCGCGGCTACGGGGCCGACTTCCAGCTCGAGCCCGGCTACGTGGAATCGCGTGTCGGCAGGGTCGCCGAGCGAGCCGAAGTCCTCGCCTCCGCTGACGTGCTCCTGCTCCCCAAGCCGCAGGCTGCGGATGTCGCGGCGCTCACACCAGGGCGGGTGCTCTGGGGGTGGCCGCACTGCGTCCAGGACCCGGAGGTGACGCAGCTCGCCATCGACAGGAAGCTGACGCTGATCGCGTTCGAGGCGATGAACCACTGGACACCGCAGGGTGACATGAGCCTGCATGTGTTCCACAAGAACAACGAGCTCGCCGGTTACTGCTCGGTCATCCACGCGCTCAGCCTCATCGGGCTGACGGGTCTCTACGGCCCTCGCCTCAGGGCCGTGGTGATCGGCTTCGGTGCGACCGCTCGAGGCGCGGTGACGGCGCTCAACGCGCACGGCATCCACGACATCGAGGTGCTGACACAGCGCGGCGCGGCGGCCGTGGGCTCCCCCATCCACAACGCCCACATCACGCAGCTCAACACAGATGACGGGCCGACGCACCTGAGCACGGTCAGCACCGAGCAGGGCGATTGGCTGCTCCCCGACTTCCTGGCCACCTACGACATCGTCGTCAACTGCACGTTCCAGGATGTCGCCGCACCGTTGACCTACCTCCTCACGGAGAACCTCGCACGGTTCTCGACGGGGAGCCTCATCATCGACGTCTCCTGCGACGAGGGCATGGGGTTCGAGTGGGCACGGCCCACGACGTTCGAGCAGCCGATGTTCACGGTCGGGCAGGGCGTCAACTACTACGCCGTCGACCACAGCCCGTCCTACCTGTGGAACTCCGCGACCTGGGACATCAGCGAGGCCCTGCTCCCGTTCCTCCGCCCCGCTCTCGAAGGCCCGGAGGCGTGGGCTGAGAGTGCGACGCTCACCCGCGCGATCGAGATTCGGGACGGCGTGATCCAGAACCCGAGCATCCTGAGCTTCCAGGGGCGCGAGGCCGAGTACCCGCACCGCGTTGCCGCCGCCCAGGTGCCGCTCGCGTCCTGACGGAGCATGCCTGGAGTTTCCGTGACGTGCGAGCCGCGTCGTCACTCGGCAGGAAGCGAATCCCAGACTTCTCGCCATTTGGCGGCGAGGGTGTCGATCGTCTCGTGCGCGTTCAGCCCGCTGGGCTGCGGGACGACCCACAGGTCGACGTCCTCTGGCCAGCCACGCACGGTCCCCGCCTCCTGGCGTCCGAGCTTCGATTTCGGCAGGCCGAACGCGATGCGGAATGCGGTGATCCCGGCGACGGCGACAGCGTCGGGCCGCATCTCCTTCACTCGCTCGATGATTCGCTGCCCACCGTCGCGCAGCTCCGAGGGCGTCAGTTCGTCGGCACGCGCCGTGGCTCGGCCCACGAGGTTCGTGAGCGCGATGCCCCGCCGGAGCAGCTGCTGCTCGTCTGGCGCAGACAAGCCACGCGATGCGTCGACGGTGTGATCCGTGAAGCCGGCCCGGTGGAGCGATGGCCAGAATCGGTTGCCGGGTCGCGCGAAGGGGGCATTGACCGCGGCCGTCCACAGTCCCGGGTTGACGCCCACGATAAGCAAACGAACCGTCGCGAGGTCGACGGGGAGGATGTCGTCCATGGCGTGCTCATCGGGCGTCTGGAACTGTGCCAGCTCGGCGGTCACGGGCTTGCGTCCGCCGAGTGGGGACGCGCGACGCTCCCTGGCCGGGACCGACGAGGAAGTCGACGGGTCGATCTCGACTCCAGCCGCACGAGGCGGAGAAAGGGACGACATCTTCACGCCATCCGAGCCATGCGGAGTCACGGCGACAGGCATTCAGCGTCGACTGCGTCACCGTGCGCAGAGACACCGATCGACAGATCCGTCATGCGACCTTCAACGGTGTGATCGCGGCGACCTTGTCGCGCAGAGCCCTGCGCTCGAGCCGCAACTCGTAGTTCGACTGCAGGTTCATCCAGAACTCCTCCGACGTCCCGAAGTACCGCGCCAGTCGGATCGCTGTGTCGGCGGTGATGCCGCGTTTGCCGTGCACGATCTCGTTGATCCGACGCGGAGGCACACCGATGGACACCGCGAGCTTGTTCTGCGTGATGCCGAACCCCTCGATGAAGTCCTCCATCAGGATCTCCCCTGGGTGGATCGGCTCGATCACACCCGCGTCAGTGGTAGTCGATGAGTTCGACATCTTCCGCCCCTCCCTCTCTCCAGACGAAGCAGATACGCCACTGGGAGTTCACACGGATACTGTGTTGACCGCGTCGATCGCCAGCCAGCTTCTCCAGGCGGTTCCCCGGAGGGATCCTCAGATCTTCCGCATCTTTCGCCGCATGGATCAGCTCGAGCTTCCTCAGGGTTGCTCGTTGGACCGCCCGATCGACGCCCTTGACATACTGCTCGCGCCAGATGCGCTCGGTCTCCTTGCTCCCGAACGATCTGATCACGAGGTCAGCGTATAACGCAGAGCGTCAATAACGCTAGACGTTAAAGCGGAACTCCACGACGTCGCCGTCCTGCATGACGTACTCCTTGCCCTCCATGCGGGCCTTGCCCTTGGCGCGAGCCTCGGCGGTGGAGCCGGTCTCGACGAGGTCCTCGAACGAGATGACCTCGGCCTTGATGAAGCCGCGCTCGAAGTCGGTGTGGATGACGCCGGCCGCCGCTGGCGCCTTCCAGCCCTTGCGGATCGTCCACGCGCGCGACTCCTTGGGGCCGGCGGTGAGGTAGGTCTGCAGCCCGAGCGTGTCGAAGCCGATGCGGGCGAGCTGGCTGAGGCCCGACTCATCCTGACCGAGCGACGCGAGGAGCTCGGCGGCTTCCTCGGGGTCGAGGTCGATGAGCTCGGACTCGGTCTGCGCGTCGAGGAAGATCGCCTTCGCCGGAGCGACCAGCGCCGCGAGCTCAGCCAGCTTCTCCTCGCTGCTCAGCGCGGCCTCGTCGATGTTGAAGACGAAGATCATGGGCTTGGCCGTCAGCAGGCCGAGCTCCTTGATGGGCTCGAGGTCGATCTTGGTGGCCGAGAGCAGCGTGCCCTCATCGAGCGCCGCCTTCGCCTCGTTCGCCGCCTCGAGCACGGACGAGTCAAGACGCTTCTGCTTGACCTCCTTCTCGAAGCGCGGGAGCGCCTTCTCGATGGTCTGCAGGTCGGCGAGGATCAGCTCGGTGTTGATCGTCTCCATGTCGCTCGCGGGCTCGACCTTGCCGTCGACGTGCACGACGTCGCCGTCCTCGAAGCCGCGCACGACCTGCACGATCGCGTCAGCTTCGCGGATGTTCGCGAGGAACTGGTTGCCGAGCCCCTCGCCCTCGCTCGCGCCGCGCACGATGCCGGCGATGTCGACGAACGACACGGCGGCGGGCAGGATGCGCTCGGAGCCGAAGATCTCGGCGAGCACCTTCAGCCGTGCATCCGGCAGCTCGACGACCCCCACGTTGGGCTCGATCGTGGCGAACGGGTAGTTCGCCGCGAGAACCTGGTTCTTCGTGAGTGCGTTGAAAAGGGTCGATTTGCCGACGTTGGGCAGGCCGACGATGCCAAGAGTAAGAGCCACGAGCACCTATCGTACTTGCCCACCGGATGCGCCACACCCGATTCGACCGACGCCAGGTTCGTGCCACCATGAATGACGTGACCATCGACTTCACCGCGATCGACTTCGAGACCGCCAACGGCTCCCCCGCCTCAGCGTGCGCCGTCGGACTCGTCAAGGTGCGGGACGGTGCCGTCGTCGATCGCGCCAGCTGGCTCATCCAGCCCCCGCAGCCCCACGACGCGTTCCTGCCCTTCAACGTCCAGCTGCACGGCATCAGCCGGGAGATGACCCGCAGTGCTCTGACGTGGGAGGAGCAGCTCCCCCGTCTCCTGGCCTTCGTCGGAGACGATGTGCTGGTCGCGCACAACGCACGTTTCGACATCGGCGTGGCCGTCACGATCAGCCTTGCGACGAACACGACGCTTCCACCTCTCGCCTACTTCTGCTCGCTCCGACTCGCGAGACGCAGCTACGAGCTGCACTCCTACCGCCTCCCGGTGGCCGCGGAGGCGGCAGGGTTCACGACGCTCGTGCACCACGACCCCGTCTCCGATGCGGAGGCGAGCGCCGCCATCGTCGTCGACGTCTCGCGAAGGCTGGGAGCTGCGGAACTCGCCGACGTGTGCGCCTCGACGGGCGTCGACATCGAGCGCATCGAGCTCAGCAGGGAGCGGGAACTCGCCGCGACACTCACCGCGGCGGCCACCTTCGCCTGAAATGTCGGAGGCACCTGCGAGGGTGGATGCATGGACCTTCTCCCGCTCGTCATCGGCCTCCTTCTCGGCCTCATCGTCGGATTCGCGATCGCCGCGATGCGAGGAGCGAACCAGCGCCAACAGCTGGCGACCGAGCTCGCGGGTGCCAGCGCACGCGCCCTCGCTGCGAGCGAGGCACGCTCCACCGCCGAGCAGCATCTCGAGGAGGTGCTCGCACGGGAACGCTCGCAGCTCGAGGCGCGCCGCACGAAGGACGTCGGCGAACAGCAGGTGCTCACGGCGCTCGCCCCGGTGAACAAGCAGCTCGAACTCATGCGCCGCGCCGTCGCCGCCATCGAGGAGCAGCGCCTGCAGCAGCACGGCGAGCTCAGCGAGCAGCTCCGCAACCAGCACGAAGCCGACGAGCGCCTGCGGGTGACCACCGACTCGCTCGCCTCCGCGCTGCAGTCCAACCAGGCACGAGGCGTGTGGGGCGAGGCGCAGCTTCGCAACATCGTCGAGGCCTCCGGAATGATCGAGCGCGTCGACTTCGACACGCAGGTCACGCTCACCGGGGAGCAGGGCGCGGGCCGCCCGGACATGATCGTGCACCTGCCAGGGGGCAAGCACCTCGTCATCGACGCGAAGGCCCCGATGGCGAAGTACCTCGCCGCGAGCCAGCTCAGCGAACTCGGCGACCAGGAGGAGACCGCACGCCGGCGCAGTCTCATGGGCGACCACGCGAAGGCCCTTCGCTCGCACGTCACCGCCCTCGCCGCGCGCGGCTACCCGAGCGCGGTGCCCGGATCCCCCGAACTGGTCATCGCGTTCGTCCCCAGCGAGTCGGCGCTCTCGGCCGCGGTCGCCTCCGACCCGTCGCTCCTGGAAGACGCGATCCACCGCGGAGTCGCGGTCACGTCTCCCGTCTCGCTCTGGGCCACCCTCCGCGCCATCGCCTACGCCTGGCAGCAGGACGTGCTCGAAGACCAGGCCCACGAGATCTTCGAGCTCAGCACCCAGCTCCACACGCGTCTCGGCACGCTGGCCACGCACATCGACAAGCTCGGCCGGTCGCTGGCTGGCGCCACCACCAGCTACAACGCGTTCCTGGGCTCCCTCGAGACGCGAGTCCTCCCCACCGCTCGAAAGCTGGACGCCCTCAACATCGGCTCCCCCATCAGCACGCCGCGCCCCGTCGAGGAGCAGCTTCGCGGGCTCACCGCGCCCGAGCTCACCGAGCATCGAGAAACACAGCCCGAGTTCACGGAGCGCTGACCCAGACCCAGCGAACAGGCGAACTCCCGGAAGAACCGCACGCGAACGGCTCCTCAACGACAAACGCTGCCAGCCCGATGCCGCGACGGTGAACGCCGGGAACATCAGACTGGCAGCGCTTTGGCGGCAGCTCCAGAAGACCTGCGTCAGCTGCCGACGGAGATCAGAGCCACTTGTCCGCGAGGTGCTCGGCCGTCACACGGCGCACGGTGCCGGAGCGGGACCGGAGCACCACCGAGTCCGTGAAGATGCGGTTGCCGGACCGGCGAACCCCGGCGCACAGTCCACCGTCGGTCACACCCGTCGCCACGAAGTACGTGTTCTCGGTGCGGACCAGGTCGTCCTGCGTGAGCACTGCGTCCAGGTCGTGCCCGGCAGCGATTGCGCGCTCGCGCTCCTCGGCGTTGCGCGGGTACCACCGGCCCTGCAGCACGCCGCCGAGCGCCTTGATGGCGCACGCCGTAATGATGCCCTCAGGAGTTCCGCCGATGCCGACGCACATGTCGATGCGACCAGTGCCTCGCGCAGCGTTGATGCCACCGGCGACGTCGCCGTCGAGCATGAGCTGCGTGCCGGCACCCGCCGCGCGGATCTCGTTGATGAGCTCCTCATGGCGCGGACGGTCGAGCACGGCGATGACCATGTCCTCGACCGGCTTGTTCTTCGCTTTGGAGAGGGCGCGGATGTTCTCGCCGATCGGGCGGGCCAGGTCGATGACGCCGACACCCTCGGGACCCGTGACGATCTTCTCCATGTAGAAGAGGTCCTTCGGGTTGTACATCGAGCCGCGGTCGGCCACGGCGATGACGCTCAGCGCGTTCTGCCGGCCAGCGGCCGTGAGGCTCGTGCCATCGATCGGGTCGACGGCGATATCGCAGTCGGGGCCCTGCCCGTTGCCGACCTGCTCGCCGTTGAAGAGCATCGGGGCTTCGTCCTTCTCGCCCTCGCCGATGACGACGACGCCGGCGAAATCGACGGTCGAGAGGAACTTGCGCATGGCGTCGACCGCCGCACCGTCGGCGGCGTTCTTGTCACCTCGCCCGATGAACGGCGTCGCCCGGATGGCCGCAGCCTCGGTCGCACGCACCAACTCCATAGCGAGGTTGCGGTCGGGGTTCGCGAAGAGCTGCCCGTGCTCCGGAGTTGAAGTGGCGGAAGATGAGGTCACAAGGGTCCCTTTCGCTGGCGTTATGGACGTTCTCGCCGAGCAATCACACGACACCATTGCTCCGCGCCATCCGGTTCTCAACCCTAGTACGAGCGCTCGGAGAAAGTCGGCGGCCCTGGCTAGACTTCAGTCGTAAGTTCCAAGCGCTGAAGGAGCACATATGCCCATCGCAACACCGGACCAGTACGCCGAGATGCTGAACCGAGCCAAGGAAGGCGGCTTCGCGTACCCAGCGATCAACGTCTCCAGCTCGTCGACGATCAACTCCGTCCTCCAGGGTCTCACCGAAGCCGGCTCAGACGGCATCCTCCAGGTCACCACGGGCGGTGCCGACTACTTCGCCGGCCAGTCCGTCAAGGCTCGCGCCTCCGGTGCGCTCGCCATGGCCGCATTCGCGCACGAGGTCGCGAAGAACTACCCGATCACGGTCGCGCTGCACACCGACCACTGCCCGAAGGACGCGCTCGACGGCTTCGTCTACCCGCTCCTCGAGGCATCCGCTGACCAGATCAAGCGCGGCGGCGAGCCGATCTTCCAATCGCACATGTGGGACGGCTCGGCTGTGCCGCTCACGGAGAACCTCGAGATCGCGTCGAAGATCCTGAAGCTCACGCAGGCCAACAACCAGATCCTCGAAGTCGAGATCGGCGTCGTCGGCGGCGAAGAAGACGGCGTCGCGCACGAGATCAACGAGCACCTCTACACGACGCTCGACGACGCCATCGCGACCGTCGAGGCCCTGGGCCTCGGCGACCGAGGCCGCTACATGGCCGCGCTCACCTTCGGCAACGTCCACGGCGTCTACAAGCCGGGCAACGTCAAGCTGCGCCCCGAGCTCCTCGCGGAGATCCAGGCAGGCCTCGCAGCCAAGTACGGCACCGGTGCCAAGCCGCTCGACCTCGTCTTCCACGGCGGCTCGGGATCGACCGACGAGGAGATCGCCGAGGCGGTCCGCAACGGCGTCATCAAGATGAACATCGACACCGACACGCAGTACGCGTTCAGCCGCTCCGTCGCCGACACCGTCCTGAAGAACTACGACGGCTTCCTCAAGATCGACGGCGAAGTGGGCAACAAGAAGGTCTACGACCCCCGCTCATGGGGCAAGAAGGCCGAGACCGCCATGGCGGCTCGCATCATCGAGGCCACCAAGCAGCTCGGCTCGTTCGGTCACTCGGCCGCGTGAGCGTGACGCCGGGATCCGAGCCGCAGGACTCGGTGCAGGAGGTAAAGCGGAAGAACGACCGCTTCCTCGGCATCGGGTTCCTCGTGCTCGGCCTCGTCGCCACAGTCCTCAACATGACGACGTTCACGGAGAACTCGTTGGCGGGCCAGATGGCCCTGCTCTACGAGGACTTCGGGATCAGCGGCTACGTGCGACCTGAGGGTCTCGGCTCCCTGTCCACCACCGCTGTCCTGGTACTGCCGGCGATCTACGCCCTCACGCTGTACCTGACGCTCGTCCGCTGGAAGGCCGGCAAGCGGGCGATGTGGATCCCGATCATCGGCGCCGTCGTCACCCTCATCACGATCTTCGGCTTCACGATCGCCGCGATCCTGATGCACGGTGAGCTGCTCGAAGCCATCTCGAGCGGCGCCCTGCCGACGCCGACGCCAACCTCCACGTAGGGCGTGGCGACAGCAGTCACGCTGACGTCACCACGTGCCTGCCCGGGCGAGCCACCTGGCCGCCCGGGCGGGCCGGGTTCTCCACAGCACTGAAGCATCGGCCGCCGCACGCGATATCCTCGATCTCGCATGCGGCGGCCGATTCTCTGTGCCAAGCAGCACGCTCCCTCCGCGATCGCAGCGGGAGACATCAGATTCGAGAAGAGGCACGTGGTCGTCATCCAGCCCCCGAAGTCAACGCCGGATGCGCCGTGGCCCGTCAGCGTCGTCTCAGAGCTCGTCCGCGACTGGATCGCACGCCTCGGGTCGGTCTGGATCGAGGGAGAGCTCACCGGCTGGAGCATCCGCGGTGGGCACGCCTACGGGAAGATCAAGGACCTCGACGCTGACGCAACCCTGTCGGTGACCGCTTGGCGCAGCGTCGTGCAGCGTCTCGACGGCGAGTTCAAGCAGGGCGACCGCGTCATCGCCAGCATCAAGCCCGACTTCTGGGTCAAGGGCGGAACGCTGTCGATGCAGGTCTCGGACCTCCGGCACGTCGGGCTCGGCGATCTTCTCGAGCGGCTCGAGCGGCTCCGGAAGCAGCTGGCGGCAGAAGGTCTCTTCGCCGACGAGCGCAAGAAGCCCCTCCCCTTCCTGCCGGGCACCATCGGCCTCATCACGGGCCGCGAGTCCGACGCGGAGAAGGACGTGCGCCGCAACTCCGAGCTCCGCTGGCCAGCGGTGCAGTTCCGCACCATCCACACCCCGGTGCAGGGCGAGCGCACCGTTGCCGAGGTCTCGGCCGCGCTCCGCGAGCTCGACGCCGACCCCGAGGTCGACGTCATCATCGTCGCCCGAGGCGGCGGCGACTTCCAGCACCTGCTGCCGTTCAGCGACGAGAGTCTGGTGCGCCTCGTCGCGACGCTCTCCACGCCCGTCGTCAGCGCCATCGGCCACGAGGCCGACCGTCCGATCCTCGACGACGTCGCCGACCTGCGCGCCTCCACTCCAACAGACGCCGCCAAGCGCGTCGTACCGGACGTCGCGGAGGAGCTCGCCGGCGTCCAGCAGGCCAGAGCCCGCATCCTGCAACGCATCGTCGACCGCGTGCGCAGCGAGTCCAACGCCCTCGAGTCGCTCGTCTCACGGCCAGCGCTCGCAAACCCATCCTGGATCATCGACCAACGCGGCGAGGAGCTCATGCGCGCCTCCCAACGCGGCGAAGAGCTCATCACTCGGCGAATCGACCGCGAACACGACCGGCTCGAGTCGCTGGCGAGGCACCTGCGTGGCCTCTCGCCGCAGGGCACGCTCGAGCGCGGCTACTCCATCGTCGAACGCGTCGACGGTGATGCGAAGTCGCTCGTCACCGGATGGCAGGACGCCCCCGCGTCGACCGAGCTCCGCATCCGAACGGCCGATGGCCGCATCTCAGCCTCGTCGCTCGGCGGCGAGGCCATCATCACACCAGGCGCCCCGGACGGCGCAACGGAGGCGAACGTAGAATGACCACCATGCAGGAACAGACCGACATCGCCGAGCTCAGCTACGAGCAGGCACGCGACGAGCTCATCTCGGTCGTGAGCCAGCTCGAACAGGGCAGCGCCTCCCTCGAGGCGTCGCTCAAGCTCTGGGAGCGCGGGGAGCAGCTCGCCGCGCACTGCGAGTCCTGGCTCCTCGGCGCCAGGAAGCGCCTCGAGGCGGCACGTCGACGCGACGACGAAGCTCTGGACGAGGCCTGATGGCCAAGCAGAAGCAGCCACCGGTCGTCGCGGAACTCGGGCGGCCGGAGACCCCGGAGGAGACGTTCGCGCGCAAGGCCGAGTCCTCGCGGCTATACCGGAAGCGCAAGACGATCAACAACCTCGTCTACTCGCTCCTGGTGTCGCTTGGCCTCGTGCTGTTCATCGTGGCGATCGTGCCGCGCAACGACACTCCCGTGACCTTCGACGTCGATTTCGCATCAGAGGCGCAGAGCGCGCAGGGCGACTTCGCCGCCCCGCTGGTCGTTCCTCAGGTTCCGGCGGACTGGACCGCGAACGAAGCCGAGATCCGCACAAGCGCCGACGGCGTCAGCGAGTGGTACATCGGCTTCCTGGTCGGCCCGAAGGGCGCACCCACCGAGTACGTCGGCGTCAGCCAGGGCATCGGCGTCAACCCCACCTGGCTGCTGGACGCGACGCGCGAGCGCACCCCGACGGGCACCGTGCAGGTCGGCGGCCTCGACTGGATCGAATACGACGCGACCGACCTCAGCCCGGAGGATGCAGGCAACCGGGCCTACATGCTCGTCCACGAGCAGGACGGCCAGGCCTACCTCGTCTACGGCAACAACTCCCCCGAGACGGTGACGAAGCTGGCAGAGCTGGTCGCTGCCGACCTCGACTGAGGCCAGGACTCGATAGGCTGGCTCGGACAGAGATCGGCTACCTGGAAAGGTCACACAACGTGGTGGAAAATCAAGACGAGTACCGCATCGAGCACGACACGATGGGCGAGGTCCGCGTTCCCAAGAACGCCCTCTACGCCGCGCAGACGCAGCGCGCAGTCGAGAACTTCCCCATCTCCGGTGCAGGTCTCGAGCAGGGCCAGATCATCGCCCTCGCGCGCATCAAGCGCGCCGCCGCGATCGTCAACGCGAAGCTCGGAATCATCGAGCAGCCGGTGTCCGACGCGATCGTCGAGGCCGCTGAGCAGATCATCGACGGCAAGTACCTCGACCAGTTCCCGGTCGACGTCTACCAGACCGGGTCCGGCACCTCGTCGAACATGAACATCAACGAGGTCCTCGCGACACTCGCGACGCGCGGCCTCGGCGGCCCCGTCCACCCCAACGACCACGTCAACGCGTCGCAGTCGTCGAACGACGTCTTCCCGACCTCCGTGCACGTCGCCGTGACGGACGCGCTCCTCAACGACCTCATCCCGGGTCTCACGCACCTCGCCGAGGCCCTGGACCGCAAGGCGCAGCAGTGGGCATCCACCGTCAAGGCCGGGCGCACGCACCTCATGGACGCCACCCCGGTCACGCTGGGACAGGAGTTCGCGGGCTACGCCCGTCAGATCCGCCTCGGCATCGAGCGCGTGCAGTCGACCATCTCGCGCGTCGCTGAGGTCCCCCTCGGCGGCACCGCGACCGGCACCGGCATCAACACGCCTGCCGGCTTCTCGCAGCAGGTCATCGCCGAGCTCGCCGACAACTCGAAGCTCCCGCTCACCGAGGCCCTCGACCACTTCGAGGCCCAGGGCGCACGCGACGGCCTCGTCGAGGCCTCCGGCGCGCTGCGCACCATCGCGGTGAGCCTCATCAAGATCAACAACGACCTCCGCTGGATGGGCTCAGGCCCGAACACGGGACTCGGCGAGATCCAGATCCCCGACCTGCAGCCGGGCTCCTCGATCATGCCGGGCAAGGTGAACCCGGTCGTCCCTGAGGCCGTGCTCATGGTCGCCTCGCGCGTCATCGGCAACGACGCTGCCATCGTCTTCGGCGGAGCATCCGGCTCGTTCGAGCTCAACGTGCAGATCCCGGTCATGGGAACCGCGCTCCTCGAGTCGATTCGCCTCCTCTCCAACGGCGTGCGTGTGCTCGCCGACAAGACCGTCGATGGCCTCGTCGCGAACGAGGAGCGTGCCCGCGCGCTCGCCGAGTCGTCGCCCTCGATCGTGACCCCGCTCAACCGCATCATCGGGTACGAGGCGGCAGCCAAGATCGCGAAGTACTCGGTTGCCAACAAGGTCACGGTGCGCCAGTCCGTCATCGACCTCGGCTACGTCGAGCGCGGCGACATCACGGAAGAGCAGCTCGACGAGAAGCTCGACGTGCTCAGCATGACCACGCCCAACCTGTAGGCGAAGAGCCGACAGCAGAAGGCCCGCCGGGAGAACCCGGCGGGCCTTCTGCGTCCCCAGAGGCCTGCGCCTCGACAGCACGAGCGCGAGCGCCGGCACTACCCGAACGGCACGGCGAGCCACAAGACAGGAAGCCAGTACCCGGCGAGCAGCGCCGGCCCGAACGCGATGCTGCGACGGCGATCCCGGGTCCGTGCCAGGACGACGACGCTCTGCACTCCCCCGATGAGGATCGCCAGCACGCCGAGGAGCACGGCGAGCGAGGGGTCGATGAGCGCCGCCGCCCAGCTGAGCACGGCCCCGAGCTTCACATCGCCCATGCCGAGGCCGCCGGTGAGCGCCAGGACGAGCAGGACAGCCCCCGCCGCGGCGCCGGTGGCGGCGGCGAGAAGATCCGGCGTTCCGTGCAGCGCCCAGTCGGCGAACCAGGAGAAAAAGACCCCGAGCGCCCCGAGCGCGACGAGGCGGTTCGGCAGCCGGTGCTCGCGAGCATCCACCGCCACGAGTCGCGGAGTGACCGCTGCGACCGCGAGCGACGCCGGCAGGAGCTCCGGGTGCTGCGGGACCGCCGATGCCACGCCCACCATGAGCAGCGCCCCGACGCACAGCGCCTCTCCGGCGGGCGACCACCGTGACCGCGGGTTCTGACCCTGCGCGTTCGAAGCACCGCGCAGGGGATCCGGCCCCGTCCCAGTAAGGGGGTCGGCCTCCGCACGTTCTGCCATGCCCGGACACTAGTCAGATCTGGAGCCACCCGCAGAAGTTCCCCACAGGCCAGGTCGACGAGGCCCGGCTCGGTGCAGCGCAACCGAGCCGGGCCCGCATCCCCATCACACCTCGTAGTCTCCGAGCAGCTCCGTGACGAGCGCCGCGATGTCGCTGCGCTCGGACCGCGTGAGCGTCATGTGGGCGAAGAGCTTGTGTCCCTTCAAGGTCTCGATGACCGAGGCCACCCCATCGTGCCGGCCGACGCGCAGGTTGTCCCGCTGCGCCACATCATGGGTGAGCACCACGCGAGAGTTCTTGCCGATCCGAGAGAGCATCGTGAGCAGCACGTTCCGCTCGAGCGACTGCGCCTCGTCGACGATCACGAACGCGTCGTGCAGCGAGCGGCCCCGGATGTGCGTCAGGGGCAGGATCTCGAGCATCCCCCGGTCCATGACCTCGTCGATGACGTTCTCCGACACGATCGCCGACAGGGCGTCGTAGACCGCCTGGCCCCACGGATTCATCTTCTCGCCCTGATCGCCGGGCAGGAAGCCGAGCTCCTGCCCGCCGACGGCGAAGAGCGGTCGGAAGACCATGATCTTCCGGTGCAGCCCGCGCTCGAGCACCGACTCGAGCCCTGCAGCCAGGGCGAGGGCACTCTTCCCAGTGCCCGCGCGCCCGCCGAGGGAGACGATGCCGATCGAGGGGTCGAGCAGCAGGTCGATGGCGAGTCGCTGCTCCGCAGACCGCCCGTGCACGCCGAACACGTCCAAGTCGCCGCGGACGAGTCGGACGGCGCCCTTCCCCGACACGCGTCCGAGTGCTGATCCGCGGTCCGAGTGGATCACGAGGCTCGTGTTGATGGGCAGTTCGTCGACGGTGGCGGTCGCGACCGTCTCGTCCGTGTACAGCGTGTCGAGCTCGTCCGCGCCGAGGGAGATCTCGGCGACCCCCGTGTAACCGGTGTCGCGGGCCAGCTCGGCTCGGTACTCCTCAGCAGCCAGGCCGATCGCCGAGGCTTTCACGCGCATCGGGAGGTCCTTGGACACCACCGTCACGGCGAGGCCCTCACCAGCGAGGTTCTGCGCGACGGCCAGGATGCGTGTGTCGTTGTCTCCCAGCTGCATTCCGCTGGGGAGGACGCTCATGTTCGAGTGGTTGAGCTCGACGCGCAGCGTGCCGCCTGCCTCCCCGATGGCGATGGGGAAATCGAGGCGCTCATGCTTGATGCGCAGCTCGTCGAGGAACCTGAGCGCCTGGCGGGCGAAGTACCCGATCTCCGGGTCGTGGCGCTTCTTCTCCAGCTCCGTGATCACGACCACGGGGATGACGACCGCGTGCTCCGCGAAGCGGAAGAGTGCTCTCGGATCGCTGAGCAGCACCGACGTGTCGAGCACGTAGGTGCGGGTCGAGATGGACGAGTCGGGAACCGCGACATGCACGGCGCCCCCTTCCTCGTTCTCGAGGTGGTCGGTGTTGCGCTGTGCGGGTATCACGGCAGTTCCGCTCCTTCGCCAAGCTCTCGCTCGTCGCTGGGTTACGTTCCGACCACAGGGGCACTCGGTAGGGGGAAACGAACTTCGGGAACCTGTGGCCGTTTCGATCAGGCACCGTACCTGATGGCATTAACGTACGACGGCGGGGACCACGCCACGCGCAGGCGAAAGTTAAATTTTGTGTCGTGTCTGGGAGCGTCGCGGCTACTGGCCGTAGCGTCGCTGGCGGGACGCGAAGTCGCGCAGCGCGCGGAGGAAATCGACCTCGCGCAGGTCGGGTCCCAGTGCCTCGACGAAGTAGAACTCGGAGTGCGCAGACTGCCACAGCATGAAGTCGCTGAGCCGCTGCTCACCGGAGGTGCGGATGACCAGGTCGGGGTCCGGCTGGCCGCCCGTGTAGAGGTGCTCGGCGATGAGGTCAGGCGTGAGGATGTCCGCGAGGGCCGCGACGTCGCCACCATCTGCCGCGTGTGCGCGCACGATCCTGCGCATCGCGTCGACGATCTCGCTGCGGCCTCCGTACCCGACCGCGAGGTTCACGTGCATGCCTCGACGCTGCGCCGTGTCGCGTTGCAGACGCTCGAGCGTCGCCCCGAGTCCGGAAGGGAGGTGCTCGGGAGATCCGGCGTGGTGCACCCGCCAGCGCGCGTTGTCGGCGATCTGCATCGCGAGCTTCTCGATGATGTCGATGAGCGCGTCGAGCTCTTCGCTGCTGCGGTTCTTGAGGTTGTCGTTCGACAGGAGGTAGAGGGTCACGACCTGGACGCCTTCCCGGTCGCACCAGGCGAGGAACTCCATCATCTTGGCGGCCCCCGCTGCGTGCCCCTGAGCCGCATCCCGCAACCCGAGCTGCCTGGCCCAACGCCGGTTGCCGTCGATGATCATCGCGACGTGCTTCGGCTTGGGACGACCGTGCAGAGATCGGCGCAGTCGCCTCGTGTACAGCCCGTACAGGAAGCTCCGCAGGCTCGTGGGAATCATCGACATGGTTCGAACAACGTACCGGACCACGGGTCAGATGCACGTGCACGGGGCCGCGTAGAGTGCGAGGGTGGCTTCAGAACATCACGCGGATTCGGAACTCGACTCGGGCCAGGAGCCCACCGTGCACTTGCCCCTGCTCGAAGCTGAATCGGGCGCGAGCGTCGCCGAGGCGAAGCCATCGTGGCGCGGCTGGGTGCACGCCGGCACGCTTCCCGTCTCGATCGCGGCGGGGATCGTGCTCATCGTGCTCGCCGAGGGCACGACCGCCAAGCTGGCCTGCGCGCTCTACGCGATCTGCTCCTGGCTGCTCTTCGGCATCTCCGCGCTCTACCACCGCTTCAACTGGAGCGAGAAGACGCGGGTCGCCCTCAAGCGGTTCGATCACGCGAACATCTTCCTGCTCATCTCTGGGACCTACGCACCCATAGCGTTGGTCGCACTGCCGCCGGAGAAGGGGTGGCCGCTGTTCGCGATCGTCTGGGGCGCAGCGCTGCTTGGCATCTGCTTCCGCGTGTTCTGGATCGGCGCCCCGCGGTGGCTGTACGTCGCCCTGTACATCGCGCTCGGCTGGGCCGCCGTCGCCTACCTCGGCGACATCGCCGCCGTGAACGTGGCCACGGTGGTGCTCATCGTCGTCGGCGGCCTGTTCTACACGGCCGGCGCCATCTTCTACGCGCTCAAACGCCCCAATTTCTGGCCGGGGCACTTCGGCTTCCACGAGCTGTTCCACGTGTTCACGGTGCTGGCGTTCCTCAGCCAGTGGACGGGCATCCTGCTGCTCTGCATCGACCCGCCGGTCTTCGCCTAGGGCTTGGCCGCCGGGGGTTCGTGGTCGGGCTCGCGATGCTCAGGCGCGGCCTGCTCCTCGGGCTCCTGGCCGAGCTGAGGGCCCTCGGTGCCCTCGGCCACCGTGCCCTCGTTCGCTGCCATCTCGGCCTGCAGCTGTTCGCGGATACGAGCCCTCGCCTGCACCCGACTCGTGCGGCGGATGAGGTCCATCACCAGGAGGCCGGTCGCGACGGCGACGAAGATGAAGACGAAGAAGCCGAGCGGGCCCGGCGTCACGTCGTCCGGGTTGAAGGGCAGCTCCTCCCCAGGCGTCGGCGCCGTCGCCGCAAGCGACAGCACCCAGGACTGGGCGGAGGCGAGCAGCATCACTCGGAGGCCTCCGCAGCGCCCTGCTTGTCGTCGTTGCGTTCGTCGACGCCCGAGAACAGGTCGGTCTCTGGCGTCGGGGCATCCACTCGGGAGTCGACGAGCTCGAAGTCGTCGTACGGGTACGCCGCGGCCTCGATGTCGCGAGGAATCGCGAAGAACCCGCTGTCAGGCGCCACCTGGCTCGCGTGCGAGCGAAGCGCCGAGTCGCGGGCGTCGAAGAACTCGTCGATCTGGATCTGCGTCGTCACGTTGCTCGGCTTGTCTCGCATCCAGGCGAGCATCTGCTCGAGGCGCTCGAGCAGCGGCGACTCGGGGTCGAGCGCCTTGATGTGCTGCAGGAGGCTGTCTGCCCGCTTCCCGTTCATGGTGCGGTCGTAGTACAGCTTCGAGATGCGCCACGGCGAGCCCAGCTCGGGGTGCGTCGCGAGGCCCGACTCCCGCCACACGCGCATCGAGATGTCGTGGGTGCGGATGTGGTCGGGGTGCGGGTAGCCGCCGTTCTCGTCGTACGTGACGAGCACGTGCGGGCGGAACTCCCTGACCAGGCGCAGCAGCGGACGCGCGGAGATGTCGAGGGGGATGCTCGCGAAGGAGTTCAGCGGCAGCGATCCGTCCTCCGAGGCCATGCCGGAGTCGACGTACCCGAGCCAGCGGTGCTCGACGCCGAGGAACTCCTGGGCGGCAGCCATCTCGACGCGGCGGAGTCCCGCCAGGTCGCGCTGGGCGTGCGAGACGGACTCGAGACCCGGGTTGAGGATGTCGCCGGCCTCGCCTCCGGTGCAGCTCACCACCATGACCTCGGCGCCCTTGGCACGGTACGCGGCGTATGTCGCGGCGCCCTTGCTGGACTCGTCGTCGGGATGGGCGTGGACCGCCATCAGTCGAAGTGTCACTGGTCTCCTCGGGGAACGTTAACCTAGACAGAGAGCCTATCTCGCGCGGCCCGCACTTTCTGGCCGCGCCCGCCCTCAGTCGAGAGGAATCCACGTGTCAGCTGAACGCGAGACCCGCGCCGACACCGCCGCCACCTCAGCTGACCTCGTCGACCGCTACGGCGCCCGCGCGCCTCGCTCGGAGAAGAAGCCGGAGCGCTGGATCTGGATGGTCGTCGGCATCTTCGTCATCGCCGTCGTCGCTTTCTGGGCGACGACGACGGTCGGCCCCGTCTCCTCCTCGGCGATCCGAGCCGACACGGTGCGCTTCTCCATCGTCGACGACGCGAACGTGAGCTTCGACTACCGCATCACCGCCCCTGCCGGAACCGAGGCGACGTGCGCGATCGAGATCCGCGACGAGCAGCAGGCGGTCGTCGGCTGGGACATCGTCGACGTCCCCGCGACCGACGAGGCCTCGCAGGTCCTCAACGCGCAGGTGCGCACCACGAAGGCAGGAACCACGGCTTTGGTGAAGGAATGCTGGTTGCCGTAGAATGGCACCAGAGGCCCTGACTCGCGTCAGGGCTTTGGTCGTATCCGGCTGCACAAGGAGTTCCAGCATGGCTAACCCATCGGTGACCTGGCTCACCCAGGAGACGTATGACCGCCTCAAGGCGGAGCTCGACGAGCTCGCTGTGAACGGTCGTGAAGAGATCGCCAAGCGCATCGAAGAGGCGCGCGAAGACGGCGACCTCAAGGAGAACGCCGGCTACCACGCGGCGAAGGACGAGCAGGGCAAGATCGAAGCCCGCATCAACCAGCTCGAGACGATGCTGAAGAACTCCGAGGTCCGCGAAGCGCCAGAAGCGTCCGGCATCGTCGAGACGGGCACCGTCGTGACGGCGAAGATCGGTGGCAAGGAGCAGAAGTTCCTCCTCGGCAGCCGCGAGATGGCGTCTCAGACCCAGCTGCGCGTCTACTCGGGCGAGAGCCCGCTCGGAGCCTCGATCCTCGGCCTCGCGATCGGCGCATCCACGAGCTACGAGGCGCCGAACGGCAACTCCATCGACGTCGAGATCACCGAGGTCGAGACCTTCCACCCGTAGCCGTTCGACGCGGCCACGCACTCGGACACACGAAGAGGACCTCCCGCGGGAGGTCCTCTTCTCGTTCCTGCGAGGGTGCTCGCGATCAGGGAAGCGGGGACGCGTCCCTGCTCGTCCGCGGCTGGTAGCCGAGCGCACGCAGCGCATCCATCACCTGGTGGGAGTGCTCGGTGCCTCGAGTCTCGACCGACACCTCGAGCTCGACGTGGCTCACCTGCAGACCCTTGTTGTGGCGAGTGTGCAGCACCTCGACCACGTTCGCGTTCACCTCGCTGATGGTCTTCGCGATCAGCGCGAGCTGGCCGGGAACGTCCTGCAGCTCGATGACGAGCTTCAGGTACCGATCAGAGGCGGCGAGGCCGCGGCTCAGCACCTTCTCGAGCATGAGCGGGTCGATGTTGCCGCCGGACAGGATGGCGACCGTGGTGCCCGCGTCCTTGATCTTGTCCGCGAGGATGGCAGCGACGGCAGTCGCACCGGCAGGCTCGGCCACGAGCTTGGCCCGCTCGACGAGGAGCAGGATGGCGCGCGAGATGTCGTCTTCCGAGACGGTGACGACCTCGTCGACGAGATTGCGGACCACCTCGAAGGTGATCTCGCCGGGCATGTCGACGGCGATGCCGTCGGCGATGGTCGGGCGAGCCTGGATCTTCACGGGGTAGCCGGCCTCGAGCGAGACGGGGAACGGCGCAGAGTTGGCCGCCTGCACGCCGATGATGCGGATGGGCCGCCCACGCTGCTCGCCGAGGAGCTTCGCCGCGACGCTGACGCCCGAGATGAGCCCGCCGCCGCCGATGGGCACGATGATCGTGTCGACGTCGGGCGCCTGCTCGAGGATGTCCAGCGCGAGGGTGGCCTGGCCCGTGATGATGTCGGCGTGGTCGTACGGGTGGATGAACTCGGCCCCGGTGTCGACGGCGAACTGCTTGGCCGCGACGAGCGCATCCGCCACGTTGACGCCGGTCAGGACGACCTCTGCACCGTAGCCGCGGGTCGCCTGCAGCTTCGGCAGCGGAACGCCGACCGGCATGAAGATCGTCGCCTTGATGCCGAGCTCGCGGGCCGCGAAGGCGACGCCCTGCGCGTGGTTGCCGGCCGAGGCGGCCACGACTCCACGCGAGCGCTGCTCCTCGCTCAGGCGCGAAAGGCGGTACGTCGCCCCGCGGATCTTGTACGAGCCCGTGCGCTGCATGTTCTCGCACTTGAGGAGCACAGGAGAGCCGAGCTTCTCGGACAGGAACCGGGCCGAGTCGATGGGGGTCTGGGAGATGACCTGCCGCACGATTTCACGTGCGGCGACGATCTGTTCCAGCGTGATGGTGGGAGCGGTCATACCGTGCTTGCCTTCTTCTCGCGCTTGGCCTTCTCGCGCTTGGATACGGGGGTTTGCGTGATCTTCGTCGGGTCGGGGTCATCGCGCCAAGTGCCACGCGAGATGAACTGGACCATGACCTTGCCTGCCGCGACGAGGGGAACGGCGAAGACGGCGCCGGCGATGCCGCCGAAGATGGTTCCTGCGCTCACCGACAACAGCACCGCGAGCGGGTGCAGTTTCACGGCGCTGCCCATGATGAGCGGCTGCAGGATGTGCGACTCGATCTGCATGACCGCGACGACGACGATGAGCATGATGAGCGCATTGAGGAAGCCGTTGTAGGCCAGCGCCACGGCGACGGCGATCGTGCCGGCCGAGATCGCGCCGATGTAGGGGACGAACGACGCGAGGAAGACGATCACGCCGATCGGCAACGCGAACGGCACCTGCAGGATGACGGCACCGAGGTAGATGCCGACGGCGTCGATGAGCGCGACGAGCACCTGGACGCGCACGTAGTGGCCGACCGAGATCCAGCCCCGCTGGCCAGCACCGTCGATGGCGGCGCGCGCCTTCTTGGGGAAGATCGACACGATGAAGAGCCAGATGCTGCGGCCGTCGAGGAGATAGAAGATCAGGGCGAAGGCGGTGACGAGCGTGCCGGCGAGGAAGGCGACGACATTGGAGCCGACCGAGACCGCCTGGGACGCGATGGAGTTCACGTTCGACTGCACCCAGCCGACGATCTCGCTGAGTCCCGCGTCGACCTGCTCCTCGGTGACATGCAGCGGGGAGTCTCTGAGGAACTGCAGCGCCAGCTGGTACTGAGCCTCGAGCTTGCCCAGGTCGAGGTTGAAGCCTTGCGCGAACTGGCTGACGACCAGGCTGATCAGCGTGCCGATCGCGACCAGCAGGACGATGAGCGACAGGATGAGCGCCGCCCACCTCGGGAGGCCGACACCCACGAGCCACTTCATGAGCGGTGCGAGCAGCGACGCCAGGAGCGCGGCCACGAGCAGCGGAATGACGAGGATCGATGCCTGTGCGACGAGCCACCCGAGGGGAATCAGGGCCAGCAGGATGGCCACGGTGCGCCAGGCCCAGGCCGCGCCGATGCGCAGCCCCCGGGGCACGAGCTCGTCCTCGCTCTCGTTGCGGAGCGCTGGCGTGGGGTTCTGCGCCAGGGTGGAGCCGGTTCTCGGCGATGCCGCCTTGGCGGCAGTCTCGTCGAGGTCGCGTTCGGTCATAGGCTCAATACTAGGAGCGCCCGCGGACGCTGCGATGCCATTAGAACTGCACCCGAGGGGGCTGCGAGATGGCAGCCCGGTCGGCGACCTCGAAGAAGGTCCGCTGCTCGAAGTGGAGCGGGCCCGCGACGAGGTTGTTCGGGAACACCTTCACCTTGGTGTTGTACTCGCGCACTCCCCCGTTGTAGAAGCGACGCGACGCCTGGATGCGGTTCTCCACGTCGACGAGGTCGGACTGCAGCTGCAGGAACTCGCGGCTGGACTGGAGCTGCGGGTAGGCCTCTGCCGCGGCGAACACGCCGCGCAGCGAGCCCTGCACGAGGTTCTCGGCCGCGCTCACCTCTTCGGGTGTCGTCGCGCGCGAACTCGCAGCGCGGGCCTCCTGGAACGCCGCGAAGACCTTGTCCTCATGCGTCGCGAGGCCGCGCACACGCGTCTCGAGCTGCGGGAGCAGTTCCTCGCGGGCCGCCAGTTGCGTCGTGATGTCGCTCCACGCTCCGTCGACGCGGGCGCTCAGGCGCTTGAGCGAGCGGTTGGTGGCGACGACGTAGACGACTACGGCGATGACGATGAGGAGCACGGCTCCGACGGCGATCCAGACTTCGAGCATGCCGGAATGGTAACCCGCCTCGACTGCGAGACGGCGGGGTCAGCCCACCGCTTGAGCGAATTCGCTGGATGCGGAGTCCGCGAGGTGCTGAAGATGCTGCGGGATGGGCATCCCGCGGCGTCGAGCAGCCTGTGCCCAGAGTCGACCGGCGCGGTAGGAGGAGCGGACGAGCGGGCCGGCGAGCACCCCGAGGAAGCCGATCTCCTCGGCCACGGCCTTGAGCGCGATGAACTCCTGCGGCTTGACCCACCGCGCCACGGGCAGGTGCCTTGGGCTCGGCCGGAGGTACTGCGTGAGCGTGATGATGTCGCAGCCCGCATCGTGGAGGTCGACGAGCGCCTGCTCGATCTCATCGCGCTCCTCCCCCATGCCGAGGATCAGGTTGGACTTCGTGACGAGCCCCGCGGCCCTGGCCTGCGTGAGGACGTCGAGCGAGCGCTCGTATCTGAAGGCGGGGCGGATGCGCTTGAAGATGCGAGGCACGGTCTCCACGTTGTGCGCGAACACCTCGGGCCTCGAGGAGAAGACCTCTCCGAGAAGCGCAGGGTTGCCGGAGAAGTCCGTCGCGAGGATCTCGACACCGGTCCCCGGGTTCTCGGCGTGGATGCGCCGGACCGTCTCCGCGTGCAGCCAGGCGCCCTCGTCCGGCAGGTCATCACGGGCGACTCCGGTCACGGTCGCGTAGCGCAGCCCCATGGTCGTGACGGACTCCGCCACCCGGCGCGGCTCGTCGGTGTCGTAGTCGGCAGGCTTGCCCGTATCGATCTGGCAGAAGTCGCAGCGACGGGTGCACTGCGAACCGCCGATGAGGAACGTGGCCTCCCTGTCCTCCCAGCATTCGTAGATGTTCGGGCAGCCTGCCTCCTGGCAGACGGTGTGCAGGCCGCCCGCCTTGACGAGCTCTGAGACCTGCCGGAACTCCGGCCCCATCTTCGCTCTCGTCTTGATCCACTCCGGCTTGCGCTCGATGGGCGTCTGGGCGTTCCGCGCCTCGACGCGGAGCAGCTTGCGGCCCTCGGGCTTGATCGTCACGCTGCGACTCCCGCGTCGACACCGAGGTGAGCGGTGAGTAGTTCGGCCGCTCTCGGAGCAACCTCCGCGGGCGTGATCGACCGCCCGAGCTCGGCGCTCAGGGACGTGACTCCGGCGTCGGCGATGCCGCACGGCACGATGCGGCTGAAGGGCTCGAGGGAGTTGGAGCAGTTGAGCGCGAAGCCGTGCATCGTGCAGCCTTCGACGACACGGACCCCGATCGCGGCGATCTTCCGAGCACCGTGGTCGTCCTCGACCCACACGCCGGAACGGCCGTCGACCTGCACGCCCTCGACGCCGAACTCGGCGACGAGCTCGATGAGGGCCGCCTCGAGGCGGCGGACGTGGGCGACGACGTCGATGGGCTCGGGCAGCTTGACGATCGGATAGCCGACGAGCTGGCCGGGCCCATGCCAGGTCAGCCGCCCTCCGCGGTCGACCTCGACGACGGGCGTGCCGTCGCTGGGCCGTTCGCTCCGCCTGGTGAGGCGCCCCGCCGTGTAGACGCTCGGGTGCTCGAGGAGGACAAGCGCGTCGCCCCGGTCTCCCCGAACGCGCTCGGCGTGCAGCCGCCGCTGGAGCGCGAGAGCCTCCGCGTAGTCGACCGTGGTGGGCTCGAATCCCGGCGTCAGCACATGCATCATGACGACAGTGTTGCATATTCTGTACGAAGTACAACAACTGCTTGCCGGCACGAGGGGCACCGTTCTGGGCGGCCCTCATGCCGGCACGACCGACGCCGGTTACACCGCGATCTGCGCAGCAACCACCTTCAGCTTGTGGCGAGCGAGCGCCAGGTTGGCGCTCGTGCGATTGAGCACCAGATAGATGAACAGACCGCTCGACCCCTGCGAGTTGAGGACGTTGATGAGGTGGTACTGCGAACTCAGCGTGATCAGGATGTCGTCGATCTCATCGGCGATGCCGAGCTCGGACATCGTGCTGAGCTTCGCGCGCACGACGTTGGCGTTGCCCGCGGCGGCGATGCCGAGATCGAACGACGGATTGCCGCCCTGCGCCAGCGCCATGCCGCTCGCGTAGTCGACGATCGCGGCCCCCGTCGCGCCTTCGATGCTCAGCAGCTGGTTGATGGCCTCATCGAGTGAACTCATGTCTTGTCTCCCCCTTGTTTTTGTGTCGCTGCCCCATCGACCCCGGACCTGCAGGTCAGATGTCGTCCTGCACCATCGTCCCTGTCGAAGTGAATGAGGCATCCGACTCGCCCATGCCGACGGGACAACGATCCGCGAGCGGCGCACCGTACGCGAGCGGTCCTGCATGCTCACGGAGCGGCCACCCCGTCACGTCGGCCGTCGTCCGCGCGGCAGGTGGATCCGGTTCCCTCATCCGATCGACCGGCGAGAAAGGTGTCTGCGCGTGAACATCAGGCCGACGTTGCACGTGTCGGCATCAGCTGCAGATAGCAGCCGAAACGACAGTAGCGCACACCCGAGCGGCGCTCTGGCCATGCAGAGCGCCGATCTCGTATAGATTCGAGTCGTCTGAGTTCGCGGATCTCCGCGAGGGGGCAGACACGCGGAGCTGTTTCGCTTTCGGAATCACGCTTCGCACATCTATCGAGGGGGAACGATGGAAACTCTTGTGCACCTGATCGGCGCAACGACTTCGTACGGCAACCGGCAGGTGCTCCGGGCGGTGGATCTCACCCTGTATCGGGGGCAGATCGTCGGGCTCATCGGCGTCAACGGCGCAGGAAAGAGCACGCTCGTGAGCACACTCGTCGGACGCCAGCAGCTCGAATCCGGAACCATGATTCTCGGCGAGGAGCCGTACGCGCCTGCCTCACTCGCGGAGGCGCAGGCCTGCGGCGTGGGAGTGATCACCCAGAACGCGGAGCCGCCGAGGGGCCTGACGGTCGCGCAGGCGCTCTTCCGCAACACCTATCGGGCCGATGAGTCGCACGAGGCGGTTCTCGAACGCGCACGGGAACTCGTCGAGCAGACCAGCACCGAACTCGATCTTCACGCGATGATCGATGAGCTCGACCGGGGTCGCCGCGCGCTCGTCGAGGTCGTTCGCATGCTCGCCGAGGAGGCGCAGCTCGTCGTGATCGACGAGGTGGCCGTCACGCTCGCGGACCATGAGATCGCGCTCCTGCACCGAGTGCTCCGGCAGCTCGCCTCGCAGGGCCGAAGCATCCTGTACATCACGCACCGCATGGACGAGGTGCAGTCGATCGTCGACCGCGTCCTCCTGCTCCGTGACGGCACGATCGCCATCGACACCCCCATCGGCGGGCTCAGCGCCGAGGAGCTCACGGTCATGCTCATCGGCGAGTTGCCGGACGCGGAAGCGAACCTCGCGAGCTCCGGGGAGGATGCGCACCGTGCCGCGCTCGCCGCGTTCGGCGTCGGCGACGGCCGCCTCCTGCACGGCGTCGATCTCCACGTGCGGCCGGGCGAGGTCGTTGGCGTCACAGGGACGCACGACTCGGGCGTCCGTCAGCTCATCGAGATCCTCGGTGGCGCGACCCACCCGCAGCAGGGCCACGTGGAACTGTTCGGGGAGCCTGTCGACCTGGCAGAGGCAGGCGTCGCCGAAGCTCACGGCGTGAGCTTCCTCGCGGACGCGGTGCCGGGGTTCGACGCCGACCGGAGCCTCATCCACGGCGTCGGCGCGACTGATGCGACCCTCGGCGCGGAGATCTCGCGGGCGAGAAAGATGATCGACCTCGTGCACCGACTGCGCATCAACACCGCGAGCATCCACACCGCGCTCGCAGAGCTCTCGGGCGGAGACCAGCAGAAAGCCGAGTTCATCCGTGCCGTCGAGCGCGGCGGCACGGTGCTCGTGCTCGCTCACCCGACGCAGGGCGTCGACGTCGGCGCACGTCGTGCCGTCTTCACCTTCCTCCACAGCCTCGCCGAGACCGGCACGGCGGTCGTGTTCCTGGGCACAGATCTCACCGAGCTGCTCAGGTGGAGCCACCGAGTCGTGGTGCTCGCCAACGGCAGGACCGCGCTCGAGGGACGCTCCGAGCTGCTCGACGAGGACATGATCGTGCACGCGATGCTCGGCGCCCAGCGCGCCGAACGAGTTGGGCGCCGAGCAGCCACGGCCACGTAGCAGGTTGGCTCGCCACCGAGACCGCGGCGCCCCGGTCCCGTCGAGCGGCCTAGAGCTCTCGAGAGAAGGCGGCCGCCCGCTCGACCTGCTCGGCGGTGATGCGCTCCCCCGTGTACTTCTCGAACTGCCGGGCCGCCTGCAGGGCGGCAACAGCGGCACCGGTGACCACGGGAACACCCTGCGCTCGTGCGAGCCTGATGAGTGGGGTCTCCGCCGGGAAGGCGACGACGTCGAACACGAGTGCAGCGGCGGCCACCTGCTCCTCGCTGAACGACAGCACGGCCTCGTCTGCCCCGGTCATGCCCAGGGGCGTGACATTGACCAGCACGAAGGCACCTGGCTCGGGGTCGGCGCTCTGCCACCGGTACCCGTACTTCTCTGCGAGGGCGGTGCCGGCGATCTCATTGCGCGCGACGACGGTCAGATCGCCGAAGCCGGCGTCCCGGAACGCCGCGACGACGGCCTTCGCCATGCCACCGGCACCGCGCACGACCACCGGCAGCGTCGAGCTGATGACGTGCTCGGCGATGAGCTCGGCGATGGCCTCGTAGTCGGTGTTCGACGCGACGAGCCTGCCGCCGTCATTCACGATCGTGTTGACCGACTCGATAGCCAGGGCGGAAGGGTCGAGCTCGTCGACGAGCGCGATCACGGCTTCCTTGAAGGGCATCGACACGGAGCATCCGCGGATGCCGAGCGCGGTGACACCGCGGATCGCGCCCTCGATGTCATCCGTCGTGAAGGCCTTGTAGATGAAGTTGAGACCGAGCTCCTCGTAGAGGTAGTTGTGGAACCGCGTCCCCAGGTTCGACGGCCGCGCGGCGAGCGAGATGCAGAGGGTCATGTCCTTATTGAGAATCGGCATACGGCCAGTATCGCGGGTCGGCGCCGAGTGCGCCCCAGCAGCTGCCACGAACGCGGACAACCACAGCGATCAGACGGGCAGGTCGTCGAGGTGAGGGATGCGGCGGTTGCGCGCGAAGCTCGACGCGAGCCGGAGTCGTTGCTCAGTGCCCCCACTGGGATTCGAACCCAGAACACAAGGATTTTAAGTCCTCTGCCTCTGCCAGTTGGGCCATAGGGGCGTACACGTCGGGGCCGCCGCATCCGAAGATGTGACGGCCCCGACGAGGTCAGCTACTTGCTGTCGCCAGCAGGCGCCTTGGCCGAACGCGCGGCGGGCTTCGGAGCAGCCGATCCCGCTTCAGCGGCGACCTTCTCGGTCACCGTCTTGCCGCTGGTGTCAGCCGCAGGCTTCTCGGTCGAGGCGGCAGCCTTGTCGCCGCCGTGCTCGCTCGACGCGGGGAGCTTCTTCGGTGCATCCGCCTTGGCCTCGGGGGCTGCGGGGCGCGGACGCGAAGCGAACCGCTCGAAACCGGCGCGAGGCGTCTCGCGGGCGCTGAGCGAGACGAAGTCGCGGCCGAGCACGAAGTTGTTGATCCAGCCGGTGAGCACGCGGATCTTGCGCTCGACGGTCGGGATCGCCAGGTCGTGGTAGCCACGGTGGGCGAGCCAGGCGAGCACACCGGTCAGGGCGAAGGTGCCCGACTGGAATGCGCCCACGCCGATGCCGAGACCGGCAACCGCGCCCATGTTCTCGTGGTAGTAGTCCTTCGGCGTTCCGCCGCGGAGCGTCGCCACGAGGTTGGAGGCCATGAGCTTTCCCTGACGGACCGCGTGCTGGGCGTTCGGCACGCAGAAGCCGCCGACTCCACCACCGGAGAGGTCGGGGACCGCCGAGACGTCGCCGGCTGCCCAGGCGTCCTGGACGATGCCGTTGTCGCCCTCGACACGGAGGTCGGCGCGTGCCCGGAGGCGTCCGCGCTCGTCGACCGGGAGGTCGCTGTTGCTCTTGATGATCGGAGCTGCCATGACACCGGCGGTCCAGACGATGACATCGGTGGGGAACTTGTCGCCAGCCGAGGTCTCGACGACGCCGTCGACCGCAGAGGTGACCTGCGTGTTGAGGTGCACGGTCGCGCCGCGCTCTGCGAGGTTCTTGATGACCCACAGTGCGGTGTCTTCCGACACCTCGGGCATGATGCGCCCGGCAGCCTCGATGAGGTGGAAGTGCACGTCATCGAACTGCAGCGACGGGTAGTCCTCCAGCAGCGCGGTCGCGAGCGAGCGCATCTCGGCGAACGACTCGATGCCGGCGAAGCCACCGCCGACGACGACGAATGTGAGGAGGCGCGTGCGCTCCGGGCCCGGGGCCATGGTCGACGCCTTGTTGAAGTTGTCGATCATCGTGTCGCGGATCCACGTGGCCTCTTCGACCGTCTTCACGCCGATGGCGTTGTCGGCGATGCCGGGGATCGGGAAGGTGCGCGAGACGGCGCCGGCGGTGACCACGATGATGTCGTAGTTGACCGTGTACGGCTCGCCGATCTGGGGCGTGATGGTCGCCGTCTTCGTGGCGTGGTCGATGTTCGTGACCTCAGCCGTGATGACGCGCGAGCGCTTGAGGTGGCGACGCAGCGAGACGACTGCGTGACGCGGCTCGATGTTGCCGCTGATGACCTCTGGGAGGAATGGCTGGTACGTCATGTACGGCAGCGGATCGACGACTGTGACCTGGGCTTCGCCCGGGTTCAGCTGCTTCTCGAGCTGCCACGCCGTGTAGAAGCCGGCGTAGCCTCCGCCAACGATGAGAATCTTAGTCACGTACTTGTACTCCCTGCATGCGATGGTTGGGCGAGGAAAACCTTGTCAAGTCTACTCCTGCGCGTCACGGGCGAGTGCATCGCCCGGGTTCGCGCACACGCAGCGCATCGGAGACCAGGTGGACAGCTCGAGCGCCCAGTCTCCGACGGGGTTCACTCCCGGCCCCGCGACCAGCGAATGGGCGGCCAGGGCGTGGAGGCACTTCACGCGCGTGGGCATGCCGCCGGCGGTGACACCGGCGATCTCCTCGACGACCTCGAGCGATTCGCGTTCGGCGAGGTAGCACTCGTGTGCGGCCAGGTAGGCGGCACGGAACTCCTCGTCGTCGCTCAATCGCTGCTGCATCTCCGGCATGATCTGCTCCGCCTCGATCTGCGACATCGCGATGGTCGCGGCGGGATGAGACAGGTAGTAGAGCGTGGGGAACGGCGTGCCGTCGGGCAGCCGTGGGCGCGTGACGACGACCGTCGGGTTGCCGCAGACGCACCGGGCGCCGATCCCGACGACACCCCGCATGGGGCGGCCGAGCTGCTCCCCCATGACCTCGAGGTCGCGTTCGCTGGCTACTGAGTACTCGAGCATTGGTCGCTTTCGGTTCTGCGGGCGGATGCGCTGGAGTGACGATCCGCGGGGGTCGATGTGCTTCGTGGTGCTAGTCGCCCGGGATGGGCGCGGGTGCCGGCGCGGTGCCGGCGGTCACCATCGACTCGACGAAGCTGTCGAGCCAGCTGGCCTGCGTCTCGTGGAGCTCGGTGCTGATGTTGCTCTGCTGCTGCTTGTTGGTGGCGGGCGGGTCGAGCACGAGGTAGCTCGTGTCGCCGGGCATGACGAACAAGAGGCGTCCGCGGGCCTGCGACTGGATGTAGGCGGGGTCGCTCCACCTGTCGCGTTCCGTGGCGATCTCATCCACGCTCTGCTGCGTCTCGGTCAGCTCGGCCTGCAGCTGCGCGACGTACTGCCGCTGCGCGATGTAGCGCTGCGCGGTGGGTGCCAGCACCGCGATGCCGAGGATCACGACGAGTGCCACGAGCACGGTCGCGCCGTTCGGGCGCACGGTCGGGATACGACGCCGTTGTTTCGACGGCCCGCTCGACGACTGCGCGCGAGGCGACGACGACGGCTTGGAGCGGGACCTCGACTTCGAGGGAGAGGCCTTCGAGGGCGTGGCCTTCGACGGGGTGGACTTCGACGAGCCCTTCGCCGCAGCCTTGGCTGGGGTGCCGCCCTTCGGAGTGGCGCTCCCGCTCGACTTCGCGTTCGCGTTCGGCCTCGACGGAGCGCGCGGCGTGGCCTTCGACTCGGCTCCCCCGCTCCGGCCCGAGCTCGACTTTCCCGTCGACTTCGCCATGCGCATCCCCCTCCCGTGTCGGCTTCCCATCATGCCGAACGGGCCGGGGACTTGCCCCGACCCGTTCGTGTGTCGCGCTGATCAGCGCGGCGGTGAGCCGCGTCGACCGACCCGAATCCCTATGCCTTGTGGCGGGGGAAGGCGCTGCGGCCTGCGTAGACGGCTGCGTCGCCGAGCTCTTCCTCGATGCGGAGGAGCTCGTTGTACTTCGCGACGCGGTCGGTGCGGGCAGGCGCACCCGTCTTGATCTGGCCGGAGTTCGTGGCGACCGCGAGGTGCGCGATCGTCGCATCCTCGGTCTCGCCCGAACGGTGCGACAGGATCGCCGTGTAGCCGGCGCGCTGCGCGAGCGAGACAGCGTCGAGCGTCTCGGTGAGCGTGCCGATCTGGTTGACCTTCACGAGGAGCGAGTTCGCTGCGCCCTCCGTGATGCCGCGCTGGAGGCGCTCCGGGTTGGTGACGAACAGGTCGTCGCCGACGATCTGCACCTTGGCGCCGATGGCGGCCGTGAGGGCCTGGTAGCCGGACCAGTCGTCCTCGTCCAGCGGGTCCTCGATCGTGACGATCGGGTAGTCGGCGACGAGCTTCTCGTAGAAGGACGTCATCTCCTCAGCCGAGACCTCAGCACCCTCGAAGTGGTACTTGCCGTCCTTGAAGAACTCGCTCGAGGCGACGTCCATGCCGAGCACGATGTCGGTGCCGAGCTCGTACTTCGTCGCGCCGATGGCCTCGACGATGAGGTCGAGTGCCGCACGCGTGTTCGGCAGGTCGGGAGCGAAGCCGCCCTCGTCGCCGAGCCCCGTCGCGTAGCCCTTGGAGTGCAGGGTCTTCTTGAGCTGGTGGTACACCTCGGTGCCCCAGCGAAGCGCCTCGCTGAAGGTCTCTGCACCGATGGGGAGAATCATGAACTCCTGCACGTCGATGCCGTTGTCAGCGTGCGCGCCACCGTTGATGATGTTCATCATCGGCACGGGGAGCACGTGAGCGTTGGGGCCGCCGACGTAGCGGAAGAGCGGGAGGCCAGCCGAGTCGGCTGCTGCCTTCGCGACTGCGAGGCTCACGCCGAGGATGGCGTTCGCGCCGAGGCGCTTCTTGTTGGGGGTGCCGTCGAGCTCCTTGAGCTCCTCGTCGACAAGACGCTGGTCGCTGGCGTCGAAGAACTCGATGGCGGGGTCGATCTCGTCGATGACCGCCTCGACGGCCTTCTGGACGCCCTTGCCGAGGTAGCGGTCGGCGTCGCCGTCGCGCAGCTCGAAGGCTTCGAAGGCGCCGGTGGATGCGCCGGACGGCACAGCCGCGCGGCCGGTCGATCCGTCATCGAGCAGAACCTCGACCTCGACGGTTGGGTTGCCTCGGGAATCGAGGATCTCGCGGGCGTGGACGACGTCAATAAGGGCCACAGGATGCTCCTTGCGAATCAGTAGCGTACGGACCGCCAGAGACGCGGTCCTTCGTCAGTGTATCGGGGTCGGCGGAACGGGCGGATGAACTCTTCAGCTCAAGACCGACCTCAGCCCAGGAACTCGAACGAGAGTGTGCTCGGGTCCGCGATGTGCTCATCGCGCACATGGGCGTACTCGGTGAACGATGCCTCTTTGAGCGACTCCAGGGTCCCCCGAAGATTCTTCGGCTTGCGCACGACTCGCACCCGGGAGACGTTCCCCCTCAACACGTGCCCCTTTACTCGGGCGATGTCGGCCACGCTTGCTCGCTTGTCGAAGAGCAGAGCAACGGCATGCGCATCCCCCTCATCTGGGAACGAAGCGAGGTCGACGATGCGCTCGAAGCCGATCGAGAACCCGCACGCCGGCACATCCTGACCGAGGAAACGGCCGATCATGCCGTCGTAGCGTCCGCCACCCCCGACCGAGGATCCCGACTCCGGGTGCGCCGCCTCGAAGATCGTGCCCGTGTAGTAGCCCATGCCACGCACGAGGCTCGGGTCGAACACGAGCCGAATGGATGCGCCCGCCGCGAAGGCCGCATCCGCGATCTCGACCAGGCCCTCGACGACCTCGACGACGGCCGGGTCCTCCCGGAGCGCACCGGGCAGGCTCGTGAGGACCGTCTCGCGATCGAGACGGATGCCGGTCTCCAGCAGGGGCGCCCACGTGGCGAGCGCCGCCGCGAGCTGCAGCGCGGCCGTCGCGTTGAGCGTCGCGAGCTCAGCCGCCACTCCCTCTGGCCCGATCTTGTCGAGCTTGTCGATCGTGATGAGTGCGGCGCCGTGCTCGGATTCCGCGAATCCGCAGTGCACGAGCAGAGCGGTGAGCAGGCGCCGGTCGTTGACGCGGATCGTGCAGTTGTCGAGGCCGAGCTCGACAAGCGCGGCCGACGACGCCACCAGCAGCTCGACCTCGGCGAGCGCACCCGGCTCGCCGATGATGTCGATGTCGCACTGCACGAACTGCCGGTAACGACCCTTCTGCGGGCGCTCGGCGCGCCAGACCGGCGCCATCTGCAGGCTGCGGAACACCCCAGGCAGGGTTCCGCGGTGCGTGGCGACGAACCGCGCGAGCGGCACCGTCAGGTCGAAGCGCAGGCCCAGATCGCTCAGCGCGAGGGGGTCTCCGGCCTCGGCGGCAGCAGCAAGGGCCTCGCCGTCGAGCGCACGCTTCATGACGGCGAAGGACAGCTTCTCGTTATCGCCGCCGAGCCCCGAGTGCAGTCGCGCGGCGTCCTCCACGACCGGCGTCTCGATCTCATCGAAGCCGTGCCTCGTGTACACCTCGCGGATCGTCCCGAGGATGCGCTCGCGCCTGCGCTTGTCTGCCGGAAGGAAATCGCGCATGCCACGAGGCGGAGTGATCTGAGAAGCCATTGCACTATTCTCGCAGGATGATCGCATGCGACGGATTCGGGGGCGCCGCGTGACCGGCCAGCTCCCCCTCATCGGTGCGGCTCAGGGCAGACGCATCGCGCTCGCGGCCCAGGGGTTCGGCGGGCGGAAGGCCGCGACCGAAGCCGGAACGCGGCAGCTGGGCTCGCTGCTCTCGCGCATCCACCTGCTGCAGATCGACTCCGTGAACGTGTGGGAGCGCAGCCACTACATGCCCGTCTTCTCTCGACTGGGCGGCTACGACAAGGCAGCACTCGACCGTCTCGCGTCCGGTCGCCAACCGCGCCTCACGGAATACTGGGCCCACGAAGCGGCGCTGCTCCCCGTCTCATCACTGCCGCTCTTCGGGTGGCGGATGCGCGACAAAGAGGAACGAGACCGCCGCAAGAACGCAGAGTTCCTCGAGGGCCACGCCGCGACGATCGCGTGGCTGCGTGCCGAACTCCTCGAGCGAGGCCCGCTCGCCGCCAGCGAGTTCGACCACGAGGCCAACAAGCGGCGCGGCTCCTGGTGGGAGTGGTCGGACGTCAAGATCGTGCTCGAGCACCTCTTCCGCTGGGGCGAGCTCGCATCAGCACCCCGGAAGGGCTTCGAGCGGCGCTACGCGCTGCCGGAGCAGGTGCTGCCGCCCGAGGTGCTCGGCGCCGAGGTGAGCACGCGCGACGCGGTCCGTGCGCTCACCGGCATGGCCGCCGCCGCCCACGGCATCGGCACCACGGCCGACCTGGCCGACTACTTCCGCGTGCCGATGGCGCTCACGAAGACGGCGCTCGAAGAGCTCTCCGACTCCGGCGAGGTCCTGCCCGTCCGAGTCGCCGAGTGGGGCAAGGACGGTCAGTCGGGAACGGCGTGGCTGCATCGCGACGCGAGGCGGCCACGCGCGATGGACGCGGCAGCGCTCCTCTCGCCCTTCGACCCCGTCGTCTGGTTCCGACCGAGAGCCGAGCGGATGCACGACTTCCGCTACCGCATCGAGATCTACACACCCGCCGAGAAGCGGGTCTACGGCTATTACTCCCTGCCGATCCTGCTCGGCGACGCGGTGGTCGGCCGCGTCGACCTGAAGAACGACCGGCAGTCGCGCATCCTGCGCGTGCAATCGGCATGGAGCGAGGCGGATGCGCCCGCCGACATCGCCGAACGCACCGCCGTGCTGCTGCGCGATGCCGCCGCCTGGCAGCACCTCGACGACGTCGTCGTGGCCGACCGCGGCAATCTCGCCCGCGACCTGGGCGGCGCGCTCACGTCGACGAGCTGACGCAACGCCGCGGCCGGCCTTCCCGCCCTGCGGCCTGCCTGCCTGCGGCCTGCCTGCCTGCCTGCCTGCCGGCCTGCCGGCCTGCCGGCCTGGTCGAACGCTGCCCTGCGATTCGCCCTCCAAGCCTTGCCCCGGAGGGGTATTCAACGGGCAGCGATCACGCAGGTGAGCGGTCTCGCGCTTCAGCTTCGGCTTCGGCTTCGGCTTCGGCTTCGGTTTCGGTTTCGGTTTCGGCCGAGCGGATGCGCGCCTCGAGTTCGCGGTTGGCGAGCCGCATCGCACGCTCGGCGTCGAGCCCCCGTGCATCCGCGTCGCGCACGAGCGCCAGCAGCGTCCGCCCCAGCGTCAGTTCCTCGTCAGGCGCGTCCCCGGTGGCTGCGCCCTCCTCTCCCACCCCGGGTTTCGGGATGGCTTCCACGCTTCCGGATGGCTTGCTTTCCATCCCGAAGCGCCCAACCCATCCCGAATCGCTGGGCGAGGCGGCGGCCGCACCGAGCTGGCGCTCCTTGCCGAGCAGCTTCTGCGCGAGCGCAAGCGCCGACATCCCTCGGGGCACGCCGTCGAGCACACTCGTGCGGTCGCGCTTCTCGACGGCCTTGGCCTCCTGCCAGAGGCGGATGATCTCGTCGATGTCGCGGGTGGGCGTCGACCCGAAGACGTGCGGGTTCCGGCGCACGAGCTTGTCGGCCTGCTCACGCGCGACGTCCTCGAGCGTGAAGGCGCCCTGCGCCCGCTGGGCGGCGATGTCCGAGTGGAAGAGCACCTGGAAGAGCACGTCGCCGAGCTCCTCGCGGATATCGGTGGGGTCGTCGCTCTCGAGCGCCTCGACGAGCTCCGCGGACTCCTCCGTGAGGTACTTCACGAGCGTTGCGTGGGTCTGCTCCTCGTACCAGGCGCATCCGGCGTCTCCGCGGAACGCCTCCACGACGCTGAGCAGCCGGAGCAGCTCGGGACGATCGCTCGCGTCCCCCACGGCTACTTGGCCTCCGTGTCGCTCGGAACCTCGACGACCTCGTCCTCCACCTCGAAGATGGCCTTGAGGATGCTGCGCACCCAGATGAGCATCTCCTCGTCGCTCGGCGGGTTGCCGTCGCGACCCTCGAGGATGGGGATCGCGAGCGAGCTCGTGGCATCGACGATCTTCGACCCCGGATACATGCGCCGCAGGCGCATCTGCTTGGAGTCGCTCAGCTCGGCGGGTCCGATGCGCAGCGTCTTGCCGAACACGACGAGCTCGCCGAGGCCAGCCTTGACGGCGAGGCGGCGCAGCTTCGAGACCTCGATGAGGCGCTGCACCTCGATGGGCGGCTCGCCGTAGCGGTCCTGCAGCTCCTCGAGGACGAGCCCGATCTGGCCCGGCTTCGCGTTGGGGCTGGAGGCACTCGACAGCTTCTGGTAGGCCTCGAGGCGCAGTCGCTCACTCGCGACGTAGTCCTCGGGCACGCGGGCATCCACGGGGATCTCGAGCCGCAGCTCCGTCTGCCCCTCGGCGACCTCGCCGCGGAAGGTGTTGACGGCCTCGCCGATCATGCGCAGGTACAGATCGAAGCCGACGCCGGCGATGTGGCCGGACTGCTCGCCGCCGAGCAGGTTTCCCGCGCCGCGGATCTCGAGGTCCTTGAGGGCCACCTGCATGCCGGAGCCGAGCTCGTTGTTGGCCGCGATCGTCTCGAGGCGGTCGGTCGCGGTCTCCGTGAGCGGGCGCGTTCCGTCGTATAGCAGGTAGGCGTAGGCGCGCTCGCGTCCACGACCCACACGTCCGCGCAGCTGGTGCAGCTGGCTGAGCCCGTAGCGCTCGGCGTCGTCGATGATGAGCGTGTTCGCGTTGGCGATGTCGAGGCCGGTCTCGACGATGGTGGTCGAGACGAGCACGTCGAACTTGCGTTCCCAGAAGTCGACGATGATCTGCTCGAGCCGCGCTTCGCTGAGCTTGCCGTGCGCGACCGCGACCCGCGCTTCCGGCACCAACTCGGCGATCTCCGCCGCCACCCGGTTGATGGATGCGGTGCGGTTGTGCACGTAGAACACCTGCCCCTCGCGCAGCAGCTCGCGGCGGATCGCGGCGGCGACCTGCCGCTCGGACTTCGCGCCCACGAACGTGAGGATCGGGTGCCGGTCTTCTGGTGGGGTCGCGAGGGTCGACATCTCGCGGATCCCCGTCACCGCCATCTCGAGCGTCCGAGGGATGGGCGTCGCGCTCATCGCGAGGATGTCGACGTTGGCCTTCAGCTTCTTGAGGGCGTCCTTGTGCTCGACGCCGAACCGCTGCTCCTCATCGATGACGATGAGGCCGACGTCCTTGTACGCGATGGTGTCGGTGAGGAGGCGATGCGTTCCGATGACGATGTCGACGGAGCCGTCGGCGAGGCCGCGGATCGTCTCCTCCGACTCCTTCTTCGACTGGAACCGGCTGAGGGGCTTGATGGTGACGGGGAAACCCGCCATCCGCTCCGAGAAGGTCTCGTGGTGCTGGCGGACGAGCAGCGTCGTCGGCACGAGGATGACGACCTGCTTGCCGTCCTGCACCGCCTTGAACGCGGCACGCACGGCGACCTCGGTCTTGCCGAAGCCCACGTCGCCCGAGACGAGGCGGTCCATGGGGATGGGTCGCTCCATGTCGCGCTTGATCTCGTCGACGGTCTGCAGCTGGTCGGGCGTCTCCACGAACGGGAACGCCTCCTCGAGCTCATGCTGCCAGGGCGTGTCGGGCCCGAACGCGTACCCCTTCGAGGCCATGCGGGTGCTGTAGAGCTTCACGAGCTCCACGGCGATGTCGCGCACGGCCTTGCGGGCCTTGCCCTTCGCGGCCGACCAGTCGGAGCCGCCCATCTTCGAGAGGGCGGGCGCCTCGCCGCCGACGTACTTCGTGAGCTGGTCGAGCTGCTCGGTCGGGATGAACAGCTTGTCACCCGGCTTGCCGCGTTTGGACGGCGCGTACTCGATGAGGAGGTACTCGCGCACGGTCTTGGGGGCGTTCCTGCCGCCCGCCTGGACCTCTCGCTGGCGCAGCTCGATGAACTTGCCGATGCCGTGCGTCTCGTGCACGACGAAGTCACCGGCTTTGAGCTGCAGCGGGTCGACGACCGAGTTGGCGCGTCGTCTGGCGAGCTTCTTCGGCTGGCGCGAGTCGTATCCGACGGCGCGTCCGAAGAAGTCGGTCTCGGTGACGAGCGCGAGCTTCTGGCCTGGCACCTGGACGCCCGTGGAGACGGGTGACTGGGTGAGGTAGGCGACGCCCGTCTCGAGCTCGTCGGGCAGCTCGTCGACGAGCCTCGCAGCATCGCCATGCTCGGAGAGCAGCTGGCTGGCACGCTCCACGAGGCCGGGCCCCTGGCTCGTGACGACGACGCGCCAGCCCTCCTTGAGGAGCGCCGAGACGTGCTCGATCGCGCCGTCGGCGTTGCCGGCGAAGCTGGGCACCGCGTCGCCCTCGATCTTCACGGCGAGGATCTCGCTCGCGTCGAGCTGCTCCTCCGGGATCTCCAGTGACTGGAACGGCGAGAGCGACCACCACGGCCGGGCGCCGCGAGCGTCGCGGAGGCCGGAGACGCTGAGGAAGTCGCCGGAGCTGAGGTCGATGGGGGCATCTGCACCGGCGGTCGCGGCACTCCAGGCGGCCTCGAGGAACTCGTGGTTCGTCTCGGAGAGGTGCACGGCGCGCGTTGCGACGCGTTCGGGTGAGAGCACCGCCATGGCGGCGTCCTCCGGCAGGTAGCTCGTGATCGGGACGAGCTCGCTCACGAGCGCAGGGGCGAGCGATTCCATGCCCTCGGACGGGATGCCCTCGGCGATCTTCGCGAGCATCTGCTGCAGGTTCGGGAACTCGTGCTGCATCTCGCGTGCGCGCTGGCGCACGCTCTCGGTGAGCAGCAGCTCGCGCGCCGGGGTGATGAGCGCCTCGGTGACCTCGGACTCGAGCGAGCGCTGATCCGCGACCGAGAACACGCGGATCTCGTCGACCTCGTCGCCAAAGAAGTCGATGCGGAGGGCGTGCGACGCATCCGGTGGGAACACGTCGAGGATCCCGCCGCGGACGGCGAACTCGCCTCGTCGCGTGACCATGTCGACCCGCGAGTAGGCGAGGTCGACGAGCTGCAGGGCGAGGCTCGAGAGGTCGTTGCCACGAGAGCCGCGCTCGAGGCGGATGGTCGTGGCCGCGTCGAGACCGGGCAGCAGCGGCTGGAGGGCGGCGCGCACGGAGGCGAGCAGCACGAACGGCGCGGTGCGCTCCCCCGCCTTCCAGTCGGTGAGCTCGCGCATGGCACGAAGTCGGCGGCCGGTGGTCTCGACGGAGGGGCTCAGCCGCTCATGCGGGAGCGTCTCCCACGCCGGGAACTCCGCGATGTGCGCATCCGGCACGAACGTCTGCAGGTCGGCGCCGAACTGCTCGGTCTCACGGCTCGTCGCGGTGAGCACGAACAGCATCGGGGCGGCGCCGAGCTCGGTCTGGCGTGCGGCGAGGAGGTTCGCGATGAGCGGGGCCCTTGCCCCATCGACGAGCGAGAAGTCGGTGTCGCGACCGGCGCGCCCCATGGCGCGCTCGAAGGAAGGGGTGGACTGGATGGAGCGTACGAAGCCGTGCAGAGTCACTCGGGGAATTGTACGCGCCGAGGGGAAGATACTTCCTACAGTCCCCAGGCTCTCTTCTGCGCTGAGAGCGAGCTACGCGAGTTCTGCCGATTCGAGCAGCACGGTGAACGGTCCGTCGTTGACGCTCGCGACCTTCATCATGGCGCCGAACTCACCGGTCTCCACGCGCACTCCACCGGCGCGGAGGTCCGAGACGAAGGCCTCGACCAGCGGCTCGGAATGCTCGCGACCACTCGCGAGCGACCAGGACGGGCGCCGCCCCTTGCGCGCATCCCCGTACAGCGTGAACTGGCTGACGACGAGCAGCGGCGAGCCCGTATCGACGACGGACTTCTCGTCGTTCAGGATGCGCAGCCCGAGCAGCTTGCGGGCGAGCTTGGCTGCATCCGCCGGGGTATCCGCGTGGGTCACGCCGACGAGGATGAGGAGCCCGGCCTCGTCGATGCGGCCGACCGTGCGATCGCCGACCGTGACGGTCGCCTCGGTGACGCGCTGGACGACGAGCTTCACGCGCCAGCTGCCGTGTGCACTCGAAGTTGCGCGGCTTGCATGCCCTCGAGCGCGATGAGCTCGACCGCGTCTGCCGCGTCGCCGACGAGGACGGGGAGCACTTCCCGCTCGCTGCCCGCGAAGTCCTTCAGCACGAAGTCCGCGGCGTCCTGACGTCCGGGCGGGCGCCCGATGCCGACGCGCACACGCAGGTACCCGGGATCGCCCAGCGCCGCGCTGATGTCGCGCAGGCCGTTGTGACCGCCGTGGCCGCCGCCGACCTTGAGCTTCAACGTGTCGAAGGGCAGATCGAGCTCGTCGTGCACGACGACGACGTGGTCGACGTCGACCCCGTAGTAGTCGACGAGCTGCGAGACGGGGCCGCCCGAGGTGTTCATGTAGCCGTTCGACTTCGCCAGCACGAGCTTCGGGCCGCCGGGAGCCGTGCGCCCCTCCGCCACACGAGCGTTCGCCTTGGTGTGCCGCGAGAAGCTGGCCCCGATGCGCTTCGCGAGCTCATCCACGACGAACTGCCCGACGTTGTGACGGTTCTTCGCGTACTTCTCGCCGGGATTGCCGAGTCCGACGACGAGCCAGGTGTCTGCTGCCATGCTGCAAAGCCTTTCATGAGATGGGACGCGAAAGGCGGGCAGCCGAAGCCACCCGCCTTCCGACGATACGTCGAGTCAACGACGCCAGACGAGGAACTACTCGGCCGCGGCTGCTTCTTCCTCGGCGTCCTCGTCCTCGTCCTCGCCACGAGGCGTCTGGATCGAGACGAGAGCGACCTCTTCGGCGTCCTCAGCGAGGTCGACGAGAACGGTGCCCTCGGGGAGCTTGAGGTCTTCGCGGTGGATGAGCGTGCCATCCTCGAGGCCCTCGACCGAGACCTCGATGAAGCTCGGGATAGCCGTTGCGTCTGCGGCGACGAGGATCGTCGTCGCGTCCTGGACGGCGATCGTGCCCGGGAAGGGCTCGCCGATGAGGTGCAGCGGCACGTCGACCTCGACGCGCTCGCCCTTGCGGATGACCGCGAGGTCGAGGTGCTCGATGATCTGGCGCACCGGGTCGCGCTGGACGTCGCGGACGAGCGCGAGCTGCTTGTCACCCTCGATGTCGAGCTCGATGAGCGCGTTCGCCTTGCGGATGAGCAGCATCGTCTCGTGACCCGGGAGGGTCAGGTGGCGGGGCTCGGTGCCGTGGCCGTAGAGGACCGCGGGGATCTTGCCGGCAGCACGGATCTTGCGCGCTGCACCCTTGCCGAACGATTCGCGCAGTTCGACACTGAGCTTGTTGGTCTCTGCCATGTTGTCTCCTTGATGGTGGTTCTCGACAGACTGAGGAAGCGTGTGGAGGCCCATTCAAGGACACATCACCGCGTCGATCACGGGCCTTACGGCCCCTCGCCGAAGTTCAGCCCCCCACTTTACGCCATGACGGGCGCCGCGTGGGGCCGTTCCTCGAAACCGCCGGAACGAGCTGCCGCTAGAAGCCGACGGCCTTGCGCCAGCCGTGGCGCCTGGCGCTGCTGACAGCAGCTCCTGCGCCCAGCATCGCGAACCCGAAGACGACGAGCTCGGCGGCGAGCAGCGAGACCGCCATGCCGGATGCCGGACCCGCGAACAGCTGGAACGTCGAGAGCTCCTCCTGCCAGAGGGGAGCCGCGACGAGCGCGGCCGTGATCTGCGCGTGCAGCAGGAAGCAGCCGAGCCCCGCGAGCACCGAAAGTGCCCCGGAGACGACCGAGCCCGTGCCGGACAGGCGCATCGTGAGGGCCATGAGGAAGAAGCCGACGGCCGCGAGCATCGTGACGAGCATCGTCCACACTGGCGAGACACCGACGCCGTCGCCGAGGAAGCTGCCCGCCGATGACGAGACGCCCGAGACGATGATCAGCACGGGGATGGCGCTGAACGCGACCACGCAGATCACGTAGAGCGGGACGGCGAGGAAGACCGAGCCGATGCGCGCCCACACGTTCGGGCTCGCCGACTCGCGGGCGCGGCCGCTTCGCGCCTCGCTGCCACGCGCATCCGCGAGACCGGACTGCTGACCGGCTCGCGGCGACCGAGCCGCTGCTGCCGGACGACCAGGTGCCGCGGGCGCGGACGCGGGAGCCGGCGGCGGCGCCTGCTGCGGGATGACGCGGGTCGACTCGTCGCTTCCCTCGTACAGGCTGGATGACGACGCCCGAGAGGTGGACGGCGTCGCGCGAGTCCGCGGCATCGCCGTCGTGGGCTGCTCATCGGTGATGGCGTCGCCGTCATCGTCTGGGCGCCCGAAATCGTAGGCTCTCGTGCGGGCGTCATGGTCAGCCACTGGAGTGTCTCCTGTCTTGGTGCTCGCGGTCACGCATGCAGCCAGCTATCGTCCTGGCTGTGTGCCGAATCCGGCGCCGTTTCGTCATGTTCTGAAATGGTTGCCTCGCTCGTGCCACAAGTCAGGGTACGACTGCCCGTCGTGCAATACCGTGGAGTGTCCCGTGCATCGCCCTGGCGGGAGCTCGCATCCACTTTGAAAGAGACGCATCTATGACCACTGACGCTGCCCCCTCGATCTCCTCGGAAACCGGCTCGTCCCCAAGCGCGAACATCGGCGTCGTCGGCATGGCCGTCATGGGCTCCAACCTCGCACGCAACCTCGCGAGCCGCGAGGGCAACACCGTCGCCGTGTACAACCGCTCGCCCGAGCGCACCCGCACGCTCGTCGCGGAGCACCCCGAGGCCGGGTTCGTG